>CBETWA010000036.1:0-25982 GCA_965539975.1 uncultured bacterium | reverse complement strand
CCGTTACCGGCGCTCCCGCAAATCGCTCGACCGGAACAGGTATACCCTACAAGTAATTTTCATCTTTCTGCTGGTGCCGCAACGCGGCATGGGGGTCTACCGGGATTATGCGGTGGTTTGTTGATAACGCTATAAAAGCCGGCGCGGGTACAAAAAATTCGGGCTTGAATATGGAAGGTGAGATACATGGCCGGCTGCAGCCAGGAAGGAAAGACGCTTATAAAGATAGTGTGTTCTTTGGTGGAACGCGGCATAATACGAAAAACCTATCGCTTTATTAAAAGGGTACTGTTATGCATGGTTATGGTATTCAGCCCTTTCATCATATGGGTTATTCTTTCTTTGAATCGCGAGCTCATAGTTATTATGGCCAACTGGGACTGGCTTTCGGGCACCTTCCCCAGGCTGTTTCACGCGCTGGGCGAGCACGTGAATACCCCGGAATTCGCCAGGGGGTTTAATGAGGCTGCCCTTGGCGGCTTACTCACGCTTTACGGAGTAATAGTAACCGTTTGGTATTACCAGGCCGTAAGGGCCCAGGAGGTAACGGAAAAAAGTTTGTTTGTCATAGATGAGCTGCTGGAGGAGTTAAAGAAAAACAGGACTGTGGTGGAAGATATCCTGGAAGGCAAAACGGAAAGCTACACAAAGTGTGAAGGTGAGGGTAAAGAAACAATATTTACAACCGAGGCCTGGCACAAGCTGGGCGGGGATGTGGCCCTTTTGCCGCGGAGGTTGTACCTGCGCCTCAGCGTCCTGTACGGCAGCCTTAACCGGTGTAACAGCCCGGAAATGTACTGGAAGAATAAGGCCGCCATCGACCGCATGGGCGGTATAATTTCCGACTTGCACCGGTACAGGAGCACCCTCAGCAAGCAAGAAATTACCTGATTTAAAAGGGCGGCCCGGTGGGCCGCCCCAAGGCAAAACATTACTGGAATTTATCCTTGACGCTGTTCAGTTCTTCGATGGAATCGATTTCTACGTAAGTGGGTACCACCAAGCCTATTTTAGCTCCTTCCAGGTTTGGGCCAAGGTTATCCACGTCATTTTCGACCTGGGCGTAGTAATCGGCGTGGGTTCCCGGCAGCCAGGCGGAAACAATGGCATCGAAATCACCCTTGCCGATTCCGGTCCACATCACACCGGCGTCCACAGCAATGGCATCAACCTCGTACCCCATGTCCTCCAGTACATTTTTAACCACGTGGGTGCTGGCTATTTCGGAATCCCATTCCACGTAGCCTAGTTTGACCTTGCCCTTTTCGGCGGCTTCTTCACCGGGAATCCACTGGTTTACTTTATCCTGGTTCGCTTCGATCCACTTGCGAGCCGCTTCGTCCGGAGACATTCCTTCTTCGATGTCAACCATTACGGCCTCCATGTCCGATGGTGCCCAGTAGAAGTTGTCCAGCATGGTGTAAACTTCGGGCATATCTTCATAAAGACCTTTGCGGGCTATGGTTGCGATATGTTCCTCGCCACCGTAAATCCCCTTCGGGTCATCTAGATATTTCAAGTCCCACTTGGCGAATTTCCAGTGCGGGGTCCAGCCGGTGACCACAACCCAATCGTTGTTCTCAATGGCTTTTTTCAATGCTGCCGCCATGGCGGCGCTGCTGCTGTCCTGCAGCTCAAAATCAAGCCCGTACTCCTCAATGGCTTTTTCCGTTGCCTTCATTATACCGGCGCCCGGTTCAATGCCCACGATCTTCCCCTTTGCATCACCCGCGCTTTGCCCGTCGCCGCCGCCCGCGCATCCAAACACTGCCGCAGATAAGAAAGCCAGGGTCAATAGCAGTACAAATACCTTTGCAAGTCTTTTCATTTTTCTCCTCCTCTTTTTTTAAATTTTCCAGGGGATATTGTTTTTTTCCGGCCTAGGTTTTGTGTGATCCTATCCAGTATAATGGCTATGATCACAATGGCCAATCCCCCTTCAAAACCGGTGGGCACGTCAAGACGCTGAATACCGCGCAGCACTTCTTTGCCCAGTCCTCCGGCACCAATCATAGCGGCAATGACCACCATGGACAGGGACAGCATGATACACTGGTTGACCCCCGCCATGATGGTGGGCATGGCTACGGGTAACTGGACTTTTATTAACTTTTGCATGGTGGTGGAGCCAAAAGCATCGGCTGCTTCCACCAGTTCCACCGGTACCTGCCGTATGCCCAATCCCGTTAGCCGGATAGCGGGCGGCATGGCGAATACCACGGTGGCTATTAGGCCGGGCACCGTTCCGATGCCGAAAAAGAATACAGCCGGGATCAGGTATACGAAAGGCGGCATGGTTTGCATGAAGTCCAGTATAGGCATTACTATTCTGTTAACCGTATCGCTGCGGGCTGTCCAAATGCCCACCGGAATTCCCACAATAAGTGCAACAATTGTAGCCGATATAACCATTGCCAGTGTCGACATGGATGGTTCCCAGACATTGAGGTTGAAAAGCAGGAACAATCCCGCCGCCGTGCCGGTTGCTGTTTTCCAGCCGGCAAAATACCAGGCTATTAAAACAAACAGGATTACCAGTAACCACGGGGGTAAAAAAAGCAAAACAGCCGTAAGATTGTCAACAAGGAAACTTATTACCACAACGAAGAGGTCGAACAGCGGCGTCAGGTTATCCGTGGCCCATTCAACCAGGTAGTCCACCCATTTCCCGATGGGTATTTTAGGTATCACCTGCATCACCACCTTTCCGTACCATTCCGGCTAGTATCGAGCCGCGTACTATAATACCCATCAGGCGTTTTTGGGCATCCACCACGGCGATGGGAAAACGGGATTTCGCCATTACCGGAATCAGGTCCATAAGAGGAGTTTCAGGCGAAACTATTGGCACATCCCGGATAATAATATCGTCCAAATTGCTTTTATCTTCCTTAATTGCCTTTAGGGCGTCGTCAGCAACAACGATGCCGGCCAGTTTTCTGTCCCTGGAGACCACAAAAATGCTGGAAATGCCGTTTTCCTTCATCAGGCGCATGGCCTGGCGGGGGCCGTCTTTCACGGTTACCACCGCGTCTGCTTTTTTCATAACCCCTTCAGCCGTCAGAACTTTGGACATGTCGACATCCTCGACAAATTTGGCCACGTATTCGTTTGCCGGGTTGGTCAAAATTTCTTCCGGGGTACCTGTTTGGATAATGGCGCCGTCTTTCATTAACGCTATCCGGTCACCGATTTTCAAAGCCTCGTCAATGTCGTGGGTTACAAAGATGATGGTCTTGTTAAGCGAAGCTTGCAGGGCCAGTAGTTCATCCTGCATGCCCTTTCTAATAAGCGGGTCCAGGGCGCTGAATGCTTCATCCATCAACAAAATATCCGGGTCGCTGGCCAAAGCGCGGGCGAGGCCCACACGCTGCTGCATCCCGCCGCTCAACTGGGAAGGCATGCTGTCTTCCCATCCCTTCAAACCTACCACTTCAAGAACTTGCCTGGCTTTTGCCAATCTTTCTTCCTTATCCATGCCCTGTATTTCCAGGCCGAAGGCCACGTTTGCCAGGACAGTCCGGTGCGGGAAAAGGGCGAAGCGCTGAAACACCATACCCAGCTTGCGGCGCCTGAATTGGCGCAGTTCTGGTTCACCGGCTTTGGTTATATCTTCACCGTCAATAAGAATTTGCCCGCTGGTAGGTTCAATCAGGCGGTTTATACACCTTAAAAGGGTGGATTTGCCGCTGCCGGAAAGGCCCATCAATACAAATGTCTCTCCGGCCTCCACGTCAAAAGACACGTTGTAGACACCTACCGTGTTTCTGGTGGCTTTTAGGATTTCTTCCTTGCTTTTACCTTCTTCAAGCATCTTGAGGGCGCGATCGGGGTTGTCGCCAAATACCTTTACCAGGTTTTTTACACTGACTTTGGCCATGGTTTATGTCATCAGCCTTTCTTTCATTAGCTGTTTATTCCTATGTGTTACTAAATAGGTACTAATGTAATTAAAGATGCCGGCAAATCCATAGTAACAATAAAGTTGTCGACATTATTTTTTATTTTAACAAATAGCTTGATGGTTGTCCACGTTTTGTAAATGGTTCAATGTTATACGCTAATATTGACACACTTTCTCCATGTAAATATAATTAACATAAAAAAGCCTTCAGGGACTGGTGAAATTCCGTACCGGCGGTAATTACAAGCCCGCGAGCCCTTCAAGGGTTGATCCGGTGCAATTCCGGAGCCGACAGTAAAGTCTGGATGGGAGAAGGTGGTTTATGATTGAAGCGTACTGCTGCCTGGCATTTTTGCCGGGGTGTTAATATTCGCTTTTAGCCCGTTCATGCCCTGAAGTAACTCTTCAGGGGTTTTTTAATGTTAATGACAGGATGGTGGACAATTGCTGGAAGAAGATCGTTATTTCATGCAAAAGGCGCTGGAACTGGCCGAGCTGGCGAAAGGCCGTACCAGTCCCAATCCGATGGTGGGTGCGGTGGTGGTACGCGAGGGAGAAATAGTCGGGACCGGTTACCACGCCCGGGCCGGCACTCCCCACGCGGAAGTGCATGCCTTGCGGGAAGCGGGTGATAAAGCCCGTGATGCCACGCTGTACGTGACCCTGGAGCCCTGTTGTCATCATGGCCGGACCGGACCATGTACCGAGGTGATTATTCAAGCCGGCATCAAGAGAGTGGTGATGGCCGTTACGGACCCGAACCCGAAGGTTGCCGGTAAAGGTGCCAGGCGGCTAAGGGAAGCGGGTATAGAAGTGGATAGCGGTGTTCTGGAAAAAGAGGCGCTCAGGTTGAACGAATCTTTTATCAAATATATAACCACGGGTTTGCCTTTCGTAACATTGAAAACGGCCATGAGCCTGGACGGAAAAATCGCCACGCATACAGGAGAGTCAAAGTGGATTACCGGGGAACAATCCAGAGCACAGGTGCATTATTTGCGCCACTACCACGACGCCATCCTGGTGGGAGTGGGTACCGTGCTTGCGGATAACCCGTCCCTGACAACGCGCTTGCCGGGTGGAAACGGGAAGGACCCGGTGAGGGTAATTCTCGACTCCCGGGCCAGAACACCTTTAGATGCCAAAGTTATTGTTCAAAAATCCGGTGCCCCAACGATTATTGCAGTATCGGAAGAAGCGCCGGAACAAAATATTGAATGTCTTCGTGATGCAGGGGCACAGGTTGTTCGCTTACCTTCCACGCGCAACGGTGTAAGTATTCCGGAATTGTTGCGTGAACTTGGCCGCAGGGAAATAACCAGCGTGCTTGTGGAAGGCGGGGCCGCAGTCAACGGCTCTTTTATCGCCGGGAAGCTGGTGGATAAAGTGTACTGGTTTATCGCACCGGTTATTATTGGAGGCGATTCCGCGCCCGGGCCGGTTGGCGGCAGGGGATTCGCCGGGTTGAATGAGGTACCGGCCGTCAAAGATATAATTGTGCGGCATTACGGGGATGACATATGCATTGAAGGAACGGTTTTTTACGGGGTGGATGAAAATGTTCACCGGGTTGGTTGAGGAAATCGGCAGGGTACTAGCCGTTAGGCGAGGCGCCGATTCGGCAAGGTTGAGAATAGCGGCCGGCAAGGTTATGCAAGACATGGCCGTGGGTGACAGTATAGCCGTGAACGGTGTGTGCCTGACAGTCACGTCTTTTGATAATACGTCTTTCAGCGCTGATGTTATGGCGGAAACGCTTTCTAAAACCAACCTGGGTAAATTACAACCGGGTGACAGGGTAAACCTGGAAAGGGCATTGAGGCTGGGTGACCGTTTGGGAGGACACCTGGTAAGCGGGCACATTGACGGTGTGGGCGAGATAGTAAGGAAAGAAACTCGCGACATAGCCACCCTTGTTACCATAAGCGCTCCGCGAGAAGTGATGCGCTATATAATCAAAAAAGGATCTGTGGCCGTGGATGGAACAAGCCTTACGGTTGTGGACCACGATGAATCAACATTTGTAGTGTCCCTTATACCACATACCGCCCGTGCCACTGTGCTGGGCGAGAAAAAAACCGGTGCAAGTGTGAACCTGGAGGGGGACATGATCGGCAAGTACGTGGAGCGCTGGGTGATGGCCGGTAAAGAAGACAGGGGTGGAAGCAATAATGCAAACGGGGGTATAACCGGAGAGTTTTTGGCGAAACACGGTTTTATTTAGAATAACAAAAATAGTCGTTAAGGAAGTGAAGCAGAATGCCGTTTAGTACTATTGAAGAAGCTATTCAGGAAATAAAACAGGGGAAAATGGTTGTTGTTGTTGATGACGAGGACCGGGAGAATGAGGGTGACCTGGTGATGGCGGCCGAAAAGGTGACGCCGGAGGCCATAGCTTTTATGGCTTCTTACGGCCGTGGTTTAATCTGCATGCCGGTAATTGGATCGCGGCTAGACGAGCTTGACCTGCCGGCCATGGTTTCCCACAACACGGACCCGCATGGTACAGCCTTTACCGTATCCGTGGACTACAAAGAAACCTCCACCGGCATATCTGCTCACGAGCGCGCCGCAACTGTTAAGGCCATTTTGGATCCGAACACCAAACCCGACGACCTTAGAAGGCCCGGCCATATTTTCCCGCTTCGAGCGAAGGAGGGCGGAGTGCTACGCCGCGCGGGCCACACCGAGGCCGCCGTCGACCTGGCCCGTCTTGCTGGGTTGTACCCAGCCGGGGTAATTTGCGAGATAATGAAAGACGACGGCACGATGGCAAGGGTTCCCGAACTCATTGAGTTTTGTGAAAAACACGGGTTAAAACTTATTACCATAGCGGACCTGATAAAATACAGGCGTCATCACGAAAAACTTATTCGGCGCGTCGATTCAGCCAAATTGCCCACCAGGTATGGAAATTTCATAGCTGTGGCGTATGAAAGTTTACTGGACAAAAAAGAACACATCGCCCTTGTAAAGGGCGATCTCGGCAGCGTAGATGCGCCGATGGTCAGGGTGCACTCGGAGTGCCTTACCGGGGATGTGTTCGGATCAAACCGTTGCGATTGCGGTGACCAGCTGGCCCGGGCATTGCAAATGATAGAACAGGAAGGTGTAGGGGTACTTTTGTACATGCGCCAGGAGGGCAGGGGCATTGGCCTGTCCAATAAGATAAGGGCATATAAATTACAGGACCAGGGGAAGGATACAGTGGAAGCGAACGAAGCGCTGGGATTTCCAGCCGACCTTCGCGATTATGGCATCGGCGCTCAGATACTGGTAGACATGGGATTAAGCAAAATACGATTAATCACCAATAACCCCAGAAAAATAGCCGGGCTTGAAGGCCACGGGCTTCAGGTGGTGGGAAGGGTACCCATAGAAATACGCCCCGGGCAGAACAACAGGTTTTATCTGAGCACTAAAAAACGCAAGCTGGGCCACATGCTATCTATTGTATAAAATATAGTAACAAATTAAAATGCAGGCGAGGAGAGGATTGAAATTGGTCAAAGTTTTTGAAGGCCACCTGGTGGGGGAAGGTTTAAAGTTCGGCCTGGTGGTGGGGCGTTTTAACGAGTTCATAACAAACAAGTTGTTGACCGGGGCACTGGATGCTTTGCAACGCCACGGTGTGCACAAACAGGACATTGAAGTGGCATGGGTGCCGGGTGCCTTCGAAATACCCATGATCGCCCGCCGCATGGTGGATATGGGGCGGTACGATGCTGTAATTTGCCTGGGAGCAGTTATTCGAGGTGCCACGCCACATTTTGATTATGTGGCCGCCGAGGTTTCCAAAGGGATTGCCAAAGTCGGCTTGGATACCGGCGTGCCCGTTATTTTCGGTGTTATTACCGCGGACACTATTGAACAGGCCATAGAACGCGCGGGTACAAAAGCGGGCAACAAGGGTTGGGACGCGGCTGTTACGGCTATCGAAATGGCTAACCTGGCCAAAGCAATGAGCATATAATTGTTTTCAAACAAATTGATTTTAATCGGAATATGTGGAGGCTGTTTATGAGCAAAAAAACACTACAAAACCTGTCCGAAGTGTCCGCTTACCGGCCGGCGCAAGACCGGCGGCTTTTTTCGGCTTCCCACGAGGAAATACTTTATGGTTTGACCACGGACATATATTTTGTCCGCACCAGGGAACTGTTACGACACATGGGGCTCGACCGCACACCGGTAAAGGCGGAAATCTTTGCCGGGAGGAGCGGTGTGCTGGCCGGTGTTGCCGAAGTAAAGACCTTGCTGGAAGACTTGCCCGTGGAGGTGTGGGCGCTGCCTGAAGGCGAGGAATTTGAAGAGAAAGAAGTTGTAATGAGAATTTCCGGCGCATACGATGATTTCGGCATATACGAAACCGCGCTGCTGGGCATACTGGCCAGCTCCAGTGGCTGGGCGACGGCGGCCAGAAAATGCCGGGCCGCAGCGGGCAAAAAGGGTATGGTTTGTTTCGGTGCCAGGCATGTGCACCCCGCGGTGGCGCCGGTGATGGAAAGGGCCGCCATCGTGGGAGGCGCTGACGGGGCCAGCTGTATTCTTGGCGCAAAGCTGGCCGGCAGGGAACCGCTGGGAACGATGCCCCACGCCATGATATTAATTGCAGGGGATACGGTTGAAGTTGCCAGGGAGTACCGCGATGTTATGCCACCGGACGCACCGGTGATTGTCCTGGTGGACACTTTTAAAGACGAGGCCGAAGAAGCGCTGCGGGTTGCTGAAAATCTGGGCAGGGACCTAGAGGCTGTCCGGCTGGATACCGCCAGCGAAAGAGGGGGCGTAACCCCGGGGCTTGTGCGAGAGATCAGGGCCAGGTTGGACCAGGCCGGGTATAATCATGTGAAAATATTTGTGTCTGGCGGGCTTTCACCGGAGCGTATTCAGCTGCTGTCCGAGGCCGGTGCCGACTCCTTCGGGGTGGGCAGTTATATATCCGGCGCTCCGCCCATTGATATGACCATGGATATCAAGGAAGTCAACGGAAAGCCCGTGGCAAAAAGGGGCCGCGTACCCGGTATTACAAAGGCGCCAAGGCTGGTTAAAATAATATAGGTTAAAATAGTATAGAATATAATATTTAATTAAAAAGCGCGTATTATGCATGTGCATTACATCACAGTGCATATTAATACGTGCTTTTAAATACTATGGCCAAAAACTAAAAACTGTATCTTAAAAGGTAGATGTTAAAACGAAAAAGCAAAAAACGGCTTGCGCCGCTTTTGTCGAACATTGTTATTTATATGGCCCGCTGGACCTTTCCGCTGCGAAGGCACCTGGTGCAAACCACGATCCTGCGGGGAGTTCCGTTTATATTTGCCTTTACCCTTTGCAGGTTAGGCGCCCATTTTTTTTTGGTGCGAATGTGAGAGTGACTGATTTTCATGCCCACGGCAACACCTTTACCGCATACCGCACATTTTCTGGCCATGGTAAACACCTCCTTTGTTACAAGACTTTTATATTTTATCAGATTCAGTTGCTTTGTGCAACTGATTTCAGTTTTATGCGAAAAACCCGCGGGTGAGTGCCGCCGCGGCATTAAAATACTCGTACTCCATAAGCTACATTGTAAAACACTTTTTTTCGGGGAGCGAAATCGAGATCAATGAACAAGGACAAAACTAATAATCCTTTCAACATACCGGTAAGGCTGCTTAAAATGGTTGGACCCCGCCGAGCCGAACAACTGGCCCGGCTAAAAATTTTTACAGTTCATGACTTGTTGTACCATTTTCCGCGCGGGTACCTGGACCGCAGCAGAACGGTTTCACCCTTCACCCAGGAGCACGGGGCCGAAGTTACGGTACGGGGCAAATTGTTAGGACTGCAGGAGACAAGGCCCCGGAGAAATCTGAGAATTATCAAGGCGGCAGTTGAATCGGAGCAGGGCGTGTTTTACGCGGTGTGGTTCAACCAGTCACACGTAAAAAAGTTATTGCGGGAAGGCGTGGAACTGGTAATCAGCGGTAAGCTTGATCGCAGTTTCAGAGCCGTGCAGGTACAAGTTCATGACTTCGAGGTAATGAACTCGAAAGGCAAAAATATTCACTCCTGCCGAATAGTTCCTGTTTACCCGCTTACCGCCGGAGTGAGCCAGAGAATGATGAGGTATTATGTGTACTCGGCGCTGGAACAGTGGCGTGACTTTTACACCGAGTTTTTGCCCGGGTGGATTTTGAAAAATGAGCAATTGCCGGCACTGCCCGGTTCGCTGGAGCAAATTCATTTTCCCACTGACCTGGAAAGCGCTTTGCGGGCAAGGCGAAGGTTTGCTTTCGAAGAATTTTTTCTTATGCAGTTGCGGCTATTAATGTTGAGGCGCAACTTAACAAGAGAGACTAAACCGCATAAATATAGCGTTGCCCGCAACTTAAGGCGGGAATATTTGCGTAGCCTCCCGTTTGAACTGACTCCCGCCCAGAAAAGGGTGATCAAAGAGATAACGGCGGATCTGGACAGCCCCTATCCCATGAACAGGTTATTGCAGGGTGACGTGGGTTCGGGAAAAACCGTTGTAGCGATAATGACTATACTTCGCGCTGTGGAAAGCGGCATGCAAGGGGCTTTTATGGCACCCACCGAGGTGCTTGCCGAACAACATTATATTACGCTGGCCTCCTCTCTGGAGCAACTGGATGTGAATGTCGCCCTGCTCCACGGGGGTATGGCGGCAGGGGAACGTCGCGCGCTGCTGGAAAAGCTGTCCTCCGGCGATATTGACGTTGTTGTGGGCACTCAGGCCCTGCTTCAGGATGACGTAAGGTTCAGTAACCTGGCGGTGGTGATTATAGACGAACAGCACAGGTTCGGTGTACGCCAGCGCGCTGTTCTTTTGCAAAAAGGCATACGACCGGATGTGCTGATCATGACCGCCACTCCAATACCCCGTACCCTTTACATGACCGTTTACGGCGATCTGGACATGTCGGTAATAGACGGCATGCCCCCGGGCAGGCAACCCGTGCGTACATATTACGTTTCTCCCGGGGAACTACCCCGGGTGTTTAAATTCGTTGCCGCCCAGGTGGCAGCAGGGCGGCAGGCATACGTTGTGTGTCCACTGGTGGAGGAATCCGAAAAAATGGATCTGCGGGCTGCCGAAGAGCTTTATGACAGGCTGGTGAAAAATGAGCTGTCGGAGTGCGGGGTAGCACTGCTGCACGGTCGCATGCCGGGAAAAGACAAGAACGAGATAATGAGAGACTTCCGTGCCGGACTGATAGATGTTTTGGTAAGCACAACAGTTATTGAAGTTGGTGTGGACGTACCAAACGCCAGCGTTATCGTGATTATCGACGCGGACCGTTTCGGGTTGGCCCAGCTACACCAGCTCAGAGGACGGGTAGGACGTGGGGGCGGCGAGTCTCACTGCATCTTGGTGGCAAGGATTCGTACCAGGGAAGCGGCGGAACGCATCAAAGCAATGAAAACCAGCAATGACGGTTTTTACCTGGCGGAAAGGGACTTGCAGATCAGGGGACCGGGTGATATAGCCGGTGTGAAGCAAGCGGGGCTGCCGGAATTCCGGGTGGCTGACCTGGCTCGGGACCGGGAAATACTGGCGGCAGCTCGCCGGCGGGCCGGGGAATTGCTAAAATCCGATCCCGATCTGGAAGCGGAAGAAAACCGGCTTTTAAAAGAATATTTAATCAAGAGCATGGATCATGGTGAAAGCTTTTACCATATTAGTTAAATTATGTGGCATATCAATCAATCCATTACGTGAAAAATGTACCTACATAATAGCGCGCCAAAAATCCAATACTACTTTCAACTTGAGGGTGGAGGAGGTGAGTAAAGAATGGCGCAAGGTCAAAAAACCAACAAGAAACTCATTCCCCAGGCTTCCCAGGCAATGGAGCAGTTTAAGTGGGAAACTGCTGCCGAACTGGGTATATCCATTCCCCAGGGCGGTTATATGGGAGACCTGCCTTCCAGGGTTAACGGAGCCATAGGTGGCAACATGGTGAAGAAAATGATCGCCGCTTATGAACAAAGCCTGGCCCAGGGGCAGCAACCTCCCACTCCACAGGTTACCAACCAGAAAGTTACTCCTTAAGTTTATATAGTATTTTCCAGCCGGGCAACCGGTCAAAGTAAGCGTTGCACCAGGGTTGCCCGGCGAGGAGAAAGCTGGCAAGCGGTATTTTACCGCTTGTTTTGCTTTTCACCTGTTTTGGGATTTGATAATTTAATGCAGGTAATAAGCGTAATCCTCGGGATCGATACCCGGGTGCAAAGCGATGGACACCCCGCCTGAAATAATATGAGAAGCGTCTTCGATTAAAGTGTCTATTTCCTTGGGTGTAACGGTCATGTTGCCGCCAAAGGGTTGCAGTACATTATTGATAGCGGCGCTGGCGTCCACGGGTTTGCCACCCGTACTTTGAATATATTTTTCAATGGCATCCTGGGCTATCACGGCGGCATGCGCCACGGTGGGAACACCGATGGCTATTACTTTTACGCCCATTGTCTCAAAGTTGATGCCGGCACGCTTGTTTCCAATCCCCGAACCCGGGTTTATGCCTGTGTCGGCAAGCTGTATTGTGGTGGCGATTCTGTCCACGCTGCGCGCGGCCAGGGAGTCCACGGCAATTATTAATTCCGGTTGTATTTTTTCTACAACGCCCCTTATGATTTCAGCGGTTTCAATGCCTGTAATGCCAAGCACCCCCGGGGCCAGCGCGCTCACCGGCCTCATTCCTCCCTGCAGTTCCTGGGGAGCGTAATTGAAAAGGTGCCTAGTCACCAGGCACTTGCCAACCACTTTTGGCCCAAGGGCATCGGGCGTTGCGTTCCAGTTGCCCAACCCCACCACCAGGACGCTTGATTCCATGGAAATCTGGATCATTTTATTTAATTGTGCCGCCAGCACACGGGCCACTTCTTTGTGAGCACCGGGGTTGTTTTCCCTGATTACTGGAGCCTCAATGGTTATGTACGTACCCACCGGCTTTCCCATTACGGCTTGAGCCTCTTCTGTTTCTATATAAACCGTGGTGACCCCGGCATGGTCGTAAGTTTCCTTGTCCACCCGTACCCCGGGAATTTCACGGCCGGTTTCGCCACGTATTATTTCACGTGCTTCCAGGGCCAGGTCTAGTGATATACCCATGTTTTTAAAGAAGTTGCTGTCCACCATATCCACTCCGGTATAATATTTATTTGTTGATGACCGGGATTAACAATTGTTCTTTAAATATAATTTCACGAAACGGTATTATTATGCAGAATTTGTGACTTAGCGCATCTGTTTTGTGGCGAAATCGATTTTGAAAAACAGTTGTGATATAATAACGACTAAAAATGGTGGCATTATCAGGAAAGGTATGGGATAGTGCGGGTAATTGCCGGTTCTGCAAAAAAAAGGCGTCTTAAATCACCTGGCAAATTACCGGTGAGGCCCACCGCGGACAGGGTAAAAGAAGCACTTTTTAACATCTTGGGTGAAAGGGTGCCAGGGTCTTTTTTCGCGGATCTTTACGCGGGTACGGGCGGAGTCGGAATAGAAGCATTAAGCCGGGGTGCGCGAAAAGCACTTTTCGTGGAAAAAAATATCGCTCTAATTCGCCTGTTAAAAGAAAATATTCAACTGGCGGGACTGTCCGGAGGGGCGCAAGTAGTGCACTCGCCGGTGGAAACGGTAATCCCGAAAATAGCTCGTTGCGGAGAAAAATTTGATATTATTTTTGCAGATCCTCCCTACCGGCAGGGACTTGCGGAGGAGACGTTGAATATTTTAGCTAGGTACCGGGTGTGGCGGAAAAATGCTCTGATCGTCATCGAAACATGGGCAAAGGATGAAATTCCCGATCAAGCCGGTACTATTGGGCTTTGGAGACGAGAAAAATATGGAGATACCACACTAAACTTTTACCAAGCCGGTCAAGAGGAGGATTGATTTTGCGCGTAGCTATTTATCCGGGCAGTTTTGATCCCGTGACAAATGGGCACTTGGATATTATTGAAAGGGCAGCCACCCTTTTTGACAAATTAATTGTTGCAGTATCTTTGAATCCGGGTAAAAAACCGCTTTTCACCGTGGAAGAACGGCTGGAAATGTTATCCGAAGTGACAAGTTACCTGGGTAACGTGTGCATCGATTCCTACCAGGGGCTAACCGTCAATTACGCGCGGGAAAAAAACGCCCAGGCCATTATCAGGGGCCTGAGGGCCATATCGGATTTTGAAAACGAGTTCATGATGGCTTTGACCAACAAAAAGTTACAAGCTTCGGTAGAAACAATTTTCCTGATGACCAGGGCGGAATATTCTTTTATCAGTTCCAGCGCCGTTAAGGAAGTGGCTTCCTTTTCAGGTTGCGTTAAAGACCTTGTACCGCCCGTGGTGGAAAAAAGATTGCGAGAAAAATTCATGCGTTGAACATGGGAGGGAGCCGCTTTGGAGTTATTTAATATAATCAACGAAATGGAAGAATTAATCGAAAGCAGTCCCAAGGTTCCAATGACAAGGCGGGTTCTGGTTGATGAAGACAGGTTGCTTGATTACCTTGACCGGATCAGGACTTCTCTGCCCGAGGAACTAAGGCAAGCCAAATGGGTTTTACAGGAACGCGAGAAAGTTATAACCGATTCCAAGCGGGAAGCCCTGCGCATAATCGAAGATGCCGAAAAGCAGCTGGAGAAAAAAGCGGATGAATCGGAAATTACACGTAAAGCGCACGACCTGGCAGCACAAATAAAGTCCCAGGCCGAGGACGTAGCCCGGCAAATTAAACAGGGTGCCAGGGATTATGCAGATGAAATACTTGCAGACCTGGAAGAACGACTGGAAAGCATACTGAAACAAATTAGCGAAGGACGCGCAGAACTGCAAGGAATGAAAAAGGCCGAGTAAGTGTGCTCTATTGTAAAGTGTTTCAAGCATTTAAACTCAACTTTGACACCTAACCTAACAAGAACCCAATAAAATCAACACACACCGGGGACACAAAAAAGACGTACCACTACATTTGCCTTTGTTTGTCAGCAATTGCCTCATACAACATTATCCTGTTCGGCGGCCTGCGGCCAAGCGTTTTAAAAACATCATAAGTATGACCCTTTAACTCAGTACGAAGAATGAACTGTTCCTCGCCAACGATAAGCTTGATGGCTTGCAATGAACGCAGGTCCTGCATTACTTCTTTTAAGCAAAGTTTGCTGTCCCTTAGCCGCTTGGCCAGCATTACTTGCAGCACAAAAGCCAAAAAGCAGACAAATATATGGCCGCGTACCCGTTCTTCCTTCCAGTGGTAGATGGGCCTTAAATCCAGGGTGTTCTTTAAGGAGCGAAACGCCCTTTCCACTTGCCACAAGCCTTTGTAAGCCAAAGCTACTTCACTAGGTGGCAGGTCACAGTTGGTGCGCAGGATGTATTTACCGTCGTACTTGGCGTCTTCTTTGATGGCTTGCTCATTTATGGTAACTGCCTTTTTGTCCACCTTCAGGTAACGCTGGTACCCGCGGTTACCCATAAGAGCCTTGGGACCCGCAGTTTTAAGGGTGTGTTCCAGTTTGTCTATGATGGCTTGGCGGGTCAGCTGTTGTTTCTTGGCCTCCTCGGGGTTTTGGCAGATCACGTAACGGTCACCCCAAGTGCCCGGTTCCTTGACTTTAAGGTTGGGCTTGACAACCTGGTACCGTCCGGCCCGGGCTAAAAGCTCCCGGGCTACTTTCACCCGGCGCATGCGGATACCAACGATGTACTGGTAATTGTGCTCTTTTAGTGCATCCAGGGTCTTTTGGCTAACCATGCCGCGGTCAGCGGCGATGATCACCCGGTTGACCGTAAAACGGCCTTTCAGTTCTCCCAGCGCGGCAATAAAGGCGTCCACGTCAGCTGTGTTACCCGGAAACACCTGGTGGGCGATGGGTATACCCTCGGCGGTCATCAGTATCCCCACGATGACCTGGTTCCGGTCTGGGCGTTTATCCTTGGAATAGCCTTTTTTAGCTATGTTTGCGGGACCGTTACCTTCAAAATAGGTACTGGTGGTATCGAAGAACACCAAATCCACCTTTTGATTGAATAGGTTTCTAACCCGGTTCCATAAGAACTCTTCCACTTCTTCTTGGTGCTGGTGGAGGAAATCCAACCCCCGGTAGTAGTGATGCAGTTCCAGATGCTCAAAATCCGGGTAGTAGACGGTATCCACCCACTTGGAAACTGCCAGCTTGCTGTCGGGGTCCATTAGCCGGTTTAGTACCATAGCAAAGATGGCGCTTTCCACAGGACGCTGGATGTTAGTATCAGTTAGGCATTTTTGAAATATTTTGGGCAGTTGCAGTTCTTCCCATAGACGGCGGAAGATGATTACAGGCCCCAGTTCTTTAGACCACAAGGCGTTCATCTGGTCCATGTTCTCGAGTACCCGGGCGGTTTTACAGTATTTGCCCAGACTGGCCACCAATTTATCCAGAGCACCTTCTTGCAATTTTTCCAGCCGGCCCAAATTAGCCACCACGATCTGGCGGACTTTACCGTGTTCGCGCCTGGTTTCGCAAATTTGCAAGTATGTACGGGTAGACCCGTCTTTGTTTTTGAAAGTTTTAGTTCTGGCATACATGGCATTTATATTATACCATGGCAATTGCTTAAACACTAAACATTATCTGGAAAACGTGGCACTACACTTTTAGGATTTTTCAGATACCCACCCTTGATTTTACTGGGTTTGTTAGGTGTGGCTTGGTGAAATTCGGGGGGTAACTGTCAAACTTGAGTTAAAATATTAAATGTTTAATATATAGTTTTTTAAGCACGTTACAAAGGAAACTTTTTGCGTGCTTTTTTACTTTGGGAGAGTTTACGGTAGCACGGGGGAAAAACATAACAAGCGTGTAAATAGTGTGCGTGTTCATCTTTGAATCGTTTTGGGACTCCAGGTGGTAATTATGCCGTGGACGCGGTGCAGTAAAATATACGGATGTGGGAGCAATGTTATACTGCGGCAATCAATGGGAGGTGAAAAATTGCGTTGTAAAAACTTGTCCACAGAACAATTGATCAGCGAACTGCTTGCTAAAGAAAAGATAATCAAAAAACTTGAAAACGATTTAAGAAAGCTACAATTAATATTTGATTACACCCGGACAGGTATTGTTATCGGCAGCGCGAACGGCAAAACCTTGAAATATATGAATCCCGCATTCGCGGAAATGCATGGATATACAGTGGAGGAGCTAACCGGCAGGCCGGTGGAAGACGTTATTGATCCCGGTTTCAGACCGAAACTGCCGGAAATAAAAGAGATAATTAATAAGAAGGGTTTTTATAAATTTGAATGCATGCATATGCGCAAGGACGGCACGCTGTTTCCGGTCTTGGTGGAATCAATAGCGGTAGGCGACGAATTACTAAATATTATCCGGGATATTACTGAACGCAAGCGTATAGAAGATGCGCTGCACATGTCCGAAAAGGAAAAAACACTGATACTTGACGGCATTTCAGAGATTGTGTTGTATTATGACACCGGCATGAGAATTAAATGGGCCAATAAAACCGCCTCGCTGTTTACCGGCTTAACCCCGGAACAGTTGAAAGGGCGACGCTGTCATGAAGTATTCTTTAATAGCACTAGTATATGCGCAAATTGTATGTTTAAAAAAATTCTTACCGGTGTTCAAGCTCCGGGCGGGGAAATAAAAAAAATAAAAGGAAAAACTTTATTTGTCCGTGGGTATCCCGTTCACGAACAAAACGGAACGGTAACCGGTCTCGTTTTCGTAATGACGGACTTGACCGAACGCAAGCAACTGGAAAGCGCTTTACTGGAGAGCGAAAAAAAATTTGCAACAATTTACGATGCGGCAATTGTCGGTATTACCCTGGTGGGGCTTGACGGTACGATTATTGACTGCAACAAAGCCTTTCAAGAATTGCTGGGATATGATGCCGGCGAATTGAAGGGTATGCGCTGCTGGGATTTATTACACAACGGTGATCCCGGGCTGGACAAGCAGGTGTTTATGGAACTGGTAACCGGGAAGCGCAAGTATATCCAGGTGGAAAAGCGGTACCGGCGCAAAGATGGCGATATTATCTGGATTCGTTTGAACGCCTCCGCCGTGCGTGATGGGAGCGGCAACAGCCGTTATATTATATGTATCACCGAAGATATAACAAAGCGCAAGCTGGCTGAAAAAGCGCTGCTGGCCAGCGAAGAAAAGTTTCGATTATTGTTTCACAATGCTAACGACGCGATATTTCTGTCGGAAATCGACTCTTCTGGTAGTCCCGGACGCTTTGTCGAGGTAAACGACATCGCCTGTGAAAGGTTGGGTTACAGCCGGGAGGAGTTTTTCGCCATGACCCCGTTGGATATTAATTCTGCGGAAAATGCCGCACTTGTTGAAAATTTTAACAATAATATACTCAAAAACGGAGCGGCAATGTTTGAAACCGTACACGTTACCAAAACGGGTGACCAAATACCTGTCGAGGTGAACGCTCACTTGTTTACTTTGGGGGAAAAAAGGGTCGTCCTGGCCATTGCCCGTGACCTAACGGAACGCAAAAAGGCCGAAGCAGAGCTAGCGGAAGCGCGGTACAGGGTTAACCGGACGGAGCGGCTGGCTTCCCTGGGCACCCTGGCCGCCGGGATAGCCCACGAGATAAACCAGCCCCTAAATGCGCTGAAAATTATCGTGGATTCTCTTCTTTACAGGTATCAGGCAGGCGGAACCATTGGTCATAACGAAGTAATTGAAGAACTAAACAAAGTGTCGAAACAGGCCGAGCGTATCGGTAATGTTGTCAACCGTACATTAGGTTTTGTAAGACGTGACTATGGTGTTCGGTTTGAACACTGCGATCTAAACAAAGCGGTGGAAGGCGCGTTGAACATCATCGGTCAACAATTGGCTGCTCAAGGTATCAAAGTGGTGAAATCCTTGTTTCAGCCCATGCCGCTAATATGGGCCGATAAAAGCAAATTGGAAGAGGTGGTTATTAATTTGGTCGTTAATGCCATGCAAGCGCTGGACACCGTTGACAAGCCGGACAAGGAGATAATAGTTGCCACTGGTTTTGTAAAAAATGTAATTCTCGAGGTCAGCGACAACGCCACAGGCGTGGACGATGCTATCATAGATAAAATATTTGAGCCACTTTTTACCACCAAGGAGGCGGAAAAAGGCACGGGTTTGGGATTGGCAATTGTTTACTCCATTGTCTCCTCACTGAAGGGGCAAATTCATGTCAAAACAAACCAAATGGGCGGGGCCACGTTCAGGGTGGAACTCCCCGTGGCCGGGTCGTAGAATTGCGAGGGACGCCATATGAATATCTTGCTGGTTGAAGATGACATAGACAGCCGTATTGCTTTGGCTAAATTTTTACGCCATCTAGGGCACTATGTAAAGGAAGCCGAAAACGGGCTTGACGCGCTAAGTATTTTTGGTGAAAGCAATTTCCACATGGTGCTGGCCGACATCAAGATGCCCAAAATGTCGGGCATCGAACTACTGAAAAAAATTTCTTCTACATACCGGAACCGGGAGGTGGTGGTGGTTCTTTTTACTGGCCATGGCGATTTGGAATCGGCCATTGAAGCTTTAAGGGCGGGGGCTTATGATTACCTGTTAAAACCCATCAATATAAAAGAGCTGGCTGTTTTGTTGGGGCGCATAGCCGAGCAACTGTATCTAAAAGAAGAAAACAGCCTTTTAGCCGAGCGGTTTGATGGAGCATTAAAGGCCGCCAGCGAAACAAAAAAAGAACTGGAGCGCATTAAAAAGACTTATACCGGGGAAATAGGTACCGGTGAAATCGGCATTTTTTCAGAGTCCATGAAACGTATTTTTCAACAGGCCGAAAAATTTCACGGTGACCGGTCAATACCGGTTTTCATTCAAGGCGAAACGGGTACGGGAAAGGAAGTGGTGGCCAGGTTCATTCATTACGGCAGGGATGCTGTACACGCGCCATTTGTGGATATCAATTGCGCGGCTATTCCCTCTAACATTTTTGAAAGCGAATTGTTCGGCTACGAGGCGGGCGCGTTTACAGGAGGGTTGCAGAAAGGCCGGAAGGGCAAAATGGATTTGGCTGATGGGGGAACATTGTTTCTAGATGAGATTTCCGAAATGCCCCTGGAATGCCAGGCTAAACTTTTGCGCGTAGTCCAGGATAAAGAGTACTACCGGGTGGGCGGGTTGAAAAAAATAAAAACCGATATTCGGATCATATGTGCTGCGAACACGGATATAGATAAGAAAATCAGGGAAGGCCGGTTCAGGCAGGACTTGTTTTACCGCCTGAATGCGGGCCGCATTATCTTGCCGCCCCTGCGTGAAAGGCGGGAAGAAATATTGCCGCTGGCAGAAATGTTTTTAAAACGTTTTGCCTCGCAAAAAGGCAAAAAATTTGATAAAATCAGCGATAAAGCGGCAGGAATCCTGAGGTCGCATCACTGGCCCGGTAATGTCCGGGAACTGATGAATGTCATTGAGTATATAGTATTTATGCATGATGACGAGACGCTGGAAGTGGAGCACCTCGAAGAATTGCCTCAATTTCAAACCAGGGTTTTCGACAAAGAAAGGGGTGGTAACCCGGTGAATTTTGAAAACTGCCCGCTTCCGCCGGGCGGGCTGGATTTGAAAAGGTTAAATGATATGATCATTTTAAGAGCCTTAAAAAAGCATAACGGTAATATAACCAAAACCGCCGCCTACCTTGGTATATCCAGGCGTGTACTGCAATACCGGTTGAAAAGAATAAAAGGTTGATGTTTTGACAAAACATCCTTTATTTTTACAAAAGTGTGCACATGCACAATTTTGTTCAACAAAATTGTGCAAAATTGCACATGTCAAGCATATAAAGATATGAATGGCGCGAAATAACAAAACTAGCCAGTGGCGAGTTTTTTGCAGTAAGTTGTCGAGTAAAGGAGTCGTGTTCAGGTAAACCAGTGTTATGAGTTTATGTCATGGTGAAAAATTTTGCTGTACACACACTATAAAATATTTGGAGGTATTAAATGTTTTTTTCTAAAACGCAGAACAGTGTACCTGTTAACAACAAAAATACCGGCGACAAGGCCGATTTCACAGCCGCGCTGGCTTATTTCGCCCTTACCCATACCGAATTATACTCTTGCCTGGCTGTACTCAAGGTGAAAGAAATATCACAACAGGCATCGGAATTTACCTCGATAAGCCAGAATGTTGCCGCCATGTCCGAAGAAATTTCGGCGTCGGTGCAGCAAATCAACGCTTCTATTCAGGAGGTCGCATCAACTGCCGAAAAGGGCGCAAGCAAAATCAACGAACTGGTTGAACTGGGTGAGAGTACCGGTGCTGTTTTGTCCAGTATGATTGAAAACACCGAAAAGCTGGGCGAGCAGGTTAAAAATATTGATGAAATCAGCAAAAACGTATCGGATATTGCCGACCAGACCAACCTCCTGGCATTGAACGCAGCCATCGAAGCGGCCCGGGCGGGAGATGCGGGTAGGGGATTCAATGTTGTGGCGGAAGAAGTGCGAAAGCTGGCGGCTCAGACAAAACAGGCCGTGGGCAACGTGAAGCAAATCTCTGAGAATATGAATATGCAGTCTGCACAGACCGTTCAGAACGTGCATAATGTGCAAGGTACATTTCAGCATTACCTGGACAGCTCCAATACAGTGAACGAGTTATTCCGGCAGAGCGATGCTTACATAGGGGAATGTGCCGGAATGGTCGAGAGCATTGCAAACGCCACAGAGGAGTACAATGCCACGGCCGAGCAGTTGTCCGCAATGGCCGAAGAACTGTCACGGACAACAGAATTCATCAGCAACTTGCTGGAAAGAGAATCTGGCTATCTTACCCAGATACTGGGCCCGCGCTTGGGGATTTCCGGCAGCGGTACCACGGCCAATATCCTGGCCGCCAGGCTTATAGACCATGCCGATTTTTTGAAAAAGGCCATATCGGAGGCCGGGCGGGGAGCCAGGGTGGCCGGCCACCATGAATGTGCATTCGGCAAGTGGTATGACGAGCACAGGCAACAATACGGACATATACAGGCGTTCAAAGATATGGACGAGCCCCATCAAAAGGTGCATGAATACGGGCAAAAACTAGCCCGGGAGTTTTCGTCGCAAAACCTGGAGAACTTAATGCATGCATCCACCGGAATATTGAAGGCTTTTATAAAACTGTATGATGCTCTGGTGAATAACCGGTAAAGCAATTCCGGGAGAGGCGGGCGTTGTCGTCAAACGGTGTTTTCAATACCGGGTGGCTCCACGAGACCTAAGTAACGGGGTTGATGGAGATGCAAAATCTAGTCAATCTTATATTGAACAACGAGAGCAGGCTTGTGGACAGAGTTATGTTTTATGGTCAAAAGCATAATTATGACCGGTACAAATCAACATCCAGGAGGGCCTGGCGCGCGTCGATATCCGGCTTGTCGAATGCCATCATCGTTGCACTGCAAAAATATGACAGTTCTCTGGAATTGGACCCGGGTGTTGATTATATTAGGGACCCGGTTGCGGTTTATGCTGTTACACAAGCCAAAAGGCACCGTGCCCGGGGAGTCAGCCTGGGCATGTTCTTGGGTTTGTTCAAATATTACCGGCGGAGCTATGTGGACCTGGTAAAATCGGCTGCGTTTGAACCGGAACTGGAAGAATTTTACTTGTTTTTCATTAATAGAATATTTGACCGCATGGAAATGGGCATTTGTACTGAATGGGCCGGGGAATTGCGGCACAGCGGTTACGCGGGCGGATTGCGGAAAAGCGAGCATGAGGGCTTGGATGAAAAAAATATGTACCAGGCCATTTGTGAAAACAACCCGAGCCCCACTGTTTTTCTGGACGGGAACTTTAAAATAAAGTACATGAACTACTCCGCGCTGGTCCTTTTTAATGTTTCGCGCGCCCCCGGCGCCGCTGGTTACGACGGCTGCGAGCATGCCGGGGAACTAGTGCACTGGCTGATAGGTGAGTTGAAGAGTACGGCCACCGGTAATGAGCTGGAATTGTTTTTTGAAAAGGAATTTTCAATATCCGGCCGCAATTTGTTTTTTGAGGTAAGGATTAAAAGAATACTGGGTATAAGCGGCAAATTCAAGGGTTTCGTCGTCACCTTGAATGACATAACGGAACTTAAGAAAGCACGCGAGAAAGCCGAAATTGCTTATATGGAGCTGCATCAAATCTTTAATACCGCGGGTGACGGGATGCGTGTTGTTGATAGGAATTTCAACATATTACGTGTCAATACCAGGTTTTCTGAACTGTCCGGGGTAAAACAGGATGACGCCACCGGCAAAAAGTGCTACGAGGTATTCCCGGGAAGTAGGTGCAACACACCCCATTGCACGCTGAAGCTTATATTAAGCGGCGCGGATAGTGTCAAAGGGGAAGTGGAAAAGCGGCGGCTTAGCGGGGAAAAACTGACCTGCTTGATTACAGCCACCCCGCTGCGTTCACCCAGCGGCCAGGTACAAGGTATGGTGATAGACTACAAAGATATCACCTTGCGCAAGCAGGCCGAAGAAAGGCTTTTCCAGGAAAAAGAGAGGCTGGCCATCACATTGAACAGCATCGGTGACGGCGTTATTGCGGTGGACGGCAAGGGGACGGTCACCTTGTTCAACCCGGTGGCCGAGGAACTCACCGGTTATAAGAGGTCGGAAGCCCTGGGCCGTCCTTTGGGCGAGGTTTTTAAAATAGTCAATGAATACACTCGCGAACCCGTTGAAAACCCGGTGGACATCGTTTTTAACACGGGGCTGGTTGTCGGTTTGGCCAATCACACGGAATTAATCGCCCGGGATGGAACCCGCAGGTCCATTGCCGACAGCGCCGCGCCAATCAAAGACCCGGCAGGCGAAATTATAGGCGCTATCCTTGTATTCAGGGATGTTACGGAGCAAAGGCGACAGGAGTGCATATTGAAACGTTACCAGCTTTTATCCAGTCGCGCCAGGGACATAATCTTATTTATCCGTCCCGATGGCCGGATAATTGAAGCCAACGAGGCGGCGGTGAATGCTTACGGCTATACGCGGGAGGAACTGTTACAGAAAAGCATCTACGACCTGCGGGCCGACCATACCCTGAATTTGACAAGCAATCAAATGGCGATGGCGGATTCCAACGGAATATTGTTTGAAACCGAACACAAGCGCAAAGACGGAAGCGTTTTTGCCGTGGAGGTCAGTTCCCGGGGTGCAGTGATTGGAGGCGAGCGCGTGTTGTTGAGCATTATCCGCGACATCACCGAGCGCAAGGCTATGGAGGAGGCGCTGCACCAGTCAAATAACATGTACCGGGCCATTTTTGAAACAACCGGGACTGCCACCATGATAATTGAGGAAGACGGGACAATTTCACTGGCTAACAGGGAATTTGAAAAACTATCGGGTTACTCCAGGGAGGAACTGGTGGGAAAGAAAACATGGATGGATTTTGCCGGCCCCGCTGACCTGCCGAAGATGATGGATTATCACCGGCTGCGAAGAATTGACCCGGGTAAAGCCCCGTATAGTTACGAGTTTCAATTCATTGACCGCCACGGCCGGGTCAAAAATGTTATCATCAGCGTCTCTATGATTCCGGGTACCAAGAAGAGCGTGGCATCGCTGCTGGATATAACCAACCGGAAAAACATAGAAGAAGAACTGAAATTCATGAGCCTGCATGATCCACTGACCGGCTTGTACAACCGTTATTATTTCGAGCAGGAAATGAGGCGCTTGAGAGATGAAAACCCCAGCACCGTGGGTATCATTATATGCGATGTGGACGGGCTGAAATTGATTAACGACACGCTGGGGCACGACGCCGGAGACAGTTTATTGAAAGCGGCAGCCCGGGTTTTGAAAAACTCCGTTGGCCAAAATGATGTCGTAGCCCGGATTGGCGGCGATGAATTTGCCATATTGCTTTGTCATTGTTCGGTGGATGATATTGAGAAAAGCATACAGAGGATTAACGAAGCCGTTGCGAAATATAACGCTTCAAACCCGGAAATTCCGTTGAATATATCAACTGGCTTTGCTTTTGACGCCGGCGATGTAAAGGATTTGAGTGATCTTTACAAAGAAGCTGACAACAATATGTACCGGGAAAAGCTTCATCACACCCAGAGTTCCCGCAGTTCCATTGTGAAGGCATTAATGACGGCGCTGGAAGCCCGGGATTTTATCACTGAAGGACATGCCGACAGGCTACAAATCTTTGTGTCGGAACTGGCTTCATTTATCGGGTTGCCCGAACATAAAATTACCAGCTTGCGATTGCTGGCCCAGTTTCACGATATCGGAAAAGTGGGTATTCCGGACCGCATACTATTCAAACCGGGCCCGCTAACTGCCGAGGAGTTTGCTATTATGCAAAGGCATTGCGAGATTGGTTACCGCATAGCCAAATCCGCACCGGACCTTGAGCCCATCGCGGACTGGATATTTAAGCACCACGAGTGGTGGAACGGTAAAGGGTACCCCATGGGTCTCAAAGGAGAGGAAATACCGCTGGCATGCCGCATCCTATCCATCGCAGATGCCTTTGACGCCATGACCAGTAACCGCCCCTACCGCAGGGGGATGTCAACCAAGGCGGCCCTGGCGGAGCTGGAAAGGTGCGCTGGCACTCAATTCGACCCGCGGCTGGTAAGGGCGTTCATTCAAATTCTTAAGAGAAACATACTGATAGCTGATTCTTCCGGTAAACTGGATTAATTATGATTTTTTCAGGTGGTAAACCTGGTAGAAAATAGGGGTGTTAAATGACGGGATCAAGGCTGGAACGGTGAACATGATTGCCGGGCTGTATTGTAAAAAGCTCTTTTCAGGTGGGGAGTTTTGAGCCAGGGACGGCGAATTAAAGCCGGTCCGGTTTCGGAAAGCGGTCAAGGGGTACACTTTTATCCCCTTTGTGGTCGAAACTCCGGGGTAGGAGGTATGTCCACAACGTATAATCGTTGTGCTGTCGACGCGGAAGTCTAAAGCGCTGCGGGGACCACCAGCCCACAAGAAACAAAAGAGTATTTTCCGGGTAGACCCCCATGCCGCAGCGTTGCGGCACCAGTAGAAAGATGAAAACTACTTG
>CBETWA010000035.1:0-29896 GCA_965539975.1 uncultured bacterium | reverse complement strand
CTTCAGTAAGTGACTTTTGACCTTCAGTAAGTGACTTTTGACCTTCAGTAAGTGACTTTTGGCCTTCTTCAAGGGATTTGATGCTTGCGGCCAGTGATTGTAGCTGCTGCAATACAAGGGTTTGGAATTCCTCATTGGTCATAGAATATTCTCCTTTCGGTTAATCATCTTCAACCCACGTATCAAGCACTGATTCCAGCACCTTGAGCTTGTCCGGCGGTAGTTTTCGAACCTTATCCATTATGCGCCGGACTTCCGGGGGCACCGGCTCCTGCTCCCGGGTGTCGGCAAAAAACTCGGCAAGGGTGAGGCCCATGGCGGTGCAGATTTTATTAACGGTTTCAACTGTGGGCTGGGCTTTTCCAGATTCTATATAGCTTAAAGAGGACTGTGCAATACCGGAGCGCTTGGCGAGACTTGTAAGGCTAATCCCTTGAGCATTTCTAATCTCAGTTATTCTTTTACCTACGTTAATCATACAATCTTCTCCGCAACAATCATTTTATTGATTGTAACATATATTTTTATTAAGGAAAAAAATCAATTTAACGATTGATAAGCAATCAGTTTATTGATACAATCAATATAACGAAGGGGGTGCCAGAATGATGAAAATTAAAATGATACGCGAATCTAAAGGATTATCGCCAAAAGCACTCGCTGAAAAAGCTGGTGTTGCTCAAGCAACTGTTCATTATATTGAAACAGGTGGCAACGCAACGCATAAAACCTTAAAAAAATCGCCGCTGCCCTGGGCGTCAAAGTGACGGACCTACTGGACGACGAAACCCCATCCAGGGCTGTAGGTGAATAGGAGGTGAGCAACATGACCCGGGCAGAGCTTGCCGCTTTATAAGGAAGAAATAAAGGCTGAGCTATTAGCCGAAATAGGACAAGTTGTGCAAACAGAAGTACCGACTCCATATAAAGAGGCTATTTTCGGGTGTGGGGAGATACACTGGGCGGTGAAAGAAATCGAACGCATCGCCAAGGCTGGTATTATGGTCGGTCACCAAGATGGCACATTTAGGCCGGATGAGCCGGTCACTAGGGCGCAATTGGCGGTTATTATGGATCGTGCTTTACGGTTTTTAGGAGGTGAGGAAAAATGATGGAAGAAAAAAATGGTATGAATCGCGCGCGGTATGGGGTGGCCTGGTGGCCCTGGGCGCAGCCATAGCCGGCGCGTTTGGTATAGTGGTTGATGAGGGTACTCAGGCCGAAATTGTGGATTATATTGTAGTCGCCATGAGCGGTATTGGTGGCCTGGTGGCGATTTATGGACGTCTTAAAGCTAAAAAGAGGATTGAGAGATAATATAGCCCCGGTCCATGCGGCCGGGGTTTTTGTTTTTTATAGCCCCGCCCACCGTGCTGGTGGACAAGAGCCGCGCACAATGCTGCTCCATGGGGCAGCAGTTTAGTTTGTCTAGGTGGTAGGGGAAATATTCTCTTGATTTGTTTATATCCCTGGTCATTTGTGGCCGTGGTTTTTGTCATGTGCCAGTATAATAGAAGAAACCAGAAGAACAAAAATAAAATGTTGGATAAAATGTTGGACAAAACGCCATCCAACACAAAACAAAAAAGCTTCCGATTTTCGGAAGCCTTGATTTTACTGGCGGGAGTGTGTGAGAATCGAACTCACCCAGGACGGGATCACCGCCCCGCGACTGGTTTTGAAGACCAGGAGGGCCACCAGGCCCCATCCACCCCCGTACCTGCTTTAAGGACAATAAGTATTATACCAGACCGGCACCTGGTTAACAAGTTCCAGTGTATACAATTCCATTGATTTTAACCGGGAAATATAATAATCTAGTGTAGTGGGTTTGCAACGACTTGCTCAAATTATATATCCGGCGCACATGCCATTTAAAGGACCCGGCAGGGTTTAGAAGGCAGGAAATAATCACAAGCCCGTCGAATAAGTCAGGGGTTCTTCCGGTGAGGAATTATTTGCCGGGATTACCTGGACTGCGAGCGGTGATGACTTTGATAATAGATCTTTTTGATGAAATCAAATATGAACTTGGTGTTGTGGAAGAAGAACTAATAAAGGCCGTAAAGTGCCCGGACCCGCACTTGACGGAAGCGGTCACCCAACTGGTAAGCGCGGGAGGCAAGCGACTGCGCCCCACATTCTGTCTTTTAGGCGGCAAATTTTACAACTTCGACCTGGACCGTCTAGTGCCGCTTGCGGTGGCCCTTGAACTCATCCACATGGCCACGCTGGTACACGACGACGTGGTAGATTCCTCCATGACCAGGCGCGGTATTCCAACTATAAAGGCCAGGTGGGGGAACAGGATTTCCACCCATGTGGGCGATTACCTTTTGGGAAAATCGCTGGTGCTTATTTCCCGGTATGAAGACCCGTTAATTCCCAGAGTACTCGCCGACACCAGCGTAAAGATGTGCGAGGGTGAAATAATCCAGATTTCCACATCTTTTAAAACCAACCAAAGCGTAAAAGACTATTTCTACCGTATAAACAGGAAAACCGCCCTTTTAATATCTGCGTCATGCAAGCTTGGAGCGGTGGCATGCGGAGCGCCGGAACCGCTGCACCAGGCATTACACCGGTTCGGCCATCATATTGGAATGGCTTTTCAGATTACCGATGACATACTGGACATGACGGCTGAACAGGTAAAACTGGGTAAGCCCATCGGCGGCGACCTTCGGCAAGGAATAATCACCCTGCCGGCGATATATGCATTAAAACACAGCGCCAGCCGGGAAAGATTACGTGAAATAGCCGCCAGCCGTAATAAAACAGACGATGAGGTCAATGAAGCCATAAACTTGATCAGGGAATGCGGCGGGATAGAATACGCCGCCGGCATAGCCCAAAGGTACATCTCTAAGGCAAAGAATGAATTGAAAGTTCTTCCAGACGTACCGGCCAAGAAAACTTTACAAGCGGTGGCGGATTTTATAGGTGTGCGAAGCTTTTAAAGCCACCGCCCGAGTTTTTTACACGGGTAAGGTTCGCGTAGTTACGTTTCACCAAATTATTATTAACCGGAGCTGATCTGGTTGGAGCATTACCCTGTATTTTTAAAGCTTGACGACAAGAAGTGTTTAGTGGTGGGTGGAGGCAGCGTGGCCGAACGCAAGGTAAAGTCACTGGTCCGCTGCGGTGCTCGGGTTTACGTGGTTAGCCCCGAGCTTACCCCGGGGCTTGAAGAGATGGCACGCATGGGGCATATACACCACCGCTCCGGTTATTACAATACCGGTGACCTGGACGGTGTTTTCCTGGTTATCAGCGCCACTAACGATAACAGCGTCAACAGCATTGTTGCCGCCGATTGTCAGGCTAGAAACATAATGATTAACGTGGTGGACGACCCGGAACACTGTAGTTTCGTGGTTCCGTCCGTGGTACACAGGGGTTCGTTTAAAATAGCTATATCAACGGCCGGCAAAAGCCCCCACCTTTCCAGAGTCGTAAGGGAGCAACTGGAAAAGGAGTTCGGGGCACATTTTGAAGAATTTGTGGAATTTCTCGGCCGGATACGCGAACGTGTCTTGAGGGAAATAAAGGACCCCGACCAGCGCAGAAAAGTTTTAAACAACCTGGTGGACCAGAAAACTTTCGAGATGCTTAGACGGGGAGAAATAGAGAGCGCAAAGGAGCGGGTGGAAAATGTCTGTAATAGTAGTGGGAGTAAACCATAAAACCGCCCCGGTGGAAATCCGGGAGCGCCTTTCTTTTTCGGAGCAATCTTTGCCGCAATCTTACGAGTTGCTGCTGGAAAGCCCGGTCATTCAGGGTTGCGTTATAGTTTCCACCTGTAACCGAACTGAAATCTACGCCCACACAGCGGAAGTGGAAGCTGGAGCGGAAACGGTTTTAAAGCTGTTGCAAAATAAGTCCGGTGTAGATCCGGTGTTAATAAAAAAATACACCTACTTGCTTTCAAACAACAAGGCGGTGCGCCACCTGTTTCGCGTAACATCGGGGCTGGATTCCATGTTGCTGGGCGAAACCCAAATACTGGGGCAGGTAAGGACCGCTTACCAGCATGCTCACAATAACGCCGCCACGGACAAGTTAATTAATGTACTGTTCAAGCAGGCCATTGAAGTAGGCAAGCGGGCCCGCACCGAAACGGGAATAGATCAAAACGCGGTTTCTGTCAGTTATGCGGCAGTAGAGATGGCCCGGCAGATTTTTGGCGAATTAAAAGGCAGGTCGGTACTTATTATCGGTGCCGGCAAGATGAGCGAGCTTACCGCCAAGCACCTGGTTTCAAACGGTGTTTCGGGAGTCATTGTTTCCAACCGCTCATATGAAAGGGCCGTGGAACTGGCTCGCCAGTTCGGAGGACAGGCAGTGAAGTTTGACGATTTATACCGGCACCTGGGCGAAGCCGACATAGTAATTAGCTGTACCGCCGCAACTCACTATGTAATCCGTGCGGCTGGAGTGAAAGAGGTAATAAGGCAAAACCCCGGTAAAAAAATCATGATGATTGATATCGCCGTACCCAGGGATATCGAGCCAGACGTGCGTTTGCTGCCCGGTGTAAGCCTGTACGATATTGATGCCCTGCAAAACGTTGTCGACAATAACTTAATGGAAAGAAAAAGGGCTGCCATGCAAGCGGAGGTTATTATTGAGGAGGAAGTGAATGAATTCGCCCGCTGGCAGCGTACCCAATATGTTATCCCCACCATAACAGCGCTGAAAAGACGGGGGGAAGAAATAAAACAAAAAGAACTTACCAAGGCATTCAACAAACTTGGCGAGCTTTCCGCCCATGACCGAAAGGTAATAAGTTCTCTGGCCAATTCCGTAATCAACCAGTTGCTTCACGGTCCCGTAACACAACTCAAGGAATTGGCTTTAACCGAAAAGGGCCCCTTATACAACGAAGCGGTAAAAGAACTGTTCCGGCTTGAAGAAATTCCGGCAAACAGCAAAGAAGAACAGGCAAGGGAAATACCGGCGCGGGCGCTGGGACAAAGATGAGGTGCTTATTTATTAAAAACCCCGTTTGACGCAAGCCCTTGCTCATTGACCTGTTTCCGTAATCGCTTTGCGGCAATACCCGGCGTATATTTATTTCAACCTTACCGTTAACCGGGCAAGGTATATTTTGTAACCGGGTTTCCAATGCGTTTTTTCTTTACGCTGTAATAATTAAATCAGGATTAATGCAGAGACCATAACAACCGGATCAATACAGAAATCGCTATTGAAAGTTTTATTATATTAATGGGCATGCTTGCGTACAAAAGTTAGTGTTTAAAACCGGAGGCTGATATGACAAAAGATATAGTAATCGGGTCAAGGGATAGCGCCCTGGCCATGTGGCAAGCCCGCTGGGTTGCCGGTGAACTGCGCCGGGCTTACCCGGACAATAATATACGCATCAAGGGGATGAAAACAAAAGGCGACCACATTCTCGACGTGGCCCTCGCCAAGATAGGCGACAAGGGGTTATTCACCAAGGAACTGGAAATTGCGCTGCTGGAAGGGACAATCGACCTGGCGGTGCACAGCATGAAAGACTTGCCCACCAGGTTGCCGGAGGGCCTGGTTATCGGGGCCATCTGCCCCCGGGAACAACCCGCCGATGTACTGGTTTCCCGCAACGGTAACACGCTGGAAACCCTACCGCGCGGTGCCAGGGTAGGTACCAGCAGCTTGCGGCGACGCGCCCAGCTTTTGCACTACCGGCCTGACTTGCAGCTGGTAGACATCCGGGGCAACTTGACCACCCGCCTGCGCAAGCTGGAGGAACTTGACCTGGATGCAATCGTGCTGGCTTACGCCGGAATAAAACGCATGGGTTACGAGGAACTCATTACCCAAGTCATTCCCGGCGAAATATGCCTACCCGCAGTGGGCCAGGGATCCTTGGGCATTGAAATAAGAGACCGGGACAGCGAAACGCGCCGGCTGGTCGCCGTGCTGGACCACGCTCCCTCGCGAGCGGCCATAGAAGCTGAAAGGGCTTTCATGAAACGCCTGGAAGGTGGCTGCCAGGTACCTATAGGGGCCCTGGGACAGGTGGACGGGGAAACACTGCGGCTGGAAGGAATAGTAGCGGACCTGGATGGAACCAGTACCGTCAGGGATTCCCTGTCCGGCCCGGCCAGTGAGGCGGCCGCCCTGGGCAAAAAACTGGCCGAAAAACTTTTGGATATGGGCGCCGGCGACATTTTGCGCCGGGCGAGACAGGAGTTTGGTGTATATGACAGTTAAAAAAGGAACGGTTTACCTCATCGGTGCCGGGCCAGGCGACCCGGGACTCATTACTGTCAAGGGCATGGAATGCATAAAATCCGCCGACGTTATCGTTTACGACCGACTGGCCAGCCCTAGGCTTTTGGAATACTGTAAGCCCGGCGCGCGTAGCATATACGTAGGCAAAAAACCGGATCGCCACACGCTCACCCAGGATGAAATCAACAACCTGCTGGTGAAAGAGGCAATGCAAGGCCGGACTGTAGCCCGGTTAAAAGGCGGCGACCCCTTTGTTTTCGGGCGCGGCGGCGAAGAAGCCGAAGAACTCGCCAAAAACGGCATACCCTTTGAAATTGTTCCCGGCGTCACCTCCGCGGTCGCCGTTCCCGCATATGCTGGTATTCCGGTCACCCACAGAAATTACACATCCACCCTGGCCATAATAACCGGTAACGAAGACCCGGGTAAAGAAAGTTCCAGTATTCTCTGGGATAAAATAGCAACCGGTGCGGGTACCCTGGTGTTCCTTATGGGTATGGGCAACCTGCCCGCTATTTGTGAGCAACTGGTAAAGCACGGGCGGCCTGCCGAAACACCGGTGGCACTAATCCGCTGGGGAACACGGCCGGAGCAGCGGACGCTGGTGGGAACACTGGATAATATTTCCCGCCTGGCTGCGGAAGCGGATTTTAAAAACCCGGCCATCATCGTGGTGGGCGAAGTGGTGAAGTTGCGTGAACACCTGCGCTGGTTTGAGAACAAGCCTTTATTCGGCAAGCGGGTGCTGGTAACCCGTTCCCGCGAACAAGCCAGCATACTTTCCCGGAGCATAGAGAGGCTTGGCGGCGAACCGGTGGAGTTCCCCACCATTTCCATCAGTGCCCCCGTTGATTACGCTCCCATGGACCGTGCCATCCGGCGGATTGGGGAGTACAAGTGGATTATTTTTACCAGCGTAAACGGGGTTAAATACTTCTTCGACCGGTTGCGGGCTCTCGACCGGGACATCCGGGATTTACACGGGGTACGGGTATGCGCCATTGGCCCGCAAACCCAAAAATCCCTGCAGAAACTGGCCTTACGGGTGGATTACGTGCCAGGAGAATACAGGGCTGAAGAAATAGTCAACGGTTTGCGGGACAAAATTATGCCCGGTGACAGGGTCCTTTTGCCCCGGGCTGATATTGCGCGCAAGGTTTTGCCCGAGGGCCTGGTACAACTGGGAGCGGATGTGGATGAGGTAACTGCTTACCGCACGGTGGCCGGCCGGGGCAACGTTCCGCTGGTGGCCGGACAACTGGAGAGGGGAGAAATCGACATCATCACATTCACCAGTTCATCCACCGTGCGCAACTTTGTTGAAATGCTTGGCCGGGATAAAGCTCCTGGCTATGCAAGGCGCGCTATTGTTGCCTGTATCGGTCCCGTCACAGCCCGGACGGCACTGGAACTGGGATTACCCGTGCATATACAGCCGGGGGAATATACCATAAACGGTTTAATCCAAGCTATTTTGGATTACACCCGCAAGGAGAATGGACATGATTAGCGTTAGCAGGCTATTGTGCGACACCCGGTTTTACGGCGATACACTGCGTTACAGGAAAGACTCCGGCACCCAGCGCCACGGCACAACCGCGGGTCGCGGCCCCGTGGTGGTGTGGAACATGACCCGCACCTGCAACCTGCGCTGCCTACATTGTTACGCCGGTTCGGACGACCAGGTAGCTCCTGATGAGCTGACCACGCGGGAAGCCATGCGTTTTATTGACGGGCTGGCGGAATTCAGGGTGCCGGTAATCCTTTTTTCGGGCGGCGAGCCGTTAATAAGGAAAGATTTTTTTAACCTGGCGGAATACGCCGGCAAGCTGGGCATCCGGGTTACCCTGTCCACCAACGGCACATTGATAACGCCCGAAGTAGCCAGGGATATTAAAAAACTAGGCATCAGTTACGTGGGCGTCAGCCTGGACGGCATAGGTTCTAACAACGACCGGTTCCGGGGCCGCAAGGGCGCCTTTGATGAAGCCCTGGCAGGAATTCGCGCTTGCCGTTCCACCGGCCAGCGTGTGGGACTGCGCTTTACCATAAACAGGCATAATTACGACCAGCTGCCGGAAATTTTTAAATTAATCGAAGAAGAAGACATTCCGCGCGTCTGCTTTTACCACCTGGTGTACAGCGGCCGGGGCAGTAAAATGCGCGATGAAGACATCACCCACGCAGAAACCCGCCAGGCCATGGACCTGATCATGGAAAAAACCCGGGAATTCCACAGGCGCGGCCTGGATAAGGAAATCCTCACCGTGGATAACCATGCCGACGGGGTTTACATTTACCTGTCCCTTTTAAAAAACGACCCCGAGAGGGCTGAACAGGCTCGCCGGCTTTTATTGATGAACGGCGGCAACCGTTCCGGGGTAGCAATCGGGGCGGTGGACTGGGCGGGCAACGTGCACCCCGACCAGTTTACACGCAATATAGTGCTGGGCAACGTGCGCGAAAACAGCTTTGCCGCCATCTGGCAAAACACCGAGCACCCCATAATGCGGGGCCTCAAGGACCGCAAGCCGCTACTCAAGGGGCGCTGCGCCACTTGCCGCTGGCTGAACATGTGTAACGGCAATTTCCGGGCCAGGGCGGAAGCGGTGCACGGCGACTTCTGGGCGCCCGACCCCGCCTGTTACCTTACTGACGAGGAAATCTCCAGCTAATATAAACAACCGGGAGGGAATCTGCGATGTATTTTCCCGAAACCAGGCCCCGCCGCCTGCGCTCCAGTGAAAACATGCGCCGGTTGGTTAGGGAAAACCACCTCCGGGTGGATGACCTGATATACCCGCTGTTTGTGATCGCCGGCCGGGACATAAAAAAACCCGTTCAATCCATGCCGGGCGTTTACAATCTTTCCACGGACCTGCTGCTATCCGAAGTGAAAAAAGCAGTTGATCTGGACATACCTGCCGTGCTCTTGTTCGGCATACCCGAAACCAAGGACGCCGTGGGGAGCGGCGCTTATGACGAAAACGGCGTAATCCAGAACGCAGTGAAGGCCATCAAGGACAAATTTCCGGAACTTCTGGTGATTACAGATGTATGCTTGTGCGAGTATACCGACCACGGCCACTGCGGTGTAATCCGTGACGGGCGGGTATTGAACGACCCGTCCCTGGAATTGCTTGCCCGCACCGCCCTTTCCCACGCTTTGAGCGGCGCGGATATTGTAGCTCCATCCGATATGATGGACGGGCGGGTCCAGGCAATTCGCCAAGCGCTGGACGAAAACGGTTGCCAAAACACGGCCATTATGGCTTACAGCGTAAAATACGCATCCGCCTTTTACGGGCCTTTCAGGGAAGCTGCCGGCTCCGCTCCACAGTTCGGAGACCGCAAGACCTATCAAATGGACCCACCCAATAAGAGGGAGTCCCTGCGGGAAGCGGAGCAAGACATCGCCGAGGGAGCGGATATTATCATGGTCAAACCCGCCATGGCCTACATGGATATCATATCCGCGGTCAGAGAAAACTGTGATCACCCTGTAGCCGCCTACAACGTCAGCGGAGAGTATTCCATGATCAAGGCGGCATCGCAAATGGGGTGGATTGACGAGCAAAAAGTAACCCTGGAACTTCTTACCGGGTTAAAACGCGCCGGGGCGGACATGATTATCACTTATCACGCTTTAGACGTAGCTCGCTGGCTGACAGGCTCTTGATTAGCAAAAACCGAACGGGGGTGGTTGCGTGCTGGTATCTTGGAACACCACAAACGCGTGCAACCTGTACTGCAAACACTGTTACAGGGACTCCGGCGCCAGAGCGAGAGATGAACTGAACACTGCCGAAGGGATCGCCCTAATTAACGAAATAGCCGCCGCCGGGTTCAAAATCATGATTTTCAGCGGTGGAGAACCATTGATGCGTCACGACATATACCACCTGATTAGCCACGCTTCCGGTTTGGGGCTCAGGCCGGTGCTGGGGTCCAACGGTACCCTGATCACTCCCGAAACGGCCCGCAAGCTCAAGGAAGCCGGTGCTATGGCGGTGGGTATAAGCCTAGACAGCACGGACCCTGGTAAACACGACGAATTCCGGTCTTCCCCGGGAGCATGGAAGGCCGCCGTGGACGGCATGCGGGCCTGCCGCGAAGCCGGGTTGCCCTTCCAAGTGCATACCACCGTTCTGGAATGGAACAGCGAAGAGGTTGAATCGCTGACCGACCTGTCCGTTGAACTTGGAGCCAGGGGACACCACGTGTTTTTCATGGTCCCCACCGGTAGAGCGGTCGACATTGAAAGCGAAACGCTTCGGGCCAGACAATACGAAGACCTGCTGGTGCGAATCATCAACAAGCAAAAACAGGTCAATATCGAGCTGAAACCCACGTGTGCTCCCCAGTTCATGCGCATTGCCCGCCAGATGGGGGTGGAAATGCGCTTCAGCCGCGGTTGCCTTGCCGGCACAGCTTACTGTATAATCAGCCCCAGGGGGGACGTGCAGCCGTGCGCTTACCTGGACATACCGCTTGGCAACGTGCGCGAAATCCCTTTCAGCCGCATCTGGCGTGAAAATGAAGTATTGCAAAAACTGAGAACCCTGGATTACAGTGGCGGCTGCGGCACATGCAGGTATAAGAAAATTTGTGGCGGTTGCAGGGCGCGGGCTTATTTCTATCACAAAGACTACATGGCCGAAGAGCCATGGTGCCTGTACAGAGAAAGGAATGAAAAACAACAATGAACCTGGATTCGGTAGACAGAAAAATATTACAAGCCGTTCAATCGGATTTTCCCCTGGTACCAAGGCCTTACCTGCATATTGCCGAAACTGCCGGCATCAGCGAGAAAGAAGTAATAGAACGCATCCGGCGCATGCAGGAAAAGGGTATAATACGCCGCCTGGGCGGCCTGTTCGATTCCCGGAAACTGGGCTACACCGGCACACTTTGCGCCATGCGGGTACCGCCGGAAGATATAGAACGGGTGGCGGGAATTATAAACGAGTACCCTGGAGTTACTCATAACTACCTGCGCAACCACCGGTACAACGTTTGGTTCACCCTGCTGGCCGAATCCGAAGCAAAGATGAATTCTTTACTGGATGAGATCCAGAAAAGAACCGGCATTACCGACATTTTAAACCTCCCGGCTGTAAACGTCTTCAAGGTCCGGGTGAATTTCGACATATAGGTGTATTCTTTTCCGGATAGGAGTGCGTCATGCTTAACGACCTGGAAATAAAAATAGTTAAGGAACTGCAGGCCGGGCTCCCCCTGGTGGAAAAACCTTACGAAGAAATAGCCCGCAAAGTGGGCCTTTCCGAAGAAAAACTGATCGAAACAATAAAAGAAATGAAAAAAAAGGGCGTTATCCGGCGCTTTGGAGCAGCCTTAAGGCACCAGGACCTGGGTTTTACCGCCAATGCCATGGTGGTGTGGGACGTTCCCGAGGACAAGGCACCCGAGGTGGGTAGAATAATGGCGGGTTTCGAGCAGGTGACCCACTGTTACCAGCGGCCGCGCCGGCCGGGCTGGCCGTACACAATTTTCACCGTTGTACACGGCAAAAGCCGGGAGGATTGCGAGCGGCTGGCGGCCATGCTGGCGGAGAAAACCGGAATTCACAAGTACAGGCTGTTATACAGCACAAGGGAATTGAAAAAAAGCAGCATGAAGTACTTTTTGGACTAAAATTTCGAGGTGGTATCGTGCATAAAGGTTACAGCATGTCGGAGAAGCTTTACAGGGAAGCATGCGAAGTTATTCCGGGCGGAGTCAATAGCCCGGTTCGCGCATTCAAGTCGGTGGGCGCCACCCCGGTGTACATTAAAAAAGGAGAAGGCGCCTTGCTGTTCGACTCCGACGGCAACACCTACATAGACTACGTGTGCTCATGGGGGCCGCTCATCCTGGGACACCGCCACCCGGCTGTAGTGGAAGCCCTGAGCAAATGCCTGGAAACCGGCACCAGTTTCGGCGCGCCCACCGAACTGGAAACGGAGCTGGCCAGGATGATCGTGGAAGCCATACCGGCCATGGACATGGTACGCCTGGTCAATTCAGGCACCGAGGCCACCATGAGTGCCATCAGGGTGGCCCGGGGCTACACCGGGCGCAACAAGATTGTCAAGTTTGAAGGTTGTTACCACGGCCATGCCGACTTCCTGCTTATAAAGGCGGGTTCCGGGGCGCTAACCATGGGGGTGCCCACCAGTCCCGGGATACCACCGGGGACGGCGGAAAACACAATTGTCGCCCCCTTTAACGATCTTGATGCCGTGGAAGAAATTTTCCGCGCCACCGGAGAAGATATAGCGGCGGTAATCATCGAACCGGTACCGGGCAACATGGGCGTGGTTCCGCCGGCACCGGGTTTTTTGGAAGGACTGCGGAGGATCACTAAAAACTACGGAGCCCTGCTGATTTTTGACGAGGTAATGACAGGTTTTCGCGTGGCCTACGGCGGCGCCCAGGTCCTGTACAACATCGAACCCGACTTGACCTGCCTGGGCAAGATAATTGGCGGAGGCATGCCCGTGGGGGCATATGGCGGAAGAAGGGAATTCATGTCCCAAGTCGCACCTTCCGGGCCAATTTACCAGGCCGGCACCCTGTCGGGCAACCCGCTGGCGGTGACAGCCGGTATTGCCACCCTGAAAGTATTACAGCAGCCCGGTACCTACGAAACCCTGGAAGCAAAATCAGCCCGCCTGGATGCAGGGCTGCGGGAAGCGGCGGCCGAAGCGGGGTTTGAGCTTACTTTCAACCGGGTCGGATCCATGCTATGCACCTTCTTTACCAGCGACCCCGTAACCGATTACAGTTCCGCCTGCCGTTCCGACACAAGCTTGTTCGGGGCATTTTTCAGGGCCATGCTGAAAGAAGGGGTTTACCTGGCACCGTCACAGTTTGAGGCTGCTTTCATGTCCCTTGCACACACCGACGAGCAGATCGGCCAAACCATTGAAGCTGCCCGAAAGGCCTTTAAGATAATCAGAGAAAAATAATATTGACAACAGGACAGCTTTGCCATATTTTGGCATCAATGAGCGCCATAAATTCGGTTTGCTTTGTACCCGCTTTTAAAGAATCGACCCCATTAAAAAACCGCTCGACAATGGAATTTGTCCAATTGGAAAAAGCTATTTGACAGTGGCGCAATGATATATATAATATATATAATCGAGTTATGTGAATTTTTTAACTATCTGTTAACATTTTTTCTAAAACCAGTATATTTTTAACATTGTTTTTAACATCTTGATAGTTATTATTTTCACTTACAGAATCCTACAGAATATTACCGACAGGTTTTTTATTCACAGAAGAATGGGAGGCGGAATACTTGAAGACTTTAAGGGTGCCGGAAGCCACCGTAACAAGGCTATCCATATATTCCAGATTCCTGGAACGGTTGGACAAAAATGGAATAACAACTGTTTCCTCGGGTGAAATAGCCGAAGGGGTCGGGGTAAGCCCGGCTCAAGTAAGGAAAGACTTGGCCTATTTTGGCGAATTTGGTACCCGGGGAGTAGGATACAACGTTAAGGATTTAATGAAATACACCCTTAAAATACTGGGTCTTGATCAAACCTGGTCTATGGCCATTGTCGGAGCGGGCAACCTTGGGTTTGCCCTCTGCACTTATCGCGGTTTTAATGTCAGGGGATTTTACGTTGCTGCAGTTTTTGATAATGACCCCACCAAAATAGGTAAAAGAATAGGAAACCTGGAAGTTCAACCCCTTTCCAAGTTTTCTGAGGTTGCCAAAAACGAGCGTATTCGTATAGGCGTTATAGCCGTACCAATTAGTGCGGCGCAGGAAGTGGCCGATCTGATGGTGAAAAGCGGTGTGGAAGCCATTCTCAACTTTGCGCCGGTGGCTTTAAGCGTACCCGAATCTGTTGAAATACGCAACGTGGACCTTTCGGTCAAACTTGAAATATTAACATTCAACCTTGGCTTTAGGGCAGCCCAGAGCTTGTAGCCGGCAAAGCCGCGCCGCGTGTTTAACGTTAACCTGCCCCACCGGGGCAGGTTATTTTATTAGCCACACCCACCCGGGGGTGATTTTTATGTACTATATAGGCGTAATCGGTGCCGCCGTCTGCGATGACAGGATTGCAAGGCTGGCTGAAGAAGTGGGGATGGAAATAGCCTCCGCCGGTGCCGTTTTACTGTGTGGGGGCAGGGGTGGCGTCATGGAAGCGGCCGCCCGGGGCGCCCGTATGGCCGGTGGTAAATCAATAGGGATACTGCCCGGCACGGAACGGACCGAAGGCAACCCGGAATTGACTTACGTTATTCCCACCGGACTGGGCAATGCACGCAACGCTGTTATAGCATGCGCAAGCGACGCTTTAATAGCAGTGGCGGGGGGGTACGGAACTTTGTCGGAAATAGGCCTGGCGCTAAAAATGGGTAAACCCGTAATAGGCCTGGGTACCTGGCAGGCCACCGCCCCGGGTGGAAATAACTTGGCGGTGATTCCCGCAAAAAATGCCCCGCAAGCCGTACAACTGGCCCTTTCTCTTATTAAAAAAGGGCAATGATAGATTTAAACTGATTGTAAGGAGGTTGACAAGTTGGAAACATACTATTCCGTACTGGAATTGGAAACCAAGCAGCGGGATCAGTTTGTTGACATAACCGCCGGTATTAATGACTACCTGGCCAAAACAGGGATTAAAGAAGGCGTTTGTTATATTTACGTGCCACACACCACCGCGGGGCTGACTATAAACGAAGGAGCGGATCCCAGTGTGGTGGAAGACATACTTATGCAGCTGGATAAAATGGTGCCGCAAAATAACGGGTACAGGCACATGGAGGGAAACTCGGCAGCACACATCAAATCATTCCTGGCCGGCGTGGCCAAAACCGTTCCCGTAACCGGCGGCAAGCTGGCGCTGGGGACCTGGCAACGAGTGTTTTTCTGCGAGTTTGACGGCCCCCGCAGGCGTAAAGTGATTGTCAAAGTTATGGCCGGCTAGAAATCAAATCGCGAAAGGTCGACCCCCGGCTTTTTGGCGGCTGTTGTTGCGGGACCCGGGGCACCCGCCGCAACGGCAGGTTGCATTTTTTCACCGCCGCCTGAAAGTACCTGTTCCAACCCCCTGATCTCATCCTCGGCGCGGCGAATATCGTCCTCGTACTTCAACAGCACGTTCAGGGTATCCCGAACCAGATCTTCATCTATCCGTTTCCTGTTCAATAGTAAAAGAGTCCTGGCCCAGTCAATGGACTCGGTGATGCTCGGCGCTTTTTTCAGTTTCAATTTTCTCAAACGCTGAATAAAACGCGCGATATCACGGGCCATTGCATCCTCAATGCCTGGCACTTTCAGGCAAATTATGGCTTTTTCCCGCTCTTCCCCGGGATAATCAATGTAAAGATAAAGACACCTTCTCTTCAGAGCATCGCTTAGCTCTCTGGCCCGGTTACTGGTGATTACCACATACGGTATGTGCTTGGCTTTTACTGTCCCGAATTCCGGAATAGTCACCTGAAAATCGGACAACGCTTCCAGCAAGAAACTCTCCAGTTCTTCCTCGCTTTTATCTATTTCATCCACCAGCAGAACTACCGGTTTTTCAGCGCGAAAAGCTTTAAGCAAAGGCCGTTCCAGCATAAAATCCGGGCCAAATATGTCCACCTCTTCACCGTGCATTTGCACGAAAAGCAATTGTTTCTGGTAATTCCACTCGTAAAGGGTTTTGCTTTCATCCAGCCCGGGATAACACTGCAGCCGGACAAGGTCAGTACCAATAGCGCCGGCAACGGCTGCGGCAAGCGCTGTTTTACCCACACCCGCGGGTCCTTCAACCAAAATAGGTTTACCGAGCCGCCCTGCCAGGAACACCACGGTTGCAGTTTTTCTGCTGACCAGGTAGTTCTGTTTTAACAATCCTTTCATTACGGTTTCCACACTGCTGAAAAATTCTTTTTGGGGATTCATATTTACTCCTCGCGTGGTAGAATTAAGCTAACCGGACGTACTATATTTAAACATTAAGGGGAAAGGTATGCGGATTGAAATCCTGACTCGAAAGACAGACCTGAAAAGCAGGGTTTTAACCTGGCTTTCCAGGGAGAACAGCCTGGTGGCCACCGGTGAAAAAGCAACCATCCCGGGCCTAGAATTACAGATAGCGGCGGATTACTTGCTCTTCAATATAACTTCCTTTGAATTAGCCGAAAAAGTTGTTCCCATGCTTTTTTCGGTGACACAGGTGAGTACAGCCGGCCAGTTGTATGAGCCCGACACGGACATGAAGATTATCGTAACGGCTCGCAGTTACGACCCGGCCCTGCTGCTTCCCCACATGCACGAGGTAAGCCATCTGGACCTGGAACGGGGCGAACTCCTTGGCACCAGGCTAACTGAATGGCGGTCTCGCAACGTATCTGTTACAGCCCGCTCGGAACTGGCAGTACAGGGCAATGTACTTGTTGCCAGGATAAAGTTTTCCACCCACTCCCGGGACAGCCTGTTCAACTGCAGCGGATGCGTGGCACTTGTTTCGCTGCGCAGCATCCTGGAACCTCTATGTCCGGGCTTGGAAAAACCATTGCCCAAGCCGCAGGTACAAGGCCCGCTGGTTCAGGCCGAATTCAAGACAAGCGGGGAGAAGTGGGCCGAATTCATAAACCAGCGGTTTGCCCCCGTTGAGTTTTGCGGTGAAACGAACCAGTATAAAATTGTTTTCAGCAACACCGGTTTCATTTCCTTCCGGCAGGAACCCGGCAAGGAAGAGATTTTATGCCGGGTGGAACTGCCCGACCCCGCGGTTTTCAACGGCGAACTATCAGATGCATTGCGAAACATGGGGTTATCCACCGCAACTGTTACCGCGCAGGTTGAAAATATTATTTTGTCGCCCCACCAACTAATCAACGAAATGAATTTTAAAAAAGAAAAGGATTTTTACCTTTTTACCAGGGAAAATGAATTCTTCAAAGCCCGTTACCACGTTAAAAACCTTGAGCTCGTCCTTGAAAGGGAGATTCGCTTTGACACGGAGTTCAACCCGCGTTTACTGCAAGACATTTTTCAAGGCATGCGGGATTTTTTGAACAGGGTGATATGATTTGTTGGACATCCTGATGGACATAGCCAATAATTTGCGTCGCTCAGGGTGGCCGGTATCCACCTCCGAACTGGAAGATTTCTTTCAAGCACTTCAGGTGGTGGATTTTAACAGCAACGATGTTTTATCAGCAATGCTGTCCACCATGGCAAAGGACAGGCAGGGTCAGCAATACCTCGAAACATTATTTAATCAGTTACTGAATGCCGGAGAAAATGATAACAGGTGTACTCCCCGGCCCCTGAACGTCGAAGCGCTGCTTAAAAACCCACCCCGCCTGTCACAAGAAGAGTTTGCGTCCCGCGTTGATGATATTAAAAACTCTATCAGGCGTGAAGTATTAAGTATAGTCGAAGCATACGCGGGAGCGAGATCGATTGGCATAACAGGGATGGGTCTCAAAGCGCGCCAGCCGGGCAATGCAAGCTCTAAACCGGTTTTATCACACCAGCACGAACTTTCGCCAGACCTAATACAAAAAGAAGCCCTGTTTCACGTTCAGCAAAGAAAACCCGGCGCCACCAACCTGCGTTACTTGGACATTGCCAAAGCCGATGCGGATCAACTTGATGAGATAAACAAAATGCTGGTTGCGCTTGGTAAAAAACTGGCCGTGCACAGGGGATACCGTAAAAAACCGGCAACCACCGGTACGGTGAATATGCGCGGCACCGTCAAGGCCGCGGTGGCCCGCGGCGGCGTGCCGCTGGTTTTGAAAAAAGAACGCAGGATTCCTTCAAGCCCTCAGCTGGTGGTCCTTTGTGATTTGTCTGGTTCCGTAGCTCCTTACAGCGAATTTTTTCTGCAACTCCTGGCAGGCTTGAGTGACAGGTTTAAAAGCCTTCGTTCATTTGCTTTTGTGGATCACGTGGAAGAAATTACGGAAATGCTAAAAAATACCGGCTTGTCATGGCACCAGACAGCCCAAAAGATACTCCGTGAAGCTAGAATATCCCGTACCGGATTCAGTAACTACGGTGCCGTGTGGGAACAATTCCACCGGTACTACCAACAATTTTTGGACCCCCGTTCCACCTTGATTATCCTGGGTGACGCCAAAAATAACTGGCAACCGGACGGGTTGGAATACTTTTATTTAATAACGGCGCATTGCCGGCGGACAATATGGTTGAACCCCATGCCACGGGACAGGTGGAATGCGGGTGACTGCATAATTGACAAGTACGCCCACGCCTGCACTTCGGTAATGGAGTGCAGGAACGCACTTCAACTATCACGAGTTATCAGAGAAATTCTGTAACAACTTGACTTTAAGATGCGATTACGGTAAACTATACTTTACGTTCGGGTATTCGGGATGTAGCGCAGTTTGGTTAGCGCGCTTGCCTTGGGAGCAAGAGGTCGGGGGTTCAAATCCCTCCATCCCGACCAAAAATTAATTTTCGGCCCCATGGTCAAGTGGTCTAAGACACCGCCCTTTCACGGCGGTAACCCGGGTTCGAATCCCGGTGGGGTCACCACGGAGGGGTTCCCGAGTGGTCAAAGGGAGCAGACTGTAAATCTGCCGGCGATGCCTTCGCAGGTTCGAATCCTGCCCCCTCCACCAGGAAAAGCGCGTTCAATTGGGTTTACCGGTGCGCGCTTTTTGCTTTTTTACTTCCTTGTAAACGCGCATGGTTTCCGCCCAGCGCTGCGGCAGGATAGATTAAGTACTGGGCTTGTTTTCACCGGTAACCCGCTGTCTTCTCTTGATATTGGCCGCCCTGCCCATTTCCCAGAGCGGTCGGTAACCGGGAAACCGGCGCGCTGAAACACCTCTAATTTGCTTGGCCACCTTATACCCCCCTTCCCAAGGTACTTTTTTCAATAGTTTGGTGCACTTTTTTACCTATCTAAAATGTAATGTGGCAGGATTTTGTTTTTTTTATGTAGAACCATTTTTATAAAGCTTTTAAATAAAGGGAGGGGTACCCGTGACCGAAAAGAAAAAGTTCAAGTTCAATTATGTTTTAGATCCCGCACTTTGCATGGCCTGCGCCGCATGCGAGCTAGAGTGCAGGGAAGGCGGCATTTATATTAACGACAACGTATGTTACGACATTAACCTAGACAATTGCAACCGTTGCGGAAGATGCTTCAGAGCATGTCCTACCGGAGCCATATCCAGGGTCAACAACCCCGCATAGCAAATACGCGTAGCAAGTATGTGATACAAGTTTTAAAAATGCCGCTTTCGTATTGATCTTTCGTATTGATATTGGAGGCGGCATTTTTAACGGAATTGCAGTAATAATTTGAATGTTTATCCGCAGGTTTGAGATGTTGACAACTGGTGTGTAGTGTGCTAATATTGTTTTTGCGCAGTGTACGGCGCGAGTTTCAAATAAACAAACGCGGCAGTGGCGGAATTGGCAGACGCGTAAGATTCAGGTTCTTATGGGCGCTACGCCCGTGGGGGTTCAAGTCCCTTCTGCCGCACCAGTGAACCACGAGAGTTTTTCCAAGCTCTCGTGGTATTTTATTGCCACGAAAAGCAACATTTCGCAATTAAACCCATCAGAAAAATATTTTTTAGCACGGGGTATACCCACATTTATTTTCACTCTACTGCTGGTGCCGCAATGCGGCATGGGTGTCTACCTGTAAATCATAAAATTTTTTCAGATAAAGGTATAAAATAATGACATTTTCTATTTTTTTTGTAATTACTATAAATAACATAACTTATTGAACTTTTTGTCACGTTTGCTTTATATTTAGTGTTAAACAAGCTCAAGCATTGTCCTGAAAGTAAAAACCAACCAGAGGTTATTCCAATCTCTGCAAACCCCCGTTTAGACAATCAATGTGTTAATTAAATCATGTCACGAAAGGTGGAATTTCACCGTGAACAGCGATAAAAAAGTTCACTTTATACCGGAAATGCCGGTTTTATACCAAAACCAGCGCCAGGAGATTTTTTATTTTAAATTGCTTGACGCCTTGCCTTTTCCGCTTTTTATTCTGGAACTGGATTGTAAAATTGCCATGGCTAACCAGGCTGCGAAAAAAATGTACTCAAGCGGCCAAATCGAACCGCATTACTGTTACCAGGTGATACGCAAAAGGGATATCCCCTGCCATTCCAAAGAACACTCATGCCCGCTGGAAAAAGTCAAGGAAACGGGAAAACCTGTAATAGTGGAAGAGCAATACTTAACCAAAGAGGGTAAAGCAGTCCCCCTGGAAATTTGCTTTTTGCCGGTTTTGAACCAGCAGGGCGAGCCAGTACAAGCAGTGGGAATTATATTAGATATTACCGAGCGCAAGCGGGCCTGGGAATTCCACCAGCGTTACGAGCAATTGGCGAATAACGCCCGGGATATAATCCTTTTGGTCAACATGGACGGCAAAATAATGGAAGCAAACCGGTCAGCCGAAGAGAGTTACGGCTACACCCGGGAAGAATTACTGACAATGACCATCCAGGATTTACGGGCCGAGGATACATTATCGCATGTTGCGAAGCAAATGGACCAGGCCTACCGGGAGGGTATCCTTTTTGAAACACTGCACCGGCGCAAAAACGGAACCGTTTTCCCTGTGGAGGTAAGCTCACAAAGGGTGACCATAGGATCCGAAAAATGTCTACTCAGCATCGTCCGTGACATTACCCAGCGCAAACTGGTTGAGAACAGCCTCAAGGCGGCTCACAAGCAAATGATGGACATAATTGAATTTTTGCCGGACGCTACTCTGGCGGTTGATATTTACGGAAAAGTCATTGCATGGAACAAGGCAATGGAGGAGATAACCGGGATACCCAAGTCACAAATAATCGGGCAGGGGAATTATATTTATTCTTTACCCTTTTACGGTGTAAGAAAACCCGTATTGCTGGATTTGCTCCTGGCCGGTGGGGAAAAAATCGAACAGAAATACCGCAATGTTTTCAGAAATGGAGACGTATTATACGCCGAAACATTTGCACCCATGATGAATAAAGGGAAGGGAATGCACCTGTGGCTAAAGGCTTCTCCGCTGTATGACGCCGATGGAAATGTAGTAGGAGCCATCGAATCAATTCGCGACGTGACAATTTTTAAAAAAGCCCAGGAAACTCTCTCCTGGGAAGCGGCGGTCAACGCCTCTCTGGCCGAACTGGCCAACAGCCTGGCTTCATCAGATTCCATAGACGAACAACCAGCCCTGGTGCTTGAGCACGGAAAACGTTTAACGGGCAGCAAGTTCGGAATTGTAGGCTATATTGACCAGCAAACGGGATTTTTGGTATCGCCCGCCTTGTCCAGGGATATAAGGGACCGGTGTCGTGTGCCAAACAAGGATATAGTATTAAAAAAAGTCAACGGGCTGTACGGCTGGGTGATAAAAAACAAAAAATCCCTTATGACCAATAACCCGCAAAATGATCCCCGTTCCGCGGGAACACCCCCGGGGCACATCCCCATAGAACGTTTTCTCGCCGCTCCGGCAATTCTTGGTGACAAGCTGCTGGGAATAGTAACCCTGGCAAACCCCGACCGCGATTTCACAGAGCGGGACCTTGAATTTGTCGAACACCTGGCCTTCCTGTTCGCGCTGGCCATCCAGCGCAAACAGGAAGGCGAGCGTATGTCCAAAATAAATGACTGTTTCCTGAAATTCGGCAGCAACCCGGATGAAAACATCAACCGCCTCACAGCTCTTTGTGGTGAATTAATGGGCGCCTCATTCGCCATTTACAGCCGCCTGGATCGGGGTACGCTTTTTCCCATGGGGCAATGGCATACTCCCCCGGAATACAAACCCGCGGACCGGCCCGAGGGTCGCCTGTGTTACGATTTAATTCAGCGGGGCGGCGACGATGTTATGATTACAAAAGACCTCTATTCAACCTCTAATGCCCATAGCGACACCAGTACAGACGCCTTTGGTATGGATACCTGCATGGGACACCCGGTCAAACTTGCCGATTCATGCGTGGGAGCAATTTGTGTTGTCTTCGAAAACCGGGATTACAACCCCACAGAAAGCGATAAAAAAATAATGGGCATTATCGCCTCCGCCATACGGGTTGAAGAAGAACGCAAGCTAGCGTTGAAAGAACTGCGAGAAAGCAGAGAACTCAACCTTTCGGTGTTGAATTCCCTGACCGCGCACATAGCGGTTTTGGACAGAAACGGCAATATCCTGGCCGTCAACAAGGCATGGAAAGAGTTTGGCAGGAATAACGGCGCCCAACCCGCCACCATATCAGCCTCCGGTTTTAATTACCTTGCGGTTTGTCGCCGGGCGGCCGGCCAGGAAAGCCCCGGGGCAAGGGAAGCGCTAGCCGGAATTAAAGCGGTACTGGAAGGTTCATCGCCACAATTCAGCATGGAATATCCCTGCCATGCCCCCGCTGAAAAAAGGTGGTTCATGCTCCACGTCACCCCCCTTTCCGGGCAAAGCGGCGGTGCCGTGGTTTCGCACCTGAATATAACCGCTCGGAAAAAAAACCAGGAAAGACAAGAAGCCGAGCTGGCCATGCTGGCCGAATTAACCAACTTCAGAAACCTGAAACTGGCTTTGCGTAATGTACTCAATATCCTTACCGGGGTTACGGGTTGCCATGCCGCGGCCATCAGGCTGGCTAACGGGGAAGACTTCACTTATTACGCGCACCGGGGATTTGCCGGCTGGTTCATTGAGAAAGAATACTCGCTTTGTTATTACGATGAATACGGACAAGCCGTGGAAAAAGACGGGCTTTTGGAACTGGAGTGCCTGTGCGGCAAGGTCTTGCGCAACAAGCTGGACGGCAACATAGACGACAATTACACAACGCCGTACGGTAGCTTTTTCACCGGCCACGCATCCGGCATTAAAGACGATGAAAACGGTCCTTTGAAATTAAACGGCCCATGGAGGCTTACCTGTATCAAATCGGGTTACGAAACAATTGCCCTTGTACCCATAAAAGACGAGGGGGAAAATATTGGCCTGTTACAGCTGAACGGGTGGCACCGGAACCTGATTACCAGGGACGACATGCCCTTTCTGGAACTGGTGAGCAGGCATATCGCGTCCGCCGTGCGGCACATGAAGGACTCCGAAGCATTGCAGGAAAGTGAAGAAAGATACCGCCGCCTGGCCGAAAACGCACCGGACGTCATTTACAGGATTAATTTTTCCCCGGAACGGCGGTTCGAGTACGTAAGCCCCGCCGTGGAGGCAATGACGGGCTACACACCGGAAGAACATTACGCGGACCCGGACCTGTGGCATAAAATCGTTCACCCGGAAGACCGCCATATATTTCAAACAATAGTGAACATGAAAGAAAACGTCATAACTCCTATAGAATTGCGCTGGGTTGGTAAAAGCGGCAACGTAATTTGGGTCGAACAACGGAACCTTTTAATCCGGGACCGCGAAGGCCGGGTAGTGGCCATGGAAGGTATTGCAAGAGATATCAGCGAACGCAAAAAAGTGGAATTCAGCCGGCAAAAGCAAGTATTGAACGAACGCACCATGACCGCAGCCATGTCCATATTGACCGGTAACCACAACCGGCGGGACGTCCTTGAAAAACTGGTTGAACTGCTGGTGGAACGCCCGGGTTATAAAGCGTGTGCTTACTATACTTACGACGAATGGTCTCGCTCGTTGAACCTTGAAGTTTCCCGGGGTGTGGATACGAACCGGGTGAAATTTAAATACACTCCCGGCGATGACGTGGTAGCCCGTGCAATAATCAATAAAGAAATAGTTATCAAGCTGGCTGGTGAAACACAAGCACTGCCGCTGCTTGATCACGAGGGCCAAAAATTATCACCGCCGGCCATGGCAATCCTTCCCATTTACTACCAGGACAGATTGCAGGGTTTAATGTTACTCGGCACCGCCGTGGAACCCGACCCGGATGACATTGATTTTCTGGAACGCGTTTCCGTTCAACTGGGTATCAGCCTGCACGGAATCAGGCAGTTCGAGTATCTAAAGACATTGTCACAACAACTGGCCGCACGCCAGAAGGAAATAGAGAGAAAAAACCGAGAACTGGAACAAGCAAACCGGGCTAAAAGCGAGTTCCTCACCAACATGAGTCACGAGTTGCGAACACCGCTGAACTCCATTATAGGCTTTTCGGAACTGCTCGAAAAACAATTATTCGGCGAGCTAAATGAGCGGCAGCAGGAGTATGTAAAAGACATCAGGGAAAGTGGCGAACACCTGCTGGCATTGATTAACGATATCCTTGATCTTTCCAAGATAGAAGCCGGCTCCATGGAACTGGATTTAAACGAGTTTTACCTGCCCGAGCTTTTACAGGGCAGCTTGCGCATGTTCAGTGAAAAAGCGATGAAAAAAAATGTGCGCCTGGAAATGGACGTTGACGACAGTACAGGTATGATAGTAGCCGATGCGCGCAAAATCAAGCAGGTAATTTACAACCTTCTATCCAACGCACTCAAGTTCACCCCCGAGGGCGGGGAAGTTTGCCTGTCCGCCAGCATTGAAGGTTCCAACGTAATTGTCAATGTCATCGACACCGGCATCGGCATCGCCCAAGCCGATATGCACAAGTTATTCAAAGAGTTTTCCCAGGTTGACGGTTCGCTGTCCCGCAGGCACGAGGGAACGGGACTGGGGCTTGCCTTGTCAAAGAAGCTGGTGGAAATGCACGGAGGCACAATAAACGTGGAAAGCCAGCCCGGAAAAGGCAGCAGGTTTTATTTCAGCATTCCCGTGCAACCCACGGTAAATTCGGGGCCACAAAAAGCCGAAACCGACCAGACGAAAACTACACCTGTTCACAACCACGAAACGCCGCTGGTCCTGGTGGTGGAAGACAATGACCTGGATGCAAAGCTAATCGAAACATACCTGGTAAATGAAGGATTTAATGTGGTTCGGGCCGCCAACGGCAGGCAAGGTTTTGAACTGGCCAAGAAATTGAACCCCCACGTTATTACATTAGATATATTGATGCCGGTAATGGATGGCTGGCAGCTATTAGAAAAACTGCAGGCAGACCCGGAACTCAAAAACGTACCGGTAATCATAATATCCCTGTTAAACGAGGCGAAAAAAGGATTGGCTTTTGGAGCTTCCGAACTTCTGCTAAAACCTTTCGATCCGGAAAACCTTGTGGAAATTGTTCGTAAACTGGCCCATTCAAATCCCAATCTTAAAAGCCGGTCCAGCGTCCTGGTTATAGACGACGACCCCATGGCGGTGGAGCTAATTGAACAAAACTTGCTCCAGCAAGGACACCGCGTGCTAAAAGCATATAGCGGTATTGAGGGAATCAAAACAGCCAGGGAAGAAAAAGTGGACCTTATTTTGCTGGACCTGATGATGCCAGAGATGAACGGTTTTGAAGTGGCGAAAATTATCAAGAACGACCCACAGCTGAATAAAGTGCCCGTTATAATCATGACGGCAAAAATATTGACGCCCGGCGATTACCGGAAACTGCAGGGACTGGTTGAATCGGTGCGTGAAAAGAGCAATTACAATCAGGATTCATTGTTGCGCGAAATTAGCCGGTTGTTAAAATGCCGGGCATCCGGGTAAGGGGTGAACAAACAGTCATGGGAAAACCACCTTTAATACTAATTGTGGAGGACAATGCCAAAAATTTAAGGCTGGTAAACGACATTCTGGAATCACAGGGATACAGAACAATACAGGCGTCCGGCGGCAGGGAAGGCATTGAACTAGCCCACCGCGCCAGGCCGGATCTGATCATAATGGATATCCAGATGCCCGACTTGGACGGTCTTCAGGCAACCCGTATGTTAAAAAGCAGCATTGAAACATCGGGTATCCCAGTAATTGCCCTTACCGCCATGGCTATGAAAGGAGATAGAGAGAAAATAATCAGCGCGGGGTGCGACGGTTACTTGCAAAAGCCAATCCGGTTCGATACTCTGGTAAATACCGTGAAAGAATTCTTAAATGCTACTTGAAGCGCGGGAAAAGCGCGCTCAATTCAGTTTCCTTAACGCTCTTTTCAACGCTATACTTTACGCTTGCCACGCACATGGCAAGCGTAACTTCTTAATATAAGCTAAAAAAATCCGGCCCTGGGGGCCGGACGGGGAGAGATAGAACTCACCAAAGCGGAGTATTAGTATTATTGCCGGGGAAAAACAGTTTTATTCATAAACAACCCATCTTCAAACCAAACCCGTTTTGCTGAAACAACCGGATCGTTAACAATATGTCATATGTTCATTTTTTATTTTTGCGCCGGAAGGATTTTATTTGGAATCGTCGAAAAGTTTAGTAACTGCGTAACCCCTTACAAGCATTTCCACCGTACCGGCGTCTTACTTGTCACACAGGCGCTTAAAAAGATATTTTTTACAGGTACACCCCGGTTAATTTGATTATGACTTTTGCAGGAAAACGCTAACCCGGTGTAGAATTCTTTTGCCTTGAATTAAATCCGTTAATTACCCGGCGGTCCGTAATTGCATCAATTTTTAATACTTTACAGGAAACGCTCGAAATCGAAACCCAGTTTCCATTTCGATCCTCCATACTACTAAACAGGAGTGACAGCAATGAAACTGGCTATATCTGGAAAAGGCGGCGTCGGCAAAACAACCATTGCAGCGGGATTAATCAAAATTATGGCCCAGTCGGAAGGAACTGTTTACGCCATTGATGCCGATCCGGACGCCTGCCTGGCTCCGGCCATAGGTATTCCCATAGAAGAGGCGGCCAAGCTTAAGCCGGTAGTGGAAATGAGGGACGTAATTCGTGCCAAATCCGGTGGAGGCGCTTTTTACACCCTGAACCCGGAAGTTGACGACTTTATTGACGATTATAGTTATAAACTTGGGAACATCAGGTTTTTCCGCATGGGCGACCCCAAAAAGGGGGGGTCAGAGTGTTACTGCCGGGAAAATACTTTTCTAAACGCCCTGATATCCTCCTTGCTTCTGGATAAAAAAGACTCTGTTATTATGGACATGGGCGCGGGTATAGAACACCTGTCGAGGGGCACCGCCCGCGGTGTGGACATGATGCTGGTGGTTGTTGAACCGGGGCGTAACAGCATAAACACTGCAAACCACGTAATAAGAATGGCCGGTGAGTTGGGTATAGCCAAAACCGGTATCATTGCCAACAAAATTCGCTCAGAAAAGGAGAAGCAATTCATCATAGATAGTTTACCTGGTCACAAGATAATGGGTTTTATCAAGTTTTCGGAATCAATATGGGCAAACGCCATGGAACCTTCCATGAGCATTGAAGCAGAAAAAGAATTGTTGTCTGAAATCAATAACGTTTGCATTAATATTTGGGGAGAGGCGGGTGGTAATAAAAGCGAGCAGGAGAGTTGAATAATAGCCGAAAATTGCGGAACGCCATTCTTTGAACAATTTAAAGTTTTTAACACAGTACCATGCCTGCCAGAAAAGAATTTCGTGTGCAGGCCTTTACTAGAGGGAGGGGTAGCCTTTTTTACTCAGGACAACCGGAAATGAGGGGGGGAGCAATTCCGGTTGTTTAATGTGTGTTTTTGTATCAAATTTGTATCAAGGAGGTTAAAGTGATGCCAAGGTTTAGAGATCCAAGTCATACCTGCCGGCCTTCAGGCGCACCCAGAGTGGTTGACCCGAAGAGCATAAAACGCTCCGTAGACCCGGCAGTTGTCGAAATGGTCGAAATCGCCAAGGAGCGCGGCATAATCACCGCTTTTGACCGGTTTGTAGCCCAGCAACCCCAGTGCCAGTTCGGCTACAAAGGTCTGTGCTGCCGTTTCTGCATGATGGGCCCCTGCCGGATTAAGGCTGACGAAGGCCCGGCCAGCCGCGGCATTTGCGGCGCCAGCGCCTGGACCATCGCCGCCCGTAGCACAGGTTTGATGCTGCTTACCGGCGCCGCCTCCCACAGCGAGCACGCCAGCCACATGGCTCACACACTGCTGGAAGCCGCCGAGGGACACGCGCCCGACTACCCCATCAAGGACACCGAAAAATTGCATAAGGTAGCCAAGCGCGTAGGTATAGAAACAGAAGGCAAAGACACCAATCAAATCGCCAAGGAACTGGCGGAAGCCGCCCTGGCCGATTACAGCCGGCTGGACGGTTTTGGTGAATCCACCTGGGTTAAAACCACCGTCACCAAAGGACGCCTGGAAAAATTCCGTAGCCACAACATCATGCCCAGTGGCGTGTACAACACCATATCCAACCTGGTCACCCAGGCCCACGTGGGCATGGACAATGACCCGGTCAACCTTATTTTCAGCGCTCTGCGGGTGGCCCTGGCCGACTACGTGGGCATGCACGTGGGCACGGACCTGTCTGACATCCTGTTCGGCACCCCCAGGCCGGTTGTCACCGAGGCCAACATGGGCGTCATCAAACCCAATAAGGTCAATATCGTACTGCACGGCCATAACCCCATCCTGAGCGATATTATTGTTCAGGCCGCAAAGGAAATGGAGGAAGAAGCCAAGGCTGCCGGCGCTGAAGGTATCCAGTTAATGGGCATCTGCTGCACCGGTAACGAAGTGCTGATGCGCCACGGCGTACCAATCGTCACTTCATTTGCCTCCCAGGAATACGCCATTGCCACAGGGGCCATTGACGGCATGGTAGTGGACGTCCAGTGCATCATGCCCTCGCTGCGCACCGTGGCAGAGTGTTTCCATACCGTGCTGATAACCACTTCACCCTTAGTCAAGATTCCGGGTTCCGTACACCTTGACTTCAATTCCAAAACCGCCAAGGAAGACGCCAAGGCCGCCATCCGCATGGCCATTGACGCTTTTAAATTGAGAGATCCCGAAAAAGTGCACATTCCGCAAGTCACCAACAAGGTAGTGGCTGGCTTCAGCCTGGAAGCCTTGTACGAAATTTTTGGCTCTGTCAACCCCGACAACCCGGTCAAGGTGCTTACAGATGCTATCCTAGACGGGGAATTAAAAGGCGTGGCCCTGTTCGCGGGCTGCAACAACCTGAAACGCCTGCAGGACGACAGCCACGACACTATTATCAAGGAAATGCTGAAAAACGATGTATTTGTCGTAGGTACCGGTTGCGCCATGCAGTCATGCGCCAAGCTTGGCCTGCTCGACCCGGCAGCCGTCGACAAGTACTGCGGCGAAGGCCTGAAGAAATTCCTGGCCCGCATCAGCGAAAAAGCCAACCTTACCACTTCGCTGCCGCCGGTGTTCCACATGGGTTCCTGCGTGGACAACACCCGCGTATCCGACCTTTTGATGGATATGGCCAACGAGCTGGGCGTGGACACCCCGAAAGTGCCGTTTATTGCCTCCGCGCCTGAAGCCATGAGCGGCAAGGCTGTGGCAATCGGTTGCTGGTACGTTGCCATGGGCGCTCCCGTACACGTGGGCGCAATGCCGCCGCTTGAGGGCAGCGACCTGATTTACAGCATAACCACTCAGGTTGCCAGTGACGTTTACGGCGGTTACTTCATATTCGAAATGGATCCCGTAGAAGCAGCCAAGAAAATGCTCAGCGCGCTGGAATACCGCACTTGGAAACTGGGCGTGCACAGGAAGGTCTCCGAAGACCTGGAAACCCCGCTGTGCCAGAACTATTAATTTGATTCCCGTTCGAAAGGAGGATACGCATGTCTGAAGCTATTAACTTTGACCAGATTTTTGAAGGTGCCATAGAGCCGGGCAA
>CBETWA010000034.1:0-31257 GCA_965539975.1 uncultured bacterium | reverse complement strand
GTTTCGTCCGAAGCAAGCCGTTGGTGCCGTCGGCGCGGGAGCATATGAGCGAGACAGAACAGGTATACCCATAACCAAGAGTATTTTCCGGGTAGCAGGTTATGATTTTGTTTTAACTTTATACAGTGAACTGGAACAGACTGGGCATAATTTTTAACGATTAAGCCAAACTATAACTGTTTGTCGCAATTCAATTGACCGGAGGTGGTAACGCTTGCAAGCGGAAGTAAATCAGGAACTCTGTATCAGTTGCGGCGCGTGTATTGATACTTGTCCCGAAGTTTTTGACTGGAACGACGATGAAAAGGCGCATGCCATTGTGGATGAAATTCCCGACGAAATTGAAAGCCAGGCGACCGAGGCCGCCGAAAACTGCCCCACGGACGCCATTATCATCAATTAAATCCCGCTTCAACCAGAACACGGCCTCCCAACAGCGCCGTGTTCTTTTTTTGGTAGGGATTGTAAAATGTTGACGAACAGGTTTTAAAGCGCACCTTAAGATACTAGACAGGTTTCATTCCCCTCAGGTAATAGAAAAAAACTACTGAACTTTACCGGTATCTTTTTTAGAAGAAAAAGGTTTATCGTTAACCGGGAACGAATAAATACTGGCGCCGAAATAAAATGGCATACCAACTACCACTGGAAGGATTGACCCATGAGTAGAATACACCTTTGGCTGGTACTCGTAGCATCTATTATTGTCATTGCCACCAGTGCCTTGCTACCTAGTGACACCACAACTTCTTTAAACGTTCCACCGGTTTACGGAATGGGGCTGCCGCACCCCGTGGAAACCGTCAATCCGGCCGAACCGGGTCATCTTTACTTGATTACGGTGGACCGGTTAACCGTTGAGGACATTGTGGAGTTCAAGAGCATACTTGATAATATAACCGCAAACAGTGCCGTGGGATTGGTAAGCACGGGAGTGGAGGGAAGCATGGTCCCGGACAGTACATTCGCCTCCATTGGCGCCGGCGCGCCTGTCAACGCGAGCGGCACCGCGCCTTATGGGATGAACCGGGAAGAATACCTTAGCGAAATTCCGGTGCAAAGCGTATTCTTCCAAAGAACGGGCATAACCCCTCCCGGCAACTCGGTACTACAACTTGATATCGCACGGGTGAAAAAATTGAACGCCGATAGCAAGTACTCCGCGAAACCGGGTTACCTTGGCACGATTCTACGAAATAAAGGAATAGACGTAAGGGTATATGGTAATTCCGATACCCTGAACAGTCCCAGCAGGCCGGCAGTGAGCATAGCCATGGATGAGAACGGAATAGTTGGAGGCGGCGATGTGGGTCCGGGTACCCTGTTGCGCGACGAATATTTTCCGGGCCTGTTGCGCACCGATTATGACGCCTTGCTTAGTGCGGTGAAAAAAAATACCGGCAAGGGCTTGACGATAATAGAGCTTGGCGACCTGGCCCGGCTGGAAAAAAACGGGGCTCGCTTAGATGATTGTGTAATTAAGGCCAGGCGGGCGGAAAGCATTAACAGAATAAGTGCATTTATCAACGAACTGCTGGAAACCATCGATCCGGAAAAAGACAGGGTGATAATCCTATCACCCACACCCAGGGGGAACAACCTTTTCACCGCCAACCTGGCAACCCCGGTAATGGTCACCGGTGCCGGCATCGAACAAGGCCTGCTCACTTCTCCGACAACCAGGCGGCCGGGAATAATTAAAAATACTGACATTGCCCCATCCATATTGGATTACTTCAACATTGAAACGCCGCCCGGAATGACGGGCCGCCTGTTACAGGTAATACCCGTTCGAGATACCGTGATTGGAATTAATTCGTTATATGAAAAAATTGAAATGACACACCAAGCACGCTCGCCCGTGCTGCGCAATTACGTGTTAATCCACTTAATACTTGTGATTTTATCCCTGGCCGTGATACTTATCCCCGGAACAAAAACGCTGATGTTGATGTTAAAACCTTTGTTGCTGGCGGTGATGTCGGTTCCACTGGCGTTTTTACTGGTGCCATTACTGCCACAACCCTCAATTGAAGTAATGGTGGTGCAAATAATCGCCGTCACATCCGGCATAACTGCATTCATACACTTGTGGCTAAAAAACTACGAAAACGAGCTGGACCCTTTTATTCTCATCAGCATGTTGACTTCAACTTGTATAGTAGTCGACCTTTTACTGGGCGCGCCTTTGCAAAAATATTCCCTGCTGGGATACGATCCTATTGTGGGAGCCAGGTTTTACGGCCTGGGTAATGAGTACATGGGAGTACTGCTGGGGTCGACTATAGTGGGTACAACTGCCCTGGTAACCCGCCTGCCCGCGTATAAAAAAGTAATTTTACCCCTGATAGCGGTTTATTACCTGGTGGTATTGTATACCATAGCCGCACCGCAGTTCGGCACCAATGTAGGCGGTTCCATAGCAGGAGCGGGTTCATTCCTTGTAACTTTACTGTTATTGGCCGGAGTCAGGTTCAACTTTGAAACCATCGTTAAGATCGCGGGAGCGGTAGCGCTAGTCTTTATAACTCTTGTTTTTTATGACCTTCACCAGCCCACTGAAAGCCAGTCGCACATCGGGCGCACAGCAAAACTAATCATCAATGGGGGAGCCGGAGAAATTATCAATATTATACACAGGAAATTAAGCATGAATATAAAATTGATCAGGCACACAATTTGGAGCCGAATTTTCCTGGCCAGCCTGTTCGCCCTTGCCATTTTATTTTACCGGCCGGTGGGTGTAATGCAATCGCTGAACAGCCGTTACCCTGAACTTTACAGGGGTTTCATCGGTGTTGTCACAGCCAGCTTGCTGGCCCTGGCATTTAACGATTCTGGAGTGGTCGCCGCGGCCACAACCATGATTTTCGGTGCGCCCCCGCTACTGTACCTGGTAATCCGAACCCTTATACCAGTTCAAAATTGAATGCCACCAGGCGAATAAATTTATAACATTTGGCATAGAAAAGCGGAGATATCCCCAGGTAATGCATAAAAAAATAAGCTTAATCATCCCAAAAAGCTAACTATACTTAAAATTTTATTGACAAGAAAAGATTTTGTGCTAAAATTGAGTTTGATTGGTATTGGACAGTATTTTTTTCCGATACCGGTCAAAAAACTTTATACAAAGGGGGAAGATAAATCGAATGAAACCATTGGGGCGCCATATACTGGCTGAAATTTATGGATGCGCTTTTGAAGTACTCAATGACATCAAAAAAGTAGAGAAAATCATGGTAAATGCCGCTCTTGAAGCGGGCGCCGAGATTAGGGAAGTTGCATTCCATAAGTTCAGTCCACAGGGAGTCAGCGGAGTGGTGGTTATCTCTGAATCCCACCTGGCTATCCATACCTGGCCCGAACTGAGCTACGCCGCCGTAGATGTATTTACTTGTGGAGACAAGGTTGACCCCTGGGATGCCTGCAATTACCTGACCGAACATTTTCAGGCCGAACACCTCACTGCAAAAGAGATAAAACGCGGAATCCTGCCGGATATAATGCCGCGGGAAGCCGTAAATATCTAGGGGGGATTTTTATTAGTACCAGTTTAAGTGAGGATTAGCATAACCTTGCTTGTTTGTGACAAACAAACAGCAAGGTTATTGCTTTTTTGGGAGCTATATATGCACTGGCGGGAGGAAATCTATGCATCGCAGCGAATATATTATTGTCTTAATTACTAAGGAGGTTTCCCCTCGCAAATGAATATATTTAACGAGATAACCAATGATTTACAACAAGTTCAGAGCTTACTCCGTAAAAATTTCACTTTCAAGGCCGGGCATTTGAACCAGTTCGTACCCATGGATTTTAACTACCTCGACATGAATTTGAGACCGGCCGTAATTATTGCCACCAGTCGCCTGTTCGGAGCGCCGGGAACGAAAACAACGGCGCTGGCCGCCGTTATACAGTTCATTTTCATGGCAGCACGGATACACTCGGGAGTAAAAGAAGGTTCTTCAAATAAAAACAAAACGTCTGAAAACCGTTCCGGATTCCAATACCCGGTGCTGGTGGGGGATTACCTGTACGGCAAGTTTTTTACCACCCTTTGCGAGTTCGGCCTTGTAAAATACCTGCGAAACCTGGCTGAACTGATTTGTACGATAAACAAGAACGGTATTCAAACAATAAACAACAATACAGGTATGGAACTTGGTGAAAGACCACATTATCTTGATGTTATCCGCGACGAAACAGCTGTGTTTTTTGCTACGGGTGCTTTTTTATGTGCAGACCTGGCCGGTGCGAAAGAAGAACATAAAGAAATACTTCACCGGTTCGGGCTTGATTTTGGCATGGCATACGGATTGCTGGAAAGGGGATTACCCGTCATACAGGTTAAGGAATATCTAAAAGCGGCGGAAGTTTCACTGCTTTCACTGCCACCCGAAAATGATATTCGGTTGTTGAAAAATTTGCTGGATTTTCTGGGCAAGGAAAACATTGTGCAACGCATGGTTGGTTGAGTCGAAAACACATTTGGCGAAAGTTGGTGCAATATGGCATATCCCGACTTACACGCATTTATTGATAAACTGGAAAAACGCGGTTTACTAAAAAGAATAACCACCGAAGTTGATGCTTATCTCGAAATTACTGAAATTACGGACCGGGTATCCAAAAAAGGTGGCCCGGCCCTGCTTTTTGAGAACGTCAAAGGTTACGATATACCCGTCTTGACAAACGCTTTCGGTTCTTTGGAACGGATGAAACTGGCCCTGGAAACCGATTCCTTAGACCGGATAGGAGAAGAATTAATAAGTCTGATACAGCCCGACGAACTGCCAGTAACTTTTATGGACAAAATTAAAACAATTCCCAAGCTGGCCAGACTATCTTCTTTTTTGCCCAAGCATGTTAAGAGCGGCCCGTGTAAGGAAGTGATCATTAAGGATAACCCGTCACTGGCCGGCTTACCGGTACTCCACTGCTGGCCCGAAGACGGCGGTCCTTTCATCACGTTACCCCTGGTTTTTACAAAAGACCCCGAAACCGGGCGGCGCAACGTGGGTATGTACAGGATGCAGGTTTTCGACGAGCGCACCACCGGTATGCACTGGCATATACACAAGGATGCCGCCGAACATTACCGCAAAAACAAAAAGCGAATGCCCGTGGCGGTAGCCATCGGCGCGGATCCTGCTACGATTTACGCAGCCACGGCGCCATTGCCTCACGGCATTGACGAGATGCTGCTGGCCGGGTTCCTGCGCAAAGAACCTGTGGAACTGGTAAAATGTGAAACGGTGGACCTGGAAGTACCCGCCCGGGCTGAAATTATCCTGGAAGGCTACGTCAACCTTGAGGAAACAAGGCTGGAAGGGCCTTTCGGCGACCATACCGGGTATTACTCGCTGGCGGACATGTACCCGGTTTTTCACCTTACCTGCATAACCCGGCGCAAGAACCCCGTGTATCCCGCCACCATTGTTGGGCGCCCCCCGATGGAGGACGCTTATCTGGGCAAGGCAACCGAGCGCATATTCCTGCCCTTGATACGCATGCAGTTGCCTGAAATAGTGGACATGAACATGCCGCCGGAAGGCGTCTTTCACAACTGCGTTATTGTATCAATTCGCAAGCGTTACCCGGGGCAGGCCAAGAAAGTCATGTGCGCGCTGTGGGGAATGGGGCTGATGATGCTGGCCAAGCTGATTATAGTGGTGGACGCCGGGGTGGATGTGCAAAACGTGTCCGAGGTAATGTGGAGAGTTTTCAACAACATCGACCCGCGCCGCGACGTGATGATTGTTGACGGCCCGCTGGACGCGTTGGATCATTCTTCGCCGCTACCCCATTACGGCTCAAAAATGGGCATAGACGCCACCACCAAGTGGAAAGAGGAGGGCCATACCCGCCCGTGGCCGGGTGATATAGTAATGTCACCCGAAATCAAGGAACTGGTGGACAGGAAGTGGCAAAATTATGGCATCGACAGTTTTTAACAAGACCAGGATCTTTCTTGAAATGATCCGCTTTGAGCACACGGTGTTTGCACTGCCCTTCGCTTACATGGGCGCGTTAATGGTGGAAAAACAGGTCCCTTCGGGAACCGACATATTCTGGATTACCACAGCCATGGTGGGAGCACGCACGGCAGCCATGTCATTAAACCGCATCATAGACCGGCACATAGACGCCCAAAACCCCCGCACGTCGGGCAGGGCATTGCCCAGGGGGCTGCTTTCGGTGCAGGAAGTCTGGGTTTACGTGTTTATTTCTATCGGTGTGCTTCTGGTTTCGGCCTATCAGCTGTCTCCACTGGCTTTTCAACTGTCGCCCGTGGCAGTGGCGGTACTGTCCCTGTATTCCTTTACCAAGCGGTACACCTGGACTTGCCACCTATTCCTGGGCCTTGCCCTGGGCCTTGCACCGGTGGGCGCCTGGATTGCCATAGCAAACCGTTTCGAACTCGCCCCCGTACTGCTGGGTGCGGGGGTCCTTTTCTGGGTGGCCGGTTTTGATATTATTTATGCTTGCGATGATTACCATTTTGACAGAGATTACGGCATTCATTCCATACCGGCTCGTTTCGGCATCCCCGGGGCACTGGCAATTTCCTCGGTTTTCCATGCGGTGGCCGCGGGCTTCTTCCTGGCCACAAGTATAGTCTTGCAATTGGGCGCTTTTTACTTGGCAGGCCTGGTTGTTGCAGTGGGGCTTCTCTGGTACCAGCACAGGTTGATCTCACCCGTAGACCTGAGCAGGGCGGGAGTGGCTTTTTTTAACTTCAATGGATTGCTCAGCGTGGTGATGTTCTGTTTTACATTGCTTGATATAATTTTTCCAATCCATTTTTGGTAGGGAGAGCCGGTTTTATGTCAAATTATATTGATTTAACACGTATTGCCAGCAAGATGGCCCGGGGCGAAAGGCTATCCCGGGAAGACGGCATTCAATTGTTCCGGTCTAATGATCTTCTGGCAATAGGCGAAATGGCCAACGCCGTTCACAAGAACAGGCACAGTAACCGGGCTTATTTCATTGTCAACAGGCACATCAATCATACCAATATTTGCGTAAACCGCTGCAAGCTGTGTGCTTTCGGGCGTGACAACGACAGCCCCGGGGCGTACAAAATGAGCCTGGATGAAATAGAAGCCAAGGCCGCCGAAGCCGCGAAACTGAACATTACCGAAATCCACGTGGTGGGCGGGTTGAACCCGGCCCTCAAGCTGGACTATTACGTCGATATGCTTCAACGATTGCGCCGTGTGCTGCCCGGAGTAATCATACAATCTTTCACAGGCCGGTTTCAAACCCGTTCAACGTGACACCCTGTACAACACGGTGAAGGAGGACTTTTAATGTCCAGGTTAAAGATTGGGCAGGTGGACTACATCAACTGCTTGCCAGTCTACCACGCACTTGAAGACAGTCTGCTGGTTGAAGACATGGAACTGATCCGGGGCACACCTGCCCACTTGAACAAGATGTTTCTGGAAGGAAAACTGGATGTCACCCCCCTGTCATCAATTGAGTATGCCAGAAACCATGAAAAAAGCGTCATACTACCTAATTTATCCATAAGCGCGGACGGTAAGGTGGAAAGCATTCTCTTTTTCAGCAAGTTGCCGGTAATCGAAATGGAAGGAAAAAAAGCATGTGTTACAACATCGTCCGCAACTTCCGTGGCATTATTACGTATACTATTTGAACATTTTTACCACGTGGATGTAGAAATAATTCCATCAAACCCCGACCTTGACGCCATGCTGGATATTGCTGACGGGGCATTGCTGATAGGTGATGATGCCATGCGGGCGAACTGGAAATTGCAGGTTGAAAATAGCAACCTGCACGTTACCGACCTCGGTGAAGCATGGAAAAAGTTTACCGGTGAAAAGATGGTATACGCCGTCTGGGTGGTGCACTCCGCACTGGCAGATACTAATCCCGCAGCAGTACAGAGAATTCATAACCTGCTAATGGAATCCAGAAACCTGGGGTGGGCAAACCGTGAAGCACTGGTTGAAAAAGCTCACAAAAAAACCGGGCTGCCCCGTGAGATAATAGACAGTTACCTGGATACAATTCATCATGAACTGGAAGAGGATGAACGCAGGGCATTATTGTTGTTTTTTGACTATGCTTACAAGAGTGGGTTAACCAGCGAGCGAGTCAGCTTGACTATCTGGGGTGGGTAAATTTGGCTGAAATCACCAGTCTATTGAACAAAGCAGTGGCAGGCAACCGCCTTTCTCTGGAAGAGGGAACCTTCCTGCTTGAGCACGGAAACCTGCTTGAACTTGGAATTGCCGCATCCCAAATACGACATCGTTTACACCCGGATAGAAAAGTCACTTACGATATTGACCGGAACATCAATTACACTAATATATGCCAGTGCCAGTGCCGGTTCTGCGCTTTTTATCGCCGGCCCGGTGACAGCGACTCGTACGCACTTGACAGGATAACACTTTTTTCCAAAATAGATGAAACCCTAGCCGCCGGTGGAACGGAATTGCTAATCCAGGGAGGGTTACACCCGGACCTTAACCTGGATTTTTTCACCGGCATGCTCCGCGATATCAAAACCCGGTACGATATTCACATCCGCTCGCTATCCCCACCCGAAATAGTGCACCTGTCCCTGTAACAGGCATTTTCAAAAAGCTTTACCAACCCAAGCTTAAGCCACTTTTTTTTATGCAGCAAATAAAATTTATGGTAAAATAATGACGATTACAGAGTGAATGTTCATTCACAATACCGGGAGGTTACACCATTGACAGCAAGTATCTTGTTAAAAGAGCTGGAAAGCATGGCGCCAATGTTTCAACCACGTTCCATAGCCATCATAGGCGCCTCCGAAAACCCTATCAAACCCAGCGGGCAACCGCTGGTCGCGCTGGCCGGCGCGGGTTTTGCCGGAGACATATACCCGGTGAATCCAAAACACAGCACCCTATTGAACTTTCCCTGTTACTCGTCATTAAAAGATATACCCGGCCCCGTTGACCTGGCCATTATCGCGGTACCGGCAAAGTTCACCATGGAAGCCCTGGAACAATGCGCAAGCAAAGGCGTAAAAGCGGTTATTATCTTTACCTCGGGCTTTGCCGAGGTGGGGCCCGAAGGCGCGGCTGTGCAGAGAGAAATAACCAAACTGGCCCAAAGAACAGGCATGCGCGTATGCGGGCCCAACTGCATGGGTATATTCAGTTCCCGTAACCGTTTAATGGCCAACTTTGCTGTAAACGATTTGCCCGAAAGAGTCCTGGTGCCCGATTTTTTAGGTTTCATCAGCCAAAGCGGGGGATTTGGCGCGGCAATTTACGAAATAATCAAAGAAAAAGGATTTGGCTTTAGCCATTTTGTAAGCACCGGCAACGAGGCCGACCTGGAGTTTTCCCATTACCTGGGATACATGGCCCTGGACCCGCACACCAGGGTAATAGGCGGCTACCTGGAAGGGGTTAAAGACGGCCAAAAGTTTCTCGCAGCCGCCGATCTCGCCCTGGAAAAAGGCAAGCCCGTGCTACTCATCAAAGCCGGGCGCTACGAGGTGGCAGCAAAAGCCGCAGCTTCGCATACCGGTGCCATGGTAGGTTCAGAGAAGGTCTACAGCGCCGTGTTTAAACAAAAAGGGATTATCCGGGTGGAAAGCCTGGAAGAATTTCACATGATGCTATCCTTGATAGCCGCCGGTAAAATCCCCCGTGGTAAAAGGGTCGCCATTTTGGCCACATCCGGCGGAAGCGGCGTAATGCTGGCGGACAAGTGCGCCCATTACGGGCTGGAAGTGGTCCAGTTGCAACAGGAAACCAGGGACAAACTGGCCGCTCTCTTACCCGATTTTGCATCCACCACCAACCCGGTGGATATAACGTCGGCCATCATGACCAGTCCTGGCTTGCTGGAAAAATGCGCCGAAAAGGTAATCGCTGACCCGGGTGTGGACATTTTGATTACAGCTTTTTGGGTTGCAAAGGACAACCGCCACAGCAACATTGACCAGATGATAAACGTAAGCAAGCGCACGGACAAGCCGGTGTTTAACATTATTTGGGGGCCCGATGAGGATGTTCGCGAAGCGCTGCAATACATGAACGAAGCGCTGGTCCCCGCGGCGCGGGAAGTGGATTTCGCCATCCGCGCCCTGGCTTCGCTGGCCGGGTACAATGAATTTATCCGGTCAAGGTGGCAAAGCTCCATCAAATACCCGGAAATACCACCCGGAGCCCGCGAAAAAGCAGGTGAATTACTAAACAAGCTACCAGCCGGAAGCAGGCTTGCCGAGTACCAGGCCAAAAAAGTGCTGCAGGCATACGGTATTCCCGTAACAAGGGAAATAATGGCACAAACCGCTGAAGAAGCGGTGTCGGCCGCCGCAAGCATCGGCTACCCCGTGGCCATGAAAATCATGTCACCCGATATTCTTCACAAAACCGATACCGGCGGTGTACTGCTAAATGTCGCCACTCCTGAAGAGGTAAGGGAAGGTTTTACACGCCTGGTGGAAAACGCGCGCTCAAACCACCCGGAAGCCCGCCTGGACGGCGTGCTGGTACAGGAAATGTTACCCCCGGGCACCGAAATGATTATCGGCATCGGCAATGACCCGGTGTTTGGTTCCACGGTACTGGCAGGCCTTGGCGGCATTTTCGTGGAGGCTCTGGAAGACGTGGCCCTGCGGGTGGTCCCGGTTTCCCCGCTGGACGCCGGTGAAATGCTTGCGGAGCTAAAGGGGCGCAAGATACTGGAAGGATTGCGCGGCCAGCCGCCGGCAAGTATCGAAGCCGTTATAGACGTCATCCTGCGCGTGTCACGGCTGGCGGAAGACTTTCCAAGCATAGCTGAGCTTGACATCAACCCGCTGTTTGTATTCCCCCGCGGCAAAGGAGCTTGCGCGGCGGACGCGCTGATAATAATGAAATAGCCGGTATTACCGGATGGGCTGCAGTAACCGCAGCCCTTTTTTATAACTTTATTCTTGTGTTCCGTTAAATTGCACGTGTGGGTAAAAATAATTGTGTTCAAAAGTAAATTTTGTTATTTTATTTGGGGCATGTATTTTTGGCCGACTTCTTTTTTAGGAGCACTTTAATGAGCCAGTTTAAAAGAAGGATAAAACCCGGGTATTTGCTAATTACCAGTTATGCCCTGGTTGACCTGGCGGGTACCATATTACTTTTGTTGCCCTTTTCTTCAACGCAACCGACATCCTTACTTGAAGCCTGGTTTACGGCCACTTCGGCACTGACAGTAACCGGGCTTACAGTGGTCACCACGGCCACTCACTGGACAATGTTCGGACATTTTGTCATCTTGCTTCTAATGCAGATAGGCGGTCTTGGCTTAATGGTACTGGCAACAGTTATTTTAACCATGCTGGGACTCAAAGTCCAGCTAGGCCACAGGTACCTGGTGGCCCAGGACCGTAATTATTTCGATCTTGCCGGCGTGGTACGTCTTGTGCGCAGTATCGTCCTGCTTACCCTCACCCTAGAACTGGCCGGCGCCATTTTAATGGCCCTGTTATTGCCGGGAGTATGGGGAAAGGGTTTACCGCACGGCATTTTCTTCGTTATCTTTCATACTGTAAGCGCGTTCAATGGAGCCGGTTTTGATATTACCGGTCGCAGCCTGCAACCTTTCGCACATGACACCGGTTTATTACTGGTAGTAATAGTATTGATTCTCCTGGGCAGCCTTGGTTACGTGGTGCTTCAGGAACTGTTTCTTATACGCAGGCTGCGCCGTTTAAGCCTGCACAGCCGCCTGGTACTTTTGGTGACTGCTATTATTACAGTAGCCGGGAGTGTTTTCTATTTCCTGTCCGAATACCGGGGCGACCTGGCTGGACTGGCTTTTACCGATAAAATTGTTCTCAGCCTTTTCCAGGCGGTAACCCGCACCGCAGGTTTTACAATCCAGTCAGTATCAGGCTGGGCGGAACCATTCATATTTTTGATGATCCTCATGATGTTCATCGGTGCCAGCCCCGGTTCGGTGGGCGGCGGCATAAAAACAACCACCTTCGGCACCGTGCTGCTGGCCATTTGGTCCATTGTGCGCGGCAAAAAGGAAGTATATATATTTGAGCGGGAGATAGATCCCGCAAGCGTCACAAAGGCATTCACGGTAACGGTGATGGCCGGCCTGCTGGTATTCACCAGCACTCTTGTATTGATGATAACCGAAGATCTGCCAATGATGCCGGTGCTTTTCGAGGTGGTTTCCGCCATGGCCACCGCCGGGCTTTCAACGGGTATAACCGGTGATTTATCAGGCTTTGGCCAGGTATTAATCGGTTTTTTAATGTTTGTTGGCAGAATCGGTGTGCTGTCGGTTGTTATCGTTTTAGCCGGCAAGGAAAAACGCAGGCTGCATTATATGAAAGAAGATATATTAATCGGCTAGGGGGGATACCCTGGTGAAAAAGAAATCAATCCTGGTGGTTGGCATTGGACGTTTCGGGCGCGGGGTAATTGAAGAATTGTATGAAAGAGGACACGACATATTCGCCGTTGACGAAAACGAGGAAGCCCTTGAGCATGTCAGAGACATGATCGTTTCCGGTGCCGTTCTCAACGTGGCGGACCACGAGGAGGAATTTGCCCGCCTGGTTGGTGAAAAGAACTTTGACGATGCCGTGGTAGCCATGGCTTCAGATTTCGAAGGGACTTTAATAGCCACCAGTATCCTCAAAGAAGCCGGCGTAAAAGTTTCGGTAAAAGCTTCTTCCCACCGGAGGGGTAATGTACTGGAAAAGATGGGTGCGGACAGAATTGTGTTCCCGGAACGGGATATGGGCCGCCGGCTGGCACACTCCATTTCCACTGAATCGGAAATCGACATCCTTGAACTACCCAAGGGATTCATCGTGGAACAGCTGGAAGTGGGACGGGGATTCGCCGGCAAAACCATAGCCAAGCTGAATACAACCAACCGTTTCGGCATTTGGATTCTCCTGGTTTACCACAACGGGGAACCCCTGCAGCCCAGCGCCTCTACACAACTGACCTTGGGGGACACTATGGTCATATTCGGCAAAAAAGACAAGCTGCACCTGTTTGAAGAAGCAAATTTCAATAAAAAGTAAAGCTAGTAATTGTCATTGCATGCGGGCAATTAACGAACTCTTGCTTAAAAAAAATAGCCGCCATATAATGGTAAGTACAGTGAAACAGGAGGAAGGACCATGTCCGGCGTTGACAATACCTGTCTATTAAGGCATATACCACCTGTAAATGAAATAATAAGCCAACCTGAAATAAAATCCGTCGCGGAAAAAACCCCTCATGTAATTATATTGAACGCTGTAAGGGAATCAACGGCTCAACTCAGGAACGATATTAGGACTGGTCGCCTGAAAATCCCGGAGGACGGCGTTTTGCGTGATTTCCTGGTGCAAGAAACGGTACGCAGGGCAATAATGAACATCAAATTATTAAATCGCCCAAACCTGCGCAGGGTTTTAAATTTAACAGGGGTGGTGCTGCACACCAACCTGGGCCGGGCTTTGCTTTCCGAAAAAGCCCGCCTGGCAATAAACGAAGCCGCTTCGGGATACTCCAACCTCGAGCTTGATTTGCAAACGGGCAAGCGTGGTTCCCGTTACGCTCCCCTGGAAGAACTGCTGACGGAACTTACAGGGGCGGAAGCCGCGCTGGTGGTCAACAACAACGCTGCCGCTGTCTTGCTGGCCCTAAGCACCATGGCCGCGGGAAAGGAAGTAATAGTTTCCCGGGGCCAGCTGGTGGAAATAGGCGGGTCGTTCCGCATTCCCGAGGTAATGGCCCAAAGCGGTGCCAGGCTGGTGGAAGTGGGCACCACAAACAAAACCCACCCGCACGATTACCGTAACGCAGTGACGCCCGATACAGCGTTGCTGTTGCATGTTCATACCAGTAACTACCGCATAGTGGGTTTCACCAGGGAAACCTCCATATCCGAACTGGTTGACCTGGGCAAAGAATTTGGATTGCCCGTCATGTCCGACCTGGGTAGCGGTTCGCTGGTTGATATGGGCGACTTGGGCCTGCCCTGGGAACCCACGGTTCAGGAAGTGGTTCGTGACGGCGCCGATGTGGTGACTTTTTCCGGGGACAAGCTGCTGGGCGGACCCCAGGCGGGAATTATAGTGGGCAGAAAACATTACCTGGACAGCATGAAAAAGAACCCCCTTACCAGGGCGGTCCGGATCGATAAGCTTACCGTGTCCGCGCTCGAAGCAACCCTGCGCGATTACCTGGACCCCGGTGAAGCGCTAAAAAACATCCCCACCCTGCAGATGCTTTCCGCCGGTAAATCCACCCTGGAACCGGTTGCCACAAAGCTGTTCGAGGAACTGCGGAACAATGCCGGTAACCTGGCTGGTTTTAACGTGATTGAGGTAAATTCCGCGGTGGGAGGAGGCGCCCTGCCAACCGCCATGCTACCATCCTTTGCGGTGGAAGTAACGCCGCGGGAAATTACAGCCGCCGAACTGGCCGCCAGGTTACGGGAAACGGAACCCGCCGTGATTGGCAGGTTACAAGACGACAAGTTGCTGCTGGACGTCCGTACCCTGTGTGCAGGAGAGGAAGAATTGCTGGTTCATGCCGTGACTTGCGCCCTGCGTGGGGGTATGATCGAATGAGACATCTAATTATCGGCACCGCCGGGCACGTGGACCACGGTAAAACCGTACTGGTAAAGGCACTGACCGGCACCGACACGGACAGGCTGAAGGAAGAAAAGGAGCGCGGCATATCCATTGAGCTGGGATTCGCTTACCTCAAACTGCCCGGCGGGCGTTACGCCGGTATCATCGATGTGCCCGGGCACGAGCGTTTCATAAAGAACATGCTGGCCGGCGTCGGGGGTATCGACCTGGTACTGCTGGTTATTGCGGCTGATGAAGGTGTAATGCCGCAAACCAGGGAACACCTGGAAATAATACACCTGCTCCAGATCGAAAAGGGAGTGGTGGTGCTAACCAAAAAGGACCTGGTGGACCGGGAATGGATGGACATGGTCCGGGAAGATGTCGAAGACTTTCTTAAAGGCACCGTTTTGGAAAAGGCGCCGGTGGTTGAGGTATCCGCCGTTACAGGCGAAGGGCTGGAGAAATTGCTGGAAGTCATTGAACAACTGGCAGAAAGCGTGGAAAAACGAAAGTTTTCCGGTCCGCCCCGCCTTCCGGTGGACAGGGTTTTCTCCGTCACGGGTTTTGGTACCGTTACTACGGGCACCCTGCTTTCAGGCGAACTGAACGTGGGCGACAACCTGCAGATTTACCCGGGTGACAAGGTTTCCCGGGTAAGAAACTTGCAGGTGCACGGGAACAAGGTAAACAGGGCGGAAGCCGGGCAGCGCGTAGCTTTAAACCTTACTGGCGTGGAAACCACCGATATAAGAAGGGGAGATGTTCTGGCGCTGCCAGGCAGCCTGCGGCCGTCCCACCGGCTGGATACAAAATTGAAACTACTGGACAGCGCGCCAAAAGCTTTAAAACACAGGGCCAGGGTCAGAGTTTACCTGGGCACCGCAGAAATACTGGGCAGGGTAATTTTACTTGACCGGGATGAGCTAAACCCTGGTGACGAAACTTACGTCCAATTACAGCTTGAAACACGGGCGGCTGTATCGAAAGGAGATCGCTTTGTAATCAGGACTTACTCGCCAATGCGCACCATTGGAGGCGGGATCGTGATCAACCCCGCCCCACCCAAGCACAAGCGCAACCGGCCGGAAGTACTGGAGTCCCTGGCCACCGCTGAAAAGGGCACCCCGGAAGAACTGGCGGAACAGTACCTGGTTAGCACATCACGCGTGTTAACCCCCGGAGAGGTGGCAGCAGGCGCCAACATGGATGGTGATACAGCAAAGGCGGCCCTGGAAAACCTTCAGCGTGCGGGACGCGCTGTTAAGCTGCCTGTGGACGAAGAAAGTTGCTACCTGGCCGCGGAAGTGGTGGAACACTGGGAAAAAACAATATTACAGGCTCTGGATATTTATCACAAAAAATTTCCCCTGCGGGACGGTTACCCGCGGGAAGAATTGCGCTCGCGGTTTTTTGCTGCCCTGAACACCAAGCAGTTCAACGTGCTGTTGTCATACCTGGAACAGGAAGGCAAGATCAGCCAAACAGCCCGGAACGTGTTGCAAGTGAACTTCCAGCCCCGCCCGACGCCGCAGCAAAGTAAATTGCTGGAGCAGCTGGAAGACTTCTTCAAGCAAAACATGTTTCAGCCACCGGCCTGGGACGAAGCCGCCGCGCGGGCGGGAATCACGGTTGATCACCAGGAATTTTTAAATTACCTGCTGGCGAGAGGTATTCTGGTCAAGGTGGCCGAAGGGATGTATTTTCACCGCGACGCAGTGGAAAAAGCGGTGGAAGCTATTCGAAAACACCTGGAAAAGAAAAAAGAACTTTCCCTGGGTGAATTGCGCGACCTGCTGCAGACCTCCCGCAAGTACACGCTACCGCTTTTGGAATACTTGGATCGCATAAAGATAACCAGGCGCGTGGGAGACATGCGGGTGGCCGGCCAGGCATTGCAATAACAGCTTTCAAAGGCGAGGTACAATATGGATAAACTACCCCGCATAATTGCACGGGAAATAAAACATCAAGGACCGGTTAGCTTTGCCCGTTTCATGGAACTGGCCCTGTATCATCCCGAACTGGGTTATTATTCCTCCGAGCGACAGAAAATCGGCCGGGCCGGGGATTTTTACACCGCTCCCTCCGTAAGCCCGCTGTTCGGGCAGATGCTGGCCCGGCAGGCGGAGGAAATGTGGCGCATTTCGGGCAGGCCGGAACAATGGGCGCTGGTGGAATACGGGCCGGGTACGGGAAAGCTTGCCGGGGATATTATGAGCGCGCTGGGACAACAGTTTCCGGAGTTTTACCGCACGGTTTCTTATTACCTGGTGGAAATAAGCCCCGGCCTCAGGAAAAAACAACAATCGGAACTGGCCGGTCACCAAGCCGCGTCAAAATTCTTCTGGGCGGGTGAACACGAGCTTCTCGAATCCGGCGGGCTGCAAGGATGCGTTCTGGCCAACGAAGTGGTAGACGCCATGCCGGTGCACTTGGTTAAAATGCGCGGAGGCGAAATCAAGGAAATATTTGTTGATACCGGTGACGACGGTAACTTTTATTTTGTGGAGCAAGCCCCTTCCACACCACAGCTGGTGGAATACTTTACGATGCAAGATGTGGAACTGAAAGAGGGCCAGGTGGCCGAGGTAAACCTGCAAGCCGCCGGGTGGATAGAAAGGGTGGCTTCTTTCCTGGAACGCGGCTTTATACTGGTTATCGATTACGGGGCCACCGCCGGCAAACTTTATAGCGATCACCGGTACCACGGCACGCTGCGCTGCTTCCATAAACACCGGTTGGTGGAAGACCCGCTGGTAAACGTGGGTTACCAGGATATAACCGCTCACGTAAATTTCACCTCCCTGGCAATGCAGGGGGAAAAAGCCGGCCTAAAAGCGCTGGGCCCGGTGAGCCAGCCGCAATTCCTTTTAAACCTGGGCATACTGGACACGGTGAAGGAGTACAATAGTTTTACTTATGACCCCGTCATGGCGAAAAAAACAATGGCCATCAAGCAACTGGTATTGCCCGGCGGGATGGGTGAAATTTTTAAAGTACTTGTATTATACAAGGGATTCGAAGAAAAGCCGGCGTTGACCGGCATGGGCTCGCCCGCAAAATAGCCGGCTTCCATAGTAACATGCAAAAACGTTAACACCGGTGCCCCGGTGTTAATTCCACTATGCTGAAACGAGTGAAGTATGATGATCGAAACAACAGAGTTATGTATGGAAGAACACGGCATTTCGGTTCGCATGCTGGTAACACGCACGGGGGGAGGTATTATAGTTCAGCTCCTGGGCGGTGACAAGCCCCATATAGGCGCCACGGTAATAACCCATCCAAGGCCCAGCCTTGAGGGAGGAGGGAAAATAAGCTGCAATTCCATAGTGATCCCTGAAATTGGGCACAAGGAGGACGAGCTGGCAAAACCTTTGGCGGAAAAAATATCAACAACACTGAATTGCACGGTGGTTTTAATTGCCGGTATTCACATTAATAACGCCAAGCCTGATCTGATAGCGCGCGTATCGAAAATTTGTCACCAGCTGGTGAATAAGTTTTTGTCCGGGTGTTAAAAAAGCTGCTGCATAATCCTGCCGTATCAACGGGTACACTACAGGCAGGAGGTGAATGAATTGTCAAGCAAGTTCAAATCTAGTCGTTCCAGTTCTCTTTCCGGCTCCAGTGACCCCAAAACAGGATGCAGTTCACTTGACTGTCCCAAGGACGATGCATTAAAAAGCAAGAGCAAAAAGAGTAAAGAACAGCTTGAAGAAAGTTCCCCGGAAAGCTCATCACCGGAAATTTAAATACTCTAGTGATTTTCATATTTCAAACCCGGCGATATTATCGCCGGGTTTTGTCATCGCGCTAATTTCGATACTTTAAGTCCATCAATACAACGAATTTATTTTACTTAATTTTCTTGACATGTATACAAAATAGATATGTATAATTAAAAAATAACAATATTTTTAGGTGAATACCCGTGGAAATACTTGCGCTGGTAATAGCCATTTTATTTTTTGCGGCGGGGCTTGCCGGAACCGTACTCCCGGTTTTGCCCGGGGCCTTTCTCATATGGGTGGGAATGCTGGTATACGGTTTGATTACCGGTTTTGAAACACTGGGTGCGTTTTTTTTCTTCGGCCAGGGACTTGCCGTGGTGTTGATCCAGATAGTTGATTATCTCGCGGGCGTGGTAGGAGTAAAGCGATACGGGGGTTCACGGAATGCCGTTTACGGAAGTATTGCCGGCGCCGTGTTGGGCATCTTTGTAATGGGTCCCGCCGGAATTATTTTCGGCCCCTTTATCGGCGCTGTGATAGGTGAAATGATGGGCCCCCGGCACAGGCTGGATATCGCCATCAGGTCCGGCGTGGGTACACTGGTGGGGCTTGTAGGCGGCACTCTAATAAAGATTTTACTGGAAGTAGTTATGATTATATGGTTTTTCTGGGCTGTTTTTGCGAACTAGCCCTTCCTGTCCTTATCGTCGAACTCCTCCCCCAGCGGGCCGCCGGCCTCGTTAAACTGGTAGCCGGGGATATCATCCCATACCCGTGTTGCCCCGCGCAGCTCTTCCTCTCCCGTTTCCTCGCCCGAAACGCGGTTTTGCACTTGGCTAATAAAGCGGCGTCGTTCTTTTCTTCGCATAATTGCTCACCCCGGTATATTATTCAACCAACCGCGTTTCGCTATACAACCGCTCATCAAACCGGGTTGTCCTTTTCCCACGGGCCTTTTTTTATAGACTCCACGGCAAGCTTGTCGCAACGGTTATTGTAGGGATTATCCGCGTGCCCTTTCACCCATACCCACTTAACCTGGTGTTTTTGGGTGAGTTCCAAAATCCGTTTCCACAGATCCACGTTTTTGGCCCGCTCGGTGCTGTTACGCATCCAGCCGCGTGCCCGCCATTTCACCACCCAACCCTTGGTCATGGCATCCACCAGGTACTTGCTGTCGGAATAAATGATAACCCGGCAAGGTTCCTTTAATTTTTCCAACCCTTTTATAGCGGCCATCAACTCCATCCGGTTATTAGTGGTATTTTCATATGCCCCCGACAGTTCTTTCTCATGCTGCCCGTACTTTAGGATCACCCCGTAACCACCCGGCCCGGGGTTGCCGCTGCAAGCACCGTCTGTATATATATGGACTTCCTTAATTTTCAACCCCTCCATAGAACACTTTTATATTGTCAAATCTTACCTGCGTTAACATATATATAACCCTGCTACATATTACCATATCGTAATACCGCGGTAAAACCAATTAATTTTTATTGAATTTATTTTTTGTCGCAATAAGCAGGAATTTATTTGATAAGCAAGAATAGGAACTAGTGCAGCAACTGCAGCAAATTAAAAGCCCGGAGTTTTTAAACCGCCAATTTACATCTTTAACATAAAAAGGATTGTCCGGTTTTTACAACCCGGGACTTTTTGTTTCCAGTTGCGCAAATTTACCCCTGGTGCTGCCTGTAACATTTTTTGCTAGCATGAATTGTGCTAAGTCCAAAATGCGCGACACTCACCGGGCCGGGAGCTGGGTTTAAAGCTGGTGCCGCCGGTGACAGGGGAAAGAAAAATTTTTTCACTACCGGGAGGAGGTAATAGGTTGAAGAAGGGCAAAAATTTTTTTTGGGTAGTTATTGCCACACTGATGGCGGCACTGCTGATGGCAGGCTGCGGTGGGGGAGACGATGGGCAGCAAGCCGGAAACGGGGAAGAGGATAAGTTCAAAGTGGCCTTTGTTTACATCACATCGGCCGCTGATGCCGGCTGGACATACGCGCATGAACAGGGACGCCTGTACCTGCAGGAACAGCTTGACTGGGTTGACGCCAGCGAAATCGTGGAAAATGTACCCGAAAACCCGTCCGACGCGGAACGAGTGATCACCCAACTGGCTGAAAACGGCAACAACGTGATCTTCACCACCAGTTTTGGTTACATGGACCCCACAATCAACGTAGCCCAAAAATACCCGGACATCACCTTCCTGCATTGCTCCGGCTATAAGACAGCCGAGAACGTGGGTGCATACTTCGGCAGGATGTACCAAGCTCGTTACCTGTCCGGCCTGGTTGCCGGCATGGCCACCGAATCCAACATAATCGGGTATGTCGCGGCGCATCCCATACCGGAGGTAATCCGTGGTATTAACGCCTTCACCATTGGCGTCCGCAAGGTAAACCCCGATGCCAAGGTAAAAGTGGTCTGGACAAACTCCTGGTTCGACCCGGCAGTGGAAAAACAATCGGCGGTGGCGCTGCTTGACGCCGGAGCCGACGTAATCGCCCAGCACATGGATTCGCCGGCCCCGCAGCAGGCAGCCGAGGAGGCCGGAAAACTTGGCATCGGTTACAACAGCGACATGCGTGAACAGGCACCCGGTGCCGTTATGACTTCCCCCATGTGGAACTGGGGTCCGTATTACGTAGAAGTGGTTAAAGCGATCAAGGAAGGAACCTTTGATCCCACGCCCACGGCAGGTACCCTTACTTACTGGGGCGGCCTCAAGGAAGGCGTTGTGGGACTATCCGATTACGGCCCGATGGTTCCTGATGAAACTAAACAGCTGGTGGAGCAGGAAAAACAACGCATCACCAGTGGCGAGTGGGATGTTTTTTACGGCCCCATTAAGGACCAAAAAGGCGAAATCAGGGTACCTGAAGGCCAACAAATGTCCGATGATGATATGCTGAACATGAACTGGTTTGTTGAAGGCGTGGAAGGAAACATTCCCGAGCCCAATGTATAACCATTAACTCTTTAAGGTGAAAATTACATTTATTGTATTGGTTGCTGGCGGCTTGTTCGCCAGCAACCATTGCTAAGGGGCAAGTAAAATGTCGGAACCATATTTGGTTGAAATGACCAACATAACCAAGAAATTTCCAGGCATAGTAGCAAATGACCGGGTTAATTTCAACGTTCGCAAAGGCGAAATCCACGTTTTGCTGGGTGAAAACGGTTCGGGCAAAAGCACCCTCATGTCTATCCTCTCCGGCCTTTACCGTCCCGACGAAGGAGAAATTAAGATTAACGGGTTCAAAAAAAACCTACGCTCACCCCGGGATGCCATCAAGGACGGCATCGGCATGGTGCACCAGCATTTTAAGCTTGTCGACTCTTTTTCCGTGGCGGAAAACGTCATTCTGGGTGATTACGATACTCCACTGGTTTTAAAGAAAAAAGAAATTGAAAAAAACCTGGCGCAACTTTCCGTGCGCTATGGATTACGCATAGATCCCACGGCCATGGTTTGGCAGCTTTCCGTGGGTGAAAAGCAGCGGGTGGAAATTATTAAAATGCTTTACCGCGGTTCACAGGTATTAATCCTGGACGAACCCACCGCCGTTCTCACACCGCAGGAAGCGGAAGAACTATTCGACAACCTGAGAAAAATGGCGTCAGCCGGTCGTGGAATTGTGGTCATTACCCACAAGCTGAATGAAGTTATGGAAATTGCCGATCGTGTTACGGTTTTACGCCGGGGTAAAATGGTTGCCACCCTGGAAAGAAACCAGATTAACCAGCGCGACCTGGCCTGGTTGATGGTAGGGCAAGACGTGGTTTTCCAGAGTCGCAAAAGAACCCCGCCGGGAAAAGACAAAGTGCTTGAGTTACAAGGTGTAAGCTGCCTGAACGATTTGGGCCGGCCCGGCCTGAAAAAAATTACTTTTTCTGTGCACAAGGGTGAAATTTTTGGGATTGCCGGCGTGGCCGGCAACGGGCAGCGGGAACTGGCGGAAGTGGTAACGGGTCTTCGCCCTGTGACCGAAGGGCATATACTGATTAAGGGGAAAGACGTTACGGGATTCTCGCCCCGGCAGATCATCGATCATGGTGTCGGGCATGTGCCCGAGGACCGCCTGGGAACCGGCCTGGTGCCGAACCTAGACGCAGTGGACAACCTGATTTTAAAAGATTACAGACGCCGGCACATGCAACAAGGGCTGTTAATCAACCGCCGGGCGGCAAGGACCAAAGCGCGGGAACTGGTAGAACTTTTTGAAGTATCATTACGAAGCCTGGATGCCCCGGTCAAATTAATGTCGGGAGGCAACCTGCAGCGAATGCTGCTGGCCAGAGAAATTACTTCGCAACCCCATCTTCTGGTTGCCGTTTATCCCGTCCGCGGGCTGGATATCAAGGCAACACGGGACGTCCACAACTTGTTGCTGGAGCAACGGGAAAAAGGAATGGCCATTTTACTGATTTCCGAAGACCTGGAGGAAATATTCAAGCTTAGCGACCGTATAGGCGTTTTATGCGGTGGGCGTATCACCGGGATAATACCGGCGGAAGCTGCCGATGTGGAGGAAATCGGCATGCTGATGATGGGTTCGGACAGGACGGGAGAAATAGCATGATATACATCCGCGGAACAAATTACGCATTGGAAAAAAGGCTGGTTCCCTCCACCATTGCCTACGTGGTAATACCATTCATATCTATTTTCCTGGCTTTATTACTGGGGTCGGTGTTTTTACATTTTTCAGGTCACGACCCTCTGACCGTGTACCAAAAAATGTTTTCCGGCGCATTCGGTTCGCGATACGGTATCACGGAAACCATTGTAAAAGCCATCCCTTTAACCCTCACCGGGCTGGGAGTGGCCCTTGCCTTCAGGATGCAGCTGTGGAACATAGGCGGTGAGGGACAGCTTTACATGGGCGCGTTTGCTGCCACATGGGTAGCCCTGACTTTCCCGGAAGGTAGCGCCTGGTGGGTTTTACCCTTCATGGTTCTTGCGGGCATGCTGACAGGGGGCTTGTGGGCTTTATTACCTGCCATCCCCAGGGCTGTTTGGGGCGCAAACGAAATTATAACCACCCTGATGCTGAATTACGTGGCGATATTCTGGGTGGATTACCTGGTATACGGCCCGTGGAGGGATCCCGAGGGTCACAATTTTCCCCTCACGGCAACGTTTTCACCTGCCGCGGTGCTCCCGGCACTAGGCGATTCGCGTATTCATGCCGGTCTTTTTTTTGGCATCACAGCGGCAATCATTCTTTACATACTTATTTACCGTACCCGCTGGGGGTATGAAATAAGAGTCACCGGTGAAAACCCCGACAGCGCCCGCTATGCCGGAATGAACACCACAAGAAATATAATGCTGGTTATGTTGCTCAGCGGGGCATTCTGCGGGCTGGCCGGAATGGCGGAAGTTTCGGGTATAGCGCACCGGTTGCAGCACGGTTTAAGCCCGGGATACGGTTACACAGCCATCATTATTGCCTGGCTCAGCAGGTTGAACCCCTTTGCCATAATAATTGTGGCGTTTCTGTTCGGGAGCCTGCAAGTGGGTGGGTATATCGTCCAGACAAGCGGCATCCCGTCATCCATGGTGTACATGCTGCAGGGGTTGTTATTGTTTTTCGTACTTGGCGGAGAGCTTTTAACCAATTACAAAATAACCAGAGTACAGACAGCCGGGGAGGGGATGAAAAATTGAGCCAGGAATTCCTTGTAGCAGTGCTGGCCACCGCCATCACCGCAGGAACCCCCATACTATACGCCGCGCTGGGGGAAATACTGGCTGAACGGGCAGGCATCCTCAACCTTGGCGTGGAGGGTATGATGCTGGTAGGAGCAGTGAGCGGGTTTATCCTGGCCCTGCATACATCCAACCCCTGGGTCGGACTTTTACTGGCCATGGTGGCCGGGGGGCTGTTGGCATTAATTCACGCCTTTCTCTCGGTGACACTGAAGGCCAACCAGGTGGTAAGCGGTCTTGCCCTTACCCTGTTTGGAACCGGTTTAAGTGGGTACCTGGGCAAATCATACGTGGGAATACGTTTGCCTGAATCCTTTCAGACTTTTCCATTACCCCTGCTAAGTGAAATACCTGTTATCGGCCCGGTGTTTTTCAACCACGACCCGCTGGTGTACTTGAGTTACCTGGTGGTCCCCGCATTGTGGTTCCTGGTATTCCGCACCAGGGCCGGACTGCACCTGAGGGCGGTGGGTGAAAACCCGGCGGCGGCGGATTCCGCGGGCATTAACGTATTTCGCACCCGGTACCTGTATGTCATTCTTGGAGGGATGCTGGCAGGCATGGGCGGCGCCTACCTGTCCCTGCATTATGTGCCAAGTTGGGTGGAAAACATGACAGCGGGGAGGGGTTGGATTGCTGTCGCCCTGGTAATATTTGCTACATGGAACCCGGTCAACGCCATGTGGGGAGCCTATCTATTCGGTGGTCTTGACGCCATTGGTTTCCGGCTGCAGACCATGAACGTCACTGTATCACCCTATTTCTTGAAAATGCTGCCTTACCTGTTTACGGTGCTGGTACTTATACTGGTTACCAGGCGCAACATGCTCAGCCGCATCGGATCCCCGCGGGCACTGGGCTTGCCCTATGACCGGGAGGAACGGTGAAGGAGGACTTGCCTGCCATGCAAAAACTGAAAGACAAAATTATTTCCGAGGGACAGGTTCTATCGGATCAGGTTCTAAAAGTTGACTCTTTCCTCAACCACCAGGTTGACCCGGAGTTTACCATGGAACTGGGTAATGAACTGGCTCGCCGGTTTAAGCACGAAAAAGTAACCAAGGTCCTGACGGTGGAAGCCTCGGGTATAGCAGTGGCCCTGGCCACCGCCCTAGCTCTAAAAGTTCCGGTGGTGTTCGCCAAGAAAAAACGGGGTGCAACCCAGCCGGCCAATTCATATTCAAGTACCATTTATTCTTTTACCAGGCAGGAATCGGTGGATATTTTCGTAAATAGCAAGTTCATATCCCCGGAGGACCGGGTTTTGATTGTCGACGATTTCCTGGCCCGGGGAGAAGCATTAAGAGGCATGGCCCAAATCATTGCCCAGGCCGGCGCAACCCTTGTAGGGGTGGGTATCGTAATTGAAAAGGTGTTTCAGGGTGGTGGTGCCACCCTGCGCGAAAAGGGAGTTCGGGTGGAATCCCTGGCGCCGGTAATTTCACTGGCGCAAGGCAAAGTGAAGTTTGCAGATTAACACAAGAAAACCATTTCCGGCTGGTGTTGTGTTTTGTTAGCGTATTTTTTCCACATACTAATTACGCTTGTAAATAAACGGAGGGTTCACATTGTACACCATTACCATTCCCCGGCAAACACTGGTAATATTATGCGGGCCGGCCGGATGCGGCAAATCTACTTTTGCCCGTAAGCACTTTCTGGAAACTCAAATCGTGTCTTCCGACCGGTGCCGGGCATTAATTTGCGACGATGAAAATGAAATGTCCGTTTCCGGTATGGCCTTTAAAGTATTTTACATGCTCATAGACATGCGCTTGTCCCTGGGGCGGCTTACGGTGGCCGATTCCACAGCCCTGGACCGTCACGCCCGGAAAAAACTCAAAAAAATAGCGGAAAAACACGGTTTTCACACCGCCCTTTTTCTTTTCAATGTGCCCCTGGAACTGTGTTTAAAGCAAAACGAAAATCGGGAACGTAACGTTGAGCCCTTCGTAATTAAAAAGCACATGCAAAAACTGTCCCGGGCAGCCAAGGCAGTTGCCGATGAAGGCTACGACCAGTACCACATCTTAAACCGGGAACAGATCGAAAATTTAGTTGTGGAGGTAAGTTAAAACATTCTGGATAATTCGAGTTGTTTTTTACTTCTCGATATAATAAAATAAGCTATGGCGTTTCAACGTTTTCGGCCAGCTTTTAAGGTCGGAAACTTTTATTTTTCATTTGCCGCCGCAACCGGAGGTGTTAATTATGGGTATTCAAGAAGTCCGGGTAGCAAGCCTGCCCGGCCTAAAAGACCCCAGGGGTGAAAATATACTACACACAATTGTAACCTTCCTGGGCATCCACACCATAGAGAGGATATCCACCGCCAGGGTGTACCGTTTTGAAGGCATTACCTCCGCCGATGCAGATTTCCTGGCTAAAAATTTACTAACCGAGGAAATATATCAGCGCTACACACTAAATGAACCGGTTATCAAGGACGCCACAGTACTGGTGGAAGTGGCTTACAAGCCCGGGGTAATGAACCCGGAAGCGGACTCCATCATGAAGGCAGCCGCGGATCTGGGAATTAAAGGGTTGGTGGCGGTGGATTCCAGCACGGAATACGGTTTTTACGGCAATGTTTCGGAACGGGAAGTGCAAACCATATTGAAACGGTTGCTGGTCAATGAAACAGTTGAACGGGTGGTTACAGAAAAACCAGCCACCCTGGTTATAGGAGGCCAAGCGACCCGTACAAAAATTATACCCATCAGGTCAATGGACGATGACGCCCTGATGGAACTGAGCCGCGACAACCTTTTTCTCAATCTGGACGAAATGCGGGCCATTCAAAACCACTTTACCGGTCTGGGGCGGGACCCCACCGATTGCGAGGTGGAAACCCTGGCCCAAACATGGTCCGAGCATTGCGTGCATAAAACATTTAAAGCCGAACTGGTTGTGGACGGCCAGCCAAAAAAACCGCTGCTGAAACGGTTACAGGGAGCCACGGACGCCGCCAACCACCCGCTGGTAATGTCCGCCTTTGTGGACAATTCCGGGGTAATAGCTTTTTACGACGGCCTGGCCATTTGCGGCAAAGTGGAAACCCACAACTCGCCGTCGGCCATCGAACCGTACGGCGGGGCCATGACCGGCAGCGGCGGCGTATTTCGGGACGTTATGGGCACAGGCAAGGGCGCAAAAGTAATCGCATCCACCGACATGTTTTGTCTCGCCCCGCCGGACCTGCCCGACGATGAAGTGCCCGAAGGCTGCCTGCACCCCCGTTACCTGCTGGAACGCGTGGTGGCCGGGGTGCGCGATTACGGAAACCGCATGGGTATACCCACCGGTAACGGTTCGTTGCACTTCCACCGGGATTTTCGCGCCAAGCCCACCGTCATCGTAGGGGCTTACGGCATTATGCCGGCGGAGGATGCCCTTAAGGGACGCCCGGAAAAAGGAGATATCGCGGTGGTGGTGGGAGGCAGGACAGGCCGTGACGGCATCCACGGGGCAACATTCTCCAGCGGCGAAATGACCCACCGAACCATGGATGTTAACGCCAGCGCGGTACAAATTGGACACGCCATCGAGGAAAAACGCATGAGTGACGCGCTGTTAAAAGCCCGGGATGAAAAACTGATCCGGGCCATAACCGACTGCGGAGCGGGCGGGTTCGCATCGGCATTTGGCGAAATGGGCGAGCATACCGGGGTAAAGATCCACCTGGAGCGCGTCCCGTTAAAATACCCGGGTCTTGCACCCTGGGAAATCTGGCTATCCGAAAGCCAGGAAAGAATGGCCCTGGCTGTGGCGCCGGAAAACCTGGAACGGCTGCTGGAAATCTGCCGGGAATACAACGTGGAAGCCACCGCCATTGGCGAGTTCACCGGCACCAGGCAGCTGGAGGTATATTACGGGGACAATTGTGTTTGCAAGCTGGACATGGATTTCCTGCATAAAGGCCTGCCCCGGCGTACCATGCAGGCCACCGGAAGGCGGCGGGAAATTGAAACGGTGGAACCCTCCCCGCCTGAGGATTGGAAAAAAACAAGCGCCATGGTCATGGCCCACCTGAACGTGTGCTCAAAAGAACCAATAGTAAGGGTATACGACCACGGGGTACAGGGAAGCACCGTCCTTCCTCCTTACGGGGGATTGCCCGGTGGAGCGCCCAATGACGCTGTGGTTCTGGCGCCCGTGCCCGGCAAAAAATATGGCGTTGTGATATCACACGGCTTAAACCCCGTGCTGAACCTGGCCGACCCTTACACCGGTAGTATTTGGGCTGCCACGGAAGCCGTGTCCAACGCGGTTGCCACGGGAGCCAACCCCAAAGACCTGGTGCTCATAGACAACTTTATCTGGCCATACCCCGACGAGGAATCGCTGTATGACCTGGACCGGGCAGTGGACGCGTGTGTCGATTTTGTAAAAGCCACCGGCATGCCCTTTATATCCGGCAAGGACAGCCTGAGCAGCACTTACCGGGCCAGAGACGGTTCGGTGATTAAAATACCACCGGTATTGTGTGTATCCTGTTTCGGCCGGGTGAAAGACGTCACCAGCACGGTATCCTCGGATATCAAGCGCCCCGGCAGCACACTGGTACTGGTTGGTGACAGAGACATCAATCGCATGGGCGGTTCAACCTATTTCGAAGTTGCAGGCGCGCAGTCGGCAAACATACCCGCCATAAACCTGGAAACGCTGCCCGCAGTCTTCAATGCAATCCACTCCGCCATCAGCAAGGGCGTTGTTATGGCCTGCCACGATATCAGCGAAGGAGGGCTTTTGGCCGCGCTGGCCGAAATGTGTTTCGGCGGCGACGCGGGCGCCGAGATAAATATCCAGGAGGGCTGCCGGGCGGACTATTTCCTGTTTAATGAAACCGCAGGATGCTTCCTGGTTGAAGTCGAGAGCCCGGAAATTGCAAAAGAAATGTTCACCGGCGTGCCGTTCCAGTTAATTGGCCGTAGCGTGAAAAAACAGCTTATAACAGCTTTCCAGGGCCCGGGCAAGCTTTTCGAAGTATCCACCGCAAGCCTGTTTGATGCCTGGCAGAAGCCGATGCGGGAGGTGTTCGGCGCGTGAAACCAAGGGTCTGCATATTGAGAACAGACGGCACCAACTGTGACGTGGAAACCTATTATGCTTTCGAAAAGGCCGGCGGCAGCTGCGAGATGGTTCATGTGAACCACTTGAGAACAGGCGCGAAAAAGCTGCACGATTATCAAATTCTAGCCATTCCCGGCGGTTTTACCTACGGCGACTACATTCACTCGGGCAAAATCCTGTCCGTTGAACTGGCTTCATTCCTGAAAGACCAGCTGAGCAAGTTCGTGGCCGACGGCAAACCGGTGATCGGCATATGCAACGGTTTCCAGGTGCTGGTACGCACGGGTTTGCTGCCCAGAGGAGAACTGGGCAAAGTAAGCGTCACCCTAATGCACAATGACAGCGGGCGCTTCGAGTGCCGCTGGGTGCACCTTTTGGTGGAAAAGTCCAACTGCATTTTTACCCGAAACATGGAAGGAACCCTGGTACAGTACCAGGTGGCGCACGAGGAAGGGAAATTTTATACCCGTAAAGAAACGCTGGCGGAAATTGAAAACGCCGGGCAAGTGGTATTCAGGTACGCAGACCCGGATACCGGGAAGGCCACCGGTGTTTACCCGCTCAACCCGAACGGGTCACTGAACTCCATCGCCGGCATCTGCGACCGCACCGGGCGGGTGCTGGGGCTGATGCCGCACCCGGAACGGTTCGTGGAAAAATTCCACCACCCAAACTGGCGCCGGGGCGGTATTGGCGAACCCCACGGTGTGCCCCTGTTCCGCAACGCGGTGGAATACGCCGCCAAGAACCTGTAAAGGACTGATGCAGATGCTGATCCGCAAGGCTAGGATATCCGATGTGGAAACCATACACCGGTTTATAACGCATTTTGCCGAAAAGGACCTGATGCTGAGCCGTTCCCGTTCATCATTATACGAGTGCATCCGGGAGTTCATGGTGGCGGAAATAGCCGGGCAGACGGTGGGAGTAGGCTCACTACACGTAATTTGGGAAGACCTGGCGGAAATCCGCGCCCTGGCTGTAGACGAAAACTACCAGAAACGCGGCATCGGCCGCACCCTGGTGGAAGCGTTTCTGGCCGAGGCGGTAGATCTGGAGATCCCCCGGGTGTTCGCCCTCACTTACCAGGCACCATTCTTTGTCAAGTGCGGGTTCACCATCATTCCCAAGGAGGACCTGCCCCAGAAGGTCTGGAAGGAATGCATCAACTGTCCCAAGTTTCCCAAGTGTGAAGAAGTAGCGGTAATCAAGGAATTGCAATAAAACCCGTGCATATAAAAAAGCCTCCCTGGTGATAAATAGTAATATAGCAACCCTGGGAGGCTTGCATTATGCCTGAACTGAAAATGCCCCGCGTGTGGCGGGTGGAAACCAAACCGCATAAATTCTGTCCCGGTTGCGGGCACGGGCTGGTGCTGAAAGCACTGGGAGAAGCCATAGATGAACTGGGTATCCAGAATCGCACCGTGTTCGGCTGCGACATAGGTTGCTCGCTGCTGTCCTGGGACTTTTTCAACCTGGACACCGTCCAGACCCACCACGGGCGCACCACCCCGGTAATGGTGGGTATCAAGCGGGCCAACCCGGAACTGGTTGTCATTGCCTACATGGGGGACGGCGGTGGGTACGCCATTGGTTCCCAGCACCTGGTGAACGCCGCGGCCCGCAACGAAAAAATAACGGTACTGCTGGCCAACAACACGGTTTACGCCATGACCGGCGGGCAAATGGCCCCCACCACCATGCCCGGTCAAAAAACGGAAACCAGCCCGTACGGGCGTGACCCCGGTTACACGGGCCCGCCAATGCTGGGACCCGAAATGGTGGCCGCCATAACAGGTGAAAACGCCTATGTGGCCCGGGGCACCATCGCCAACCTGCGCCAGTTTAAAGCATACATCAAAAAAGCGCTTCAGAACCAGATGGAGAGTAATGGTTTTTCGTTTGTCGAGTCGCTTTCTTCCTGCCCCACCAACTGGCGCACCAACGCCGAAGAAACCTGGCGTTTTGTGGAGCGTGAAATGACCAAGCATTTCAAAGTGGGGGAGAAGAAAAACCCGGCTGCTTGGGAAAAAGCCGGGTAGACACCCATGCCGCGTTGCGGCACCAGTAGAAAGATGAAAACTACTTGTAGGGTATACCTGTTCCGG
>CBETWA010000033.1:0-31598 GCA_965539975.1 uncultured bacterium | reverse complement strand
TAATTTTAAAAACCCCGGTTTTATTACCGGGGTTTTTAGCTTCCAAAAGTTAAAAAAACAATTTTTTATCTAAGTAGACACCATGCCACTAGGCATACCTGTTCCGGTCGAGCAATTTGCGGGAGCGCCGGATGCCGCCGGCGCGGGAGTTTTTAAACACAGTGTTGGTCGCCGCCCGAAATATGCTCTTAACTCACCTAATGATGCTATTTAGTTAGTGCATCGTCTGCTTAGAAAAAGCGAGACGGAACAGGTATACCCATAATAAAAATATTTCTCGGGTAGTTTTGAGCCATGCGAAGGGAAGCTGGTTTTACTAAATCCAGTAATCAGGATATTTCCGCTCGGGTGATAAGTTGTTAACAAATAGGGCCACCAGTATTAAACATATTGCGCCAAGCCCCACCGGAGACAATACGAAGCTGAGATCCTGCCCGGTATAAACGGCGACAAAAGCGGTTGCACCGCCCGGCGGGTGAAGGGTATGGGTTACTGCCATTGCCAGTATGGCTACTGTGACACCAATGGTGATTGCCCACCAGGTGTAACCGAAAAGCTGGTAGACAAGTACACCCGAAAGGGCTGAGATAACGTGACCGCCAAAAACATTTCTGGGTTGCGCCATTGGAACATTGCATGCCGCGTAAAGGAGAACAGCTGTAGCACCAAATGACGGCAGGAGTAGCGGCAGATTGTAATACGATGATAAAATGGCCAGAATGCCGATGCCGGCAAAACTACCGAGGCTTGTTACAAAGAGGGTCGAAGCTGAAAATTCGGGCGGTTTGCTGCATTTTCCCCCTTTCATTTTGCAAAGGTAAATTTTTAGCTTATTGACTACAGCGGTGCAGTCGCCTGTTTCACGTTGCCGTGTTATGGTTTCCATGTTCATCACTCCCATACTTAATATAATTTTACTTGCTATGTTTATTCAGTTGTGAGCGTCACCCGGCCGGCGTGATAATGATCACACCGGCAAGGAAAAATCACCCGTTCCAATTTAAAGTAAAGCGGTCTTGTGGCGAACCGGGATGGCGATGCAAGTAATTAACGAGCTTACATTGTATTTAGCTTGTTTTTAAAAAAGGAATACTGTAAAATTATTTAGTGATCTATTTTTCCCACAACCTGTAAGGCCCCACCTGCATAAAGCATGGGGCGCACCTGCTGAAACCGGGGTATCTCCCGGGGCCGGGGATGTCCTCAGCCAGTGAAGATTAAAGGTTGTAAGTTAGAAACAAATCCAACAGGGATTCAATGGTCAGGGGGTGCATTTCTGCGAGGAATGTCCCTGGCGTATAGGTAAAAACCCCACCTGGATCAAGTCTTCTTTATTGAATGGAGGAGAAATATATGTCCGAAACCGTGGCGGAAAAGGGAACATGGACTGTTAAAAAAGGCCGGGCGGAAATGCTCAAGGGCGGGGTTATAATGGATGTAACCACCCCCGAACAGGCCAAAATAGCGGAAGAGGCGGGAGCGTGTGCCGTAATGGCGCTGGAAAGAGTACCCGCGGATATCCGTGCTGCCGGTGGCGTGGCGCGCATGGCCGATCCCGCTGTTATTTTGCGCATTATGGATGCAGTTACAATACCTGTTATGGCAAAGGCCAGGATTGGCCACTTTGTTGAAGCCCAGATTTTAGAGGCGCTGGGTGTTGATTTTATAGACGAAAGTGAAGTGCTGACCCCGGTGGACGAAAAGCATCACATTGACAAACACGCTTTCAAAGTGCCTTTTGTGTGCGGCGCGCGTAACCTTGGTGAAGCGTTGCGGCGTATTGCGGAAGGTGCGGCTATGATCAGGACGAAGGGAGAACCGGGTACCGGCAACGTGGTGGAAGCCGTTCGTCACATGCGCGTGGTCACTGGTGAAATTCGCCGCTTGCAAAATATGCCCCGGGAAGAGCTGATGAGCGCGGCAAAGGAAATGGGGGCACCGTATGACCTGGTGCTAGAAGTGGCTCGCACAGGCAAGTTGCCAGTGGTAAACTTTGCCGCAGGGGGCATTGCCACCCCGGCCGATGCCGCCATGATGATGCAACTGGGCTGTGACGGTATATTCGTGGGTTCGGGAATATTTAAGTCCAAGGATCCCAAGGCCCGTGCCAAGGCCATCGTGGCCGCCACCACCTACTATAACGATCCAAAGGTGCTGGCAGAGGTATCGAAAGATCTGGGCGAAGCAATGCCCGGACTGGAAATTTCCAGCATTTCACCTGAACAAAGGATGCAGGAAAGAGGCTGGTGATTCAGATCAATGTTTTGGGGCGTGGATCTAGAGTGGCACCCCGCCCGGAGGTCGATAATAAAAGGCCATCAAATTTATTGTTTTAAATAAACTATTGCAAAAAAAAGACTGTTGTAGTAATATTTACGGTAGCGTCCATAACGTAAACCCAATGCAGGGGTAAAGTAGCCGGGTTCAACCCCACAGAGAGCCGGCGGGCGGTGAAAGCCGGTGGTTGTAACGGTGAAAAGGCTCCCCGAAGGGGACCCGTTGAAAAAAGCAGTAGGCGGGTACGGTTCATTCCGTTATTCAAATGAGCGGGCTAATACCGGCATGGCATAAGTATGCCCGGTATTGGTCAACATGGGTGGCACCGCGGGAGCAAGCCTCTCGTCCCTGGTATTTTCGAGGGACGGGGGGTTTTATTTTTAGATTCTTTGCCGCTCCGGGCGGCAGTTTTATCTTTTTATCTAATATCAACTGGTTTATGGGAGGAGTAAAATATGCGCGACAAAACTTACTTAATGATTCCTGGCCCTACACCCGTACCGCCTTCGGTGACGGCAACCATGTCCACACCTATAATCGGGCACCGCAGCGAGGATTTCCAGGTGCTGCACAGTGAAATTATTGCCAAGCTGCAAAAGGTGTTTCAAACAAAAAACGAAATATACGTGCTCACCAGTTCGGGAACCGGGGGCATGGAATCGGCGGTGGCCAACACGGTAAGCCCCGGAGACAAGGTTTTAACCCTGGTGGGTGGTAAATTCGGCGAGCGCTGGTCCGAACTGTGCCGGGCTTTTGGAGCTGAAGTGATAGAAGAAAACTTTGAGTGGGGTACCTGCGTGGACCCGCAAGTGGTAAGGGACCATTTAGCTGCCAACCCCGATATAAAAGTGGTTTTTGCCACGCAAAACGAAACTTCCACAGGTGTGGTCAACGATATTGAAACCATTGGCAAGATTGTGGCCGAAACCCCGGCGTTGCTGGTGGTAGACGGGGTCAGCGGCGTGGGCGGCATAGAAATCAAGGTGGACCAGTGGCATGTGGATATACTGACCACCGGTTCCCAGAAATCATTGATGTTACCGCCGGGCCTGGCCATTCAAAGTATTAGCGAAAAGGCTTGGAAGGTGATTGAGAAGAATAAATCACCACGCTATTATTTTGACCTGCTCAAGGCGCGCAAGCAATACCCAAAATGGAATACGGCCTTTACTCCCGCGGTGTCACTGTTCACCGGGCTGAACGCGGCACTGGACATGATTTTGGAAGAGGGACTGGACAATGTATACGCCCGGCACAAGCTGTTGCGTGACGCAACCAGGGCGGGCATCAGGGCGCTGGGGTTGAAGCTGATGGTGGACGACAGTTGCGCTTCACCGGTGGTGACATCGGTATGGGCGCCCGAAGGCATCGAGGCTGACGCTATCCGCAAAGTACTGCGAAAGGAATTCGGTATAATGTTCGCCGGCGGCCAGGCCAAGTTGAAAAACAGGATATTTCGCATAGCCCACATGGGGTATGCAGGTAAAATGGATATTATAATAGCGATATCAGGTTTGGAAATGGCGCTGGCCCGGGTGGGGTACCCGGTGGAACTGGGGGCCGGCGTCAGGGCGGCGCAGCAAGTTTTGTTGGAGGTGCGATAATTATGGCTCAGTATAAAGTGTTGGTTATGGACGGGGTTTCGGAAAAGGGACTTAAGCCCCTGTTGGATGAACCGGATATTGAAGTGGTAATGGGCAGCAAAATGACCGAGGACGAGCTGGTACAGGTTATAGGTGAATATGACGGCATGATCGTGCGCAGCGCCACCAAGGTGACGGCGCGGGTGCTGGAAAACGCACCCAAGCTGAAAGTGGTGGGGCGGGCTGGTGTCGGTGTGGACAATATAGACCTGGAAGCCGCCACCCGGCAGGGCGTGCTGGTGGTAAACGCTCCCGACGGCAATACAATTGCCGCCACGGAACATACAATAGCCATGATGCTGGCGCTGGCCAGAAATATACCCCAGGCCGTGGCCAGGTTGAAACAGGGTGTGTGGGACAAGAAAGCATTTTTGGGTGTGGAACTCCGCGAAAAAACACTGGGTATCATCGGCTTGGGACGCATCGGCTCGTCGGTGGCCCGCCGGGCTCAAGCCATGGAAATGGATATAGTGGCATACGACCCCTATATTACCGAGGAAAAGGCGGTATCGCTGGGTGTAAAACTGGTGAGCCTGGAGGAATTGTTAAAAGAGGCCGACTTTATTACCATACACATGCCCAAAACAAAGGAAACCTATCACATGCTGGACGAAAAGGCGTTCGCCATGATGAAGGACGGGGTGCGGGTGATCAACTGCGCCAGGGGCGGCATCATAGACGAAGATGCCCTTTACAAGTACATGACTTCAGGTAAGGTTGCCGGCGCGGCCCTGGATGTTTTTGAAAAAGAGCCTAACACCGAAAGCCCGTTGCTGAAGCTGGACAATTTTATCGCCACCCCGCACCTGGGCGCTTCCACCGCCGAAGCGCAGCTGAACGTGGCCCACGATGTGGCGGAGGAAATAATAGACGCGCTGCGGGGCAAAGTGGTACGCAATACGGTGAATATACCGTCAATCAAACCGGAAGTGATGGCCCTGGTCAAACCTTACTTGAAACTAGCCGAGAAGCTGGGCAAGTTCCTTTCCCAGGTTATTGAAGGAAGGGTGACCCGGCTGGAGGTTGTTTGCAGCGGCGATCTAGCCCGCGGTGAAGTGACACCCATAACTACGGCACTGGTCAAGGGCTTTTTGGACCCCGTGCTTCAATCCTCGGTTAACTACATCAACGCCACACTTCTGGCCAAAAACAGGGGCATCAACGTTTCCCAGACGGTGAACGGCCGTGCCGACGGTTATGCCAGCCTTATTACCGTAAGGGCGGTTTCGGACCGGGGTGAAAAAACGCTGGCCGGAACGCTGTTCGGGGACTATGAACCCCGCATAGTAGCCATTGACGGTTACCGTATTGACGTATTGCCGGAAGGCCATATGCTTTATGTACCGCACATGGACAGGCCCAGGATTATCGGGCCGGTGGGAACGCTAATCGGCGAGCATGACATTAATATAGCGGGCATGCAGGTGGGCCGAAAAGAGATTGGCGGCAAGGCTGTGATGATGTTATCAGTGGACGCGCCGGTACCCGGGGAGACACTGCAAAAAATTACCCAGATAGAAGGGGTGTTGGATGTTAAGCTCATCAGCCTTTAATGCAAATTTAACGGCACAATGATTATCTGCCGGTGAAAATGTGTTAAAGATCCCGGTTTTACACCTTGATATAAATTATGGTATAATAGTGCCGGCCCGGGTGCCGGCATTTTTATTTTCCCGGCCGGGTTAACCGGTAACAATACAGGCATGATATAATACAGGCACCTTGGAGGGTGATGGTATGCTGGACCTGAAATTTGTACGCGCCAACCCCGACGTGGTAAAAGAAGCGTTGAGCAAACGGGGAGCCGGTATTTCACTGGAGCCGTTCCTGAAACTTGACGAGCGCCGCAGGGAAAAGCTGGTGGAAGTTGAAAAACTAAAAAACAAGCGGAATGTTGTATCCGAGGAAATAGGGCGGCTGAAAAAAGCGGGTCATGATACCGAACACTTGGTGCTGGAAATGCGCGAAGTTTCTGCCGCTATCAAGCAAATGGACGATGAAATCCGGCAACTTGAACAGAAGATTCAGGAAACGCTGCTTGGCATTCCCAATATTCCGGACGAAAGCGTGCCGGTAGGCAAGGACGAAAAAGACAACGTGGAACTGCGTCGCTGGGGTGATCCGCCGCAATTTAGCTTTGAACCAAAACCCCACTGGGATATTGGTGAAGCGCTAGATATACTTGACTTTGAGCGCGGCGGCAAGGTTACGGGTGCCCGGTTCGCGTTTTACAAAGGGGCCGGTGCCGCCTTGGAACGCGCCGTGTTTAACTTTATGCTGGATGTCCATACACGGGAGCACGGGTACGTTGAAATATTCCCGCCATTCATGGTAAACAGCGCCAGCATGATAGGTACAGGCCAGCTGCCCAAATTTGCCGAAGACATGTTCAAGGTTGAAAATACCGACTATTACCTGATCCCCACTGCCGAGGTGCCTGTTACCAACTTGTACGCCGGCGAAATACTGGATGCCGGTAAATTGCCCATTTACCATTGTGCATACAGCGCGTGTTTCAGGGCGGAAGCGGGTGCTGCCGGCCGGGATACACGGGGGCTAATCCGGCAACACCAGTTCAACAAGGTGGAACTGGTAAAGTTTACCCGCCAGGAAGATTCATACGATGAATTGGAAAAATTAACTGCAAACGCCGAGCGCATTCTGCAGATGCTGGAACTGCCCTACCGGGTGGTGGTATTAAGTACCGGCGACCTAGGATTCAGTGCTGCCAAAACGTACGATATTGAAGTATGGCTGCCCAGTTACAACGATTACAAGGAAATATCGTCCTGCAGCAATTTTACCGATTTCCAGGCACGCCGGGCCAACATTCGCTACCGCCAGGGGAAGGGTAAACCCCGGTTCGTGCATACATTGAACGGTTCCGGCCTGGCTGTCGGCCGTACCGTTGCGGCCATCCTGGAAAACTTTCAAACCGAATCAGGCACTGTCCGCATTCCCGCAAGATTACAGCCCTACATGGGCGGCTTGAAAGAGATAAAAGCCGGCTGTTAAGGGAACCGATTCCAATTGTACTTTACTCGTTGACACGCCACAATTGCTGTGTTATACTGGATAGTGCCTCTGGTTAAGTTTTTTAGCTGGAGGGGTGTCCGAGCGGTTTAAGGAGGCGGTCTTGAAAACCGTTGAACCTTTACAGGTTCCGTGGGTTCGAATCCCACTCCCTCCGCCACTAATGTACCAGGTATCGCGGAGAGATGGCCGAGTAGGTCGAAGGCGGTCGCCTGCTAAGCGATTATACGGGCTAAAACCCGTATCGAGGGTTCGAATCCCTCTCTCTCCGCCATTTTTTTCGGTAGACCCCCATGCCACACTGTGGCACCATCAGAAAGACGAAAATATATGGGTATACCTGTTCCGGTCGAGCGATTTGCGGGAGCGCCGGTAACGGCACCCGGCGCAGCGAGGCTGCGAAACCGGACGAGCGAACGTGATGTTCGCGAGAGCCATAACCGAACCAGGACGGTGAGTTTATGGCGGTCCGGTTTCGTCCGAAGCAAGCCGTTGGTGCCGTCGGCGCGGGAGCATATGAGCGAGCCCGGAACAGGTATACCCATACCCAAGAGTATTTTCCGGGTAGATAAATATGCCATGCGGCCAGGCACCGCATGGCATAAGGATTTTTATAGAGGTTTCCCGCGGTTTTTTGCTTTATGCACGTGAATTATTGCAGCCGGGGAAGTGATTCCCAACCCTTCCGTTATTGACTTTGTTGTTCCCATTTGTTAAAATTATATTTGCGATTCGACAGAACTCGTTATAAGTGTGCCTGTGGCTCAATTGGATAGAGCATCTGACTACGGATCAGAAGGTTGGGGGTTCGAGTCCCTCCAGGCACACCATCATTTTATTTATACAGCGACAAAGGCCCCGGGCCTGCAGTGTCGCTGTTACGTATTAAAAAAACAAGGTGTGCCCGTAGCTCAGTTGGATAGAGCAGCGGTTTCCTAAACCGCGTGTCGGGGGTTCGAGTCCCTCCGGGCGCACCAGTGAAAAGGCAAGACCCGCAAGGATTTGCGGGTTTTTGCTATTTTGGCGAATTTCGTTAAAGCACCATTTGGGGAGCAAATATAACAAACGGGAGTAAAAAACCCGAGCGTTGGTACCTTTCGCTCACTGACTCGGCCTGACAAATGAATGAGACGAATGGGCCTCATATGTTCGCTCCATGTACCAACGCCCGACTTTACCTATGACATTATACTTTCTTTAATAACAAAAAAAAAAAAAAACAGGTTTATCCTGTCTTTTTTTGCGTGCGCCCGGCACAAGAACCCCATAAGAGGCTAAGCCGTTTGGATAAGCTGGCGCAACACAGCAAAATCCAAGGCTGCCAAGGGACGGCTGAATACCTTTTTTGGAACATTATACCAACCCGCTAAATATAATTATGGTAACTAATCCAAAAGGAAGGGGTGGCCGGCATGCAGTTTTATTACGGTGATAGAAACCTATTGAGGATTTTGGATGAAGTTCAATTTTGGAAGCGCCAGGAAGCCGAGCATACTGTAGTTATTCGGCAAGTGGTAGAAAACTTGGAACCACAGTATGTTAAGTTACTTCAGGAATGGGAACAGGCCTTTATCCAAACGGAAGGAGTTGCAACCAAATACATGGAGGCAGTGATCCGGGCCAATTATAGTGTCAGCCCGGTATTGGAGCAACAAATTGTCCGGTTTATCAACTATGCGCTTACCCAAAGCCAAAATTTCATTTTGCTGTTGAATGAAATTGAAACACAAAGCGGAGTAGTTCGAAATAACCCGGTGGCACGGGTGGTTATAGACCATATCAGGAGGGAGTCGGAATATTTCAGTGGTATAATCAAAGCATTTACAAGTGTTGTGAAAACAGTTTAAAGGGTGAGGAAATCAAGGTGTTGAAAAACGCTCTTTGCTTGTGTTATACTACTAGATGCGGTAAAACAACAAACTGCTAGAAGGGGAGCTTCCCGGTGGATCATGCCGGATACATGAGAGAAGCGCTTGCGGAGGCTAAAAAGGCCTACGCGCTGGGGGAAGTGCCCGTTGGAGCGGTGGTGGTGCTGGACGGTGACATAATCGGCCGGGGTTACAACTTACGGGAAACCTTGGCGGATGCTACCGCCCATGCGGAAATTATAGCCCTGCGGGAAGCGGCTCGCAGTATCGGGGACTGGCGGCTTAACGGGACCATCGTGTACGTTACCATTGAACCCTGCCCCATGTGTGCCGGGGCAATGATCCAGTTCCGGGTGCAGACCGTGGTGTACGGGGCGGCGGACCCCAAGGCGGGCGCGGTGGACTCCATTATGGACGTGTTACGGGAGCCGCGATTCAATCACCAGGTGGGCGTCGTTTCAGGCGTGCTGGAAGATGAATGCCGGGAAATCATACGCCGCTTTTTCCGAGAACTGCGGGAGCGGGAAAAACAAAAATAAAACCGGCTGGATGTGAAGTGCCGGCCGCAATTGAAAAAGACAGCGTGGTAAATAAACGGAGAGATGGCCGAGATGGTCGAAGGCGCTCGACTCGAAATCGAGTAGACCGTGATGAGCGGTCTCGTGGGTTCGAATCCCACTCTCTCCGCCATGTTAAACAAGGGGTTATCGCTTTTACCTGCGATACCCCTTGCTCATTTTACAGGTGAAATTTGCAATTGGCGCATTAAAACTCACTGCCAGTATACTTTACCTTAAAACCATTACTGATTTACCAAAAGCCCATTTTCCCTCAAGTACTGTTTCAACTCCCTAATATTGATTTCCCCGAAATGGAAAACCGATGCCGCAAGTAAGATATCCGCCTTGCCTTCCTTTGCCGCCTCCAGAAAATGTTTCATTTTACCGGCACCCCCCGATGCCACCACCGGCACTTTCACGTTTTCCTTAATTGCCTTGATGAGGGGTATATCATAACCGGTCTTGGCACCGTCGCACGCTTTGCTGGTGGGCAGGATGATACCCGCTCCCCTGGCTTCGGCTTCCCGTGCCCATTCCACGGCGTCCTTGCCGGTGGCCGTGTTCCCGCCGTGGATATACACCTCGTAGCCCGAAGGAAGGGCGGGGTTTTTATCTACATCGATGGCTACCACAATTTTTTCAGAACCGAATTTTGAGGCCGCCTGGTTTATCAAATCCGGGTTGCGAAAGGCGGCACTACTTATTGACACACGGTGGGCTCCCGCCTCCAAAACCGCCTCGGCATCCGCCAGGGAATTGATACCCCCGCCCACTGTAAAAGGAACGGTGGTCACTTCGGCCACCCTGCGGACGGCATCCAGGGTTGTCCCTCTCTTTTCTATGGTTGCGGCAATATCCAAAAAGGCCAGTTCATCGGCCCCGCTTTCACAGTATGTCCTGGCGCATTCCACCGGGTCACCAGCGTCTTTTAAATCAATAAAATGTACACCTTTGACCACTCGCCCTTCCTTTATGTCAAGACACGGCATAATAAGCACTTTTTGCATTGGCCCGTTCCTCCACCATGTATAATGTTATATGACATACAATTAACTAATTACTTTAATATACTACCACAGCTTGTTCCGGTAGCCAAACGGTTCTGTTGGCTGAAATGGCTGTTTAAACGGTTGATTAAAACGTGTTTTTCTTTGTAGTATTAAAGATGTGAACCCCGGGTAGACCCCTATGCCGCGTTGCAGCACCATGCTAAAAAGTATTTTCCGGTCAGGGAATATTAAAACCGGTAGCGGAAATTTTATTTGTTGAACTACTGCCGGCGGAACACGTTGTAATTAGTATAACGGGATGGAGGCAGGTCGTTTTGGAAAAACCAACGGTAAAAGAGCTATACAGGCATGCGGATGGCTATTTAAACAAAAAAATTCAGGTAAACGGCTGGGTCAGGACAGTCAGGTCCTCCAAGGCCATTGGTTTTATCGAGCTCAATGACGGCACGTTTTTCTCCAACCTGCAGGTTGTATTCGACGACAATCTTCCCAATTTCAAGGAAGTGGCCAGGTTAATTACCGGGTCCGCCATAAAGGTGGAGGGGGAGCTTGTCGAATCCCCCGGTGCCAAACAGCCCTTTGAATTAAGGGCGGAAAAGGTGGAAATAGAAGGCCACTCGGCGCCCGACTACCCCCTGCAAAAGAAAAGGCATACTTTTGAATTCCTACGTACCATTGCCCACCTGCGTCCCAGGACCAACACCTTTTCCGCTGTCTTCCGGGTACGCTCGGTGGCAGCCCATGCCATTCACGAGTTCTTCCAGGACAGGGGCTTTGTGTATGTGCACACGCCCATAATCACCGGTAGCGACGCCGAGGGTGCCGGGGAGATGTTTCGGGTCACCACCCTGGATTTTGACCGGGTTCCAAGGGATGAGAAAGGCGCGGTGGATTTCGGCAAAGATTTCTTTGGCAAGGAGACCAATCTTACCGTCAGCGGCCAACTGGAAGCCGAGGCGTACGCGCTGGCATTTGGCAAGGTATATACTTTCGGCCCCACGTTCAGGGCCGAGAACTCCAACACGCCCCGCCACGCGGCGGAGTTCTGGATGATTGAGCCGGAAATGGCATTTGCAGATTTGCAGGACGACATGGAGCTAGCGGAAGAGATGCTTAAATACATAATCAACAGCGTGCTGGAAAAATGCCCGGAGGAAATGCAGTTTTTCAACAGCTTTATCGACAAGGGGTTGCTGGCGCGGCTGGAGAACGTGGCCAGTTCCAAATTCGGCCATGTAACCTATACCGAAGCCATAAATATATTGAAAAGTTCCGGTGAAAAATTCGAATACCCCGTTGGATGGGGGCATGACCTGCAGACCGAGCACGAGCGCTACCTGGCGGAAAAATATTTTGGCAAACCGGTTTTTGTGACGGATTACCCTAAGGAAATCAAGGCTTTTTACATGCGCGTGAATGACGACGGCAAAACGGTGGCGGCCATGGACCTTCTGGCGCCTGGCGTGGGCGAAATCATCGGCGGCAGCCAGAGAGAGGAAAGGCTAGACTACCTGGAAAAAAGGATGGATGAGCTGGGGCTGGACAAAGGAAAATACTGGTGGTACTTGGAACTCCGGAAATACGGTGGCACCAAGCACGCCGGATTCGGCCTTGGTTTCGAGCGCCTGATCATGTACCTGACAGGGATGTCCAACATCCGGGATGTGATATCCTTTCCCAGGACGCCCAAGAACGCCGGGTTTTAAATTTAAATAACCAAATCAACACCGGTTGGCTTGTGATACTGGTGATAATAAACAACCCGCCGTGCTCCAGGCAGGTTGTTTAACTTTCAATTGAAAATTCAGAAAAGTGCTTGCAATTACCTGTGGAATACTGTATAATTTATTCAAGCACCATCCTTGCAATGAACTGTCGAGTGTACGTTTCAAGTCAGGGTTGGTAAGCGTAAATCGGTATTGGTTGGAATCCAAGGGTTATGTATATTGCTGAGTAATTTAGGTTTCTAAAAGTAAATCCGTCAAGGAGGTTTTTAGTCAACTTTTCTCAGTAGTTTTCAGTGAGAATATTGCGACAAAAAAACCGAATGTTTTATAAATTCTGGAGATTGTTTGTAAAAATGAATTGCTGCAAGGATGGTTGCTTCAGAGGGAAGGCGTGGCCTTCCCTCTGTTATGCCGGGACGAACGCCGGTATTGTATGAAAATGCAAGCTGTTTGGCTTTGGAATGCCTTGCATACATTTGCGTTGTGCGGGGTTCCGGCGGCAGCTTTTTTATGGGTTGAACTGGTACCGCTGCCGGAATTTAAAGTCTCCAACCGGCATTATGTGCTCCGCAACAGGGGTAAAAAGGCTTGCAGTCGGAGCAAAATCACTGTATAATAAAGTCTGCACCAGTTCGGTGGAACCGGGCGGGCTGTTTTATGTGCCACGTTCCGTAATTAAATAATAGCATTTCATAGACCTGGAGAGATGGCTGAGTTGGTCGAAGGCGCGCGACTGGAAATCGCGTAGACGGTGTGAAGCCGTCTCGAGGGTTCGAATCCCTCTCTCTCCGCCATTGTTCGTTTAGCGGGGACGGACTTTTAATAGGGCAGGTCCGTCTTCGCTATTATCAAAAGTTTATAAGATTGGCCGTGCTAGGCGGGGAGGTAGCGGTGCCCTGTACCCGCAATCCGCTATAGCGGGGCTGAATTCCCGCCCGAGGGTTTGGCTTGTGGGGCCTGCCCCCTGTAAGGGGTGTTGAAGGCCGGGTCTTGCGCGACGGAGCCTTCCGAACCGTGTCAGGTCCTGACGGAAGCAGCACTAAGGAAGCCCCTCCGGGTGCCGCAAGGGCGCCTGGCCGGAGCTACCTGCAGGGGTAACGCCCGGAAGTCATTATTCGACGGCAGGTGCACGGCCATCAATTTTATATTTTATTTAACACCTCGAAACCGGCCAAAGCCGGTTCTTTATTTATGCCGGGAACAAATCCGGGACCGCAAGGCAGGGAAAACCAGCCTAGTAGCGAAACAGTATTAAATCATATCAATAGCTGTTGGCAAGCAATACTAAGGCAACCGGATCAATATAGTAATTAATATCGGATTATATAAAAGTAATATAAAAGCAGTTAATTTATGGCGACTGAAGGGAGGCATGGTTTTGGTGGGGTACCTTGCGCTGTACCGGCGGTGGCGCCCGCAACTTTTTGGCGATATAGTGGGCCAGGAACACGTTACAAGGACCTTGCGTAACGCCATCAAGACGGGTAAAGCCAGCCATGCCTACCTTTTCTGCGGCCCGCGCGGCACCGGTAAGACCAGTACGGCCAAGGTTCTGGCCAGGGCTGTCAATTGCCTGGAGCAAAAGGATGGCGAGCCGTGCAACAATTGCCTGAACTGCCGGGAAATACTGGCCGGTTCCACCATGGATGTCATTGAAATAGACGCTGCTTCCAACCGGGGCATTGATGAAATAAGGGAATTGAAGGAAAACATCAAGTTTTTTCCATCACGTGCCGGCAAAAGGGTATATATTGTTGATGAGGTGCACATGCTCACCAACGAAGCCTTCAACGCATTGCTGAAAACGCTGGAAGAGCCGCCCGGTCATGTAATGTTTGTTCTGGCCACCACCGAACCGCACAAGGTGCCGCTGACCATATTATCCCGCTGCCAGCGCTTTGATTTTCGCCCTATTCCAGCGGAACTGATCGCCCGGCGCCTAGAGGAAGTGGCGAAAAAAGACGGTTTTAAGGTGGAACCGGCCGCAATGAGGGCCATTACCAGGGCCGCTGCGGGCAGCCTGCGGGACGCTTTGAGCGTGTTGGACCAGGCCTTGTTGCTGGGAGGTGGCGTGGAAGTTACCGCCGATGCGGTGCACGGCATGCTCGGCACGGTCCGGGAGGAAGCATTGCGCGACATTGCCGCGGCTATAGCCGGAAAGGACGCGGGGAAAGCCCTTGTTCTGGTGAGTGAAATTGCGTCAAGGGGACATGACCTGCACTTGCTGGTTGGAGAGCTGACGGAATACCTGCGCCGGCTGCTGCTGGGCATGCTTGTTCCGGAAGGGGTCGAAGAAGCCACCGGCTATGGGTCGGGTGAGGGAGTGCTTTCGTTATTCAACAGGAATTCGCTGGTTCGCGCCATAGATATTATGGTTGAAGCCGAGCAAGTTATGCGGCGCAGCGCTCACCCGCGGGTGGTGCTGGAGACGGCACTGGTCCGGGCCACCGGCGAAGACCAGGAGTGCGGTGAATTGCAGGCCCGCATCGAGCGGCTGGAAAGGGCGCTTGCCGGGCAGTGTGCAATTGCCGGCAGGTCCAGCGGTCCGTCCCGGGAAGTTGCTGCTATTGCCCCGGTTACACCGGAGCCCAAAACCGGCGAGCAGCTGGCGGAAAAGGGTGTTGCTGTGACGCAAGATGGTGCCTGCTTGCGAACAAAGGATGCAGGTGTGCGGGAACCGGAGGCAAGCGAAAAAGGTAATAAGGCGCGGCGGGCAAAACCGGCGGCGGGCCCGGGGAATAGCGAACCCAAGCCCGTTGAAACAACACAGCCACCGGCAAGGGATCTACCCGCGCCAGGCGGACCGGGTGAGGGTATGAAACCGGGCCGGGATACGGGAAGCTCGGGCGAGGATAAAAAAGCCGGGGTTGATAACGGGCCGGGCCGCTATGACATTGAACAAATCAGAAAATGGTGGCCCGATATTATGAACGAGCTAAAAAGGGCCAACCCGGCCATATATACATATTTATCCACAGTGTGGCCGGCCGAGGTTCGGGAACACTGTCTCGTGCTGGGCGTTCCCAAGGGCGATGTTTTTTCCATGCAGATGGCCGGGGACAAGTCAAGCAGGGAATTGCTTGTTAAAATAATGCATGCGTTCACCGGAGAGGAATGGTCGGTTCGTTGCGCGTATTATGATGCACCGCCTCCGGGGCGGGAAAGCTCAAAAGCGGTTTTGGAGCCTGACGAAGCGATCAGGTTGTTTAAGGGGGAGGAAATTCCCTCGCCCGGGAATATTGATAAAAGTTAGGAGGTAAAACTTTGATGGGCGGAAACATGGCGAAAATGATGAAGCAAGTGCAAAAAATGCAGGCTCAAATGCTCAAATTGCAGGAAGAGCTGGGCAACCGGACGGTGGAAACAACGACGGGCGGCGGCGTGGTGCGCGTGGTGGCTAGCGGGCGGCAAGAAATAGTATCCATTGAGATTAAGCCCGAAGCGGTGGACCCGGATGACGTGGAAATGCTTCAAGACCTGGTTTTAACCGCGGTGAACGATGCATTGAACAAATCCCGGGAAATGGTATCCAGCGAAATGAGCAAGCTGACTGGGGGGTTGAACCTGCCCGGGTTATTTTAAAAATAGCGGGAGATGAAATGAATGCGCTATGCCGGTGCGGTTTCACGTCTTATTAGCGAGCTGGCCAAGCTACCCGGTATTGGTACCAAAACCGCGCAGCGCCTGGCTTTTTTTTTGTTGAGCGCTCCCCCCGAGGTTGCAGATAACTTGGCCGGTGCCATCCGGGAAGCCCGGGAAAAGGTACAGCGCTGTTCAGTGTGCGGTAATCTTACCGACAGCCAGCCGTGCGCCGTCTGTGCCGACGCTACCCGCGACGGGGGAGTGATTTGCGTGGTGCAGGACCCGCGTGATGTGGCGGCTGTGGAAAAGTACCGTGGTTACAAGGGTGTCTACCATGTTTTGCATGGAGCCCTTTCCCCCCTGGCGGGAGTTGGTCCCGAGGAGCTTAACATAAAAAGCCTTCTAGCAAGGTTGGAAGGGGGAAGGGTGCGGGAAGTAATCCTAGCCACTAACCCCGACGTGGAGGGGGATGCCACGGCCCTTTACCTGGCCAGGTTGATCAAACCACTGGGCGTCACAGTTACCAGAATTGCCCACGGGTTACCTGTGGGCGCGCACCTTGAATACGCGGACGAAATAACACTGGGCAAGGCCATTGAAGGTAGAAGAGAAGTTAATACATGATATTGCGGTGCCAAAGTAATTTTTTCCATTTATCCCCCATATATCATTAAAAAAGGAATATACCGGGGGGATATTTTGTGGAATGGTACTTGCTAGCACTATTTGTGGCTGTAATGTTGTTTTTTTACCTGGCTGTGGTTGTATTGTATAAGCCGCTGCGGTTGCTTCTAAACCTGGCGGTAAGCCTTGTAACCGGGCTGGTTTTGTTGTTTTTGCTTAATCTTTTGCTTGGGTGTTTTGGTATGCACGTGGCTGTTAATCCTTTTACCGTCCTGGTGGCCGGCCTGCTCCAGTTGCCCGGTGTTTTACTGCTTCTCATACTGGCGGTTTGGCTTGTTTAAAAAGCGTGAATAACGGATACAGTTTTAAAATTCTGGATTATGCTTGTTTTCTTGACGGTTTTTGTTTATTGACATATACTTATATAGTGTTAATTCGGCTTTTTACGTGTTATCAGTATAGCGTTATATTGTCAATGTTTCATAAAATCTTTCTAATTTATTAAAACTATTAAACAAAAATTTAGAACTTTTTACCGCGGGGGTGAGAATTATCGGCCCGCGAATCGTTGAGGCCTACGTGGGAGAGTACGCCAGCGGTAAGAGCGAGGTGGCGGTTAACAGGGCCCTTGAACTGGCTGAAAAAGGCCGGCCGGTTACTCTGGTGGACCTGGACATTGTGGAGCCATGTTACACATTGCGCCCCATCAAGAAAGCGCTGGAACAGAAAGGGATAACCGTGCTGGCGTGGGAAACACGGGATATTATGGGGCTGGGTGAAACGGGTAACGTGCTTCGCGCCGAGAACCGCTGGGCGCTGCGCCGTTCCGGGGACATAATTCTGGATATAGGTTACGGCGTGGAAGGTGCAAAAACTCTTAAATTGCTTGAAGGCGCCGGTGAAGACCCCGACCTGAAAATTTATGCCGTAATCAATATTGCCCGTCCAATGACGGGTTCGGTGCGGGACATAGTTGAATACGTAAGGGGGCTGGGTCGCGTGGACGGCCTTATAAATAACAGTCATCTGGGCGATGATACCGGCGTGGATATAGTGCGCGAGGGGGCCAGGATGGTTGGCGAAGCGGCCCGGGAACTGGGCATACCGGTGGTGGCTACCGCTGCCGTGGATGATATCGCGCGGGTTTTAGGGCCTGTGGACGAGCTCGGAAACCCGGTAAGAAAACTGGTAAGGTATATGCCGCATACTTTTTGGTAACAAAGATATTATTTTTCAAGGGATCAGTTTAGGAGGTGTACAGGTAATGCCAGAAAAACCTATTCAGGGAGAAAAAAGAGTATTCATGACCGGCAACGAAGTGGTAGCCTGGGCGGCGCTGGCGGCGGGAGCCGAAATAATGTACGGCTACCCCATCACACCGCAAAATGAAATCATGCATTACTGGACCAGGTTGATACCCAAGTATGGTCGCAGGTTCTTGCAAACCGAGGATGAATTGTCGGCGGGGTTTACCACCGTGGGCGGTGTCCTGGCAGGTAAGAGGGCGTTTACCGCTACCGCCGGGCCCGGCAATACGCTAATGCAGGAACCTATGAGCATGGCCGAGGCTATGCGATTGCCTACCGTGGTGGTGGTGCAACAGCGTGGCGGCCCGTCAACGGCAACTGTGATTTACTCCCAGCAGGAAGTGACCATGACCACGCTGGGCGGTAACGGTGAGGGATTGCGCGTGGTTTATTCCACTGCCACGCACCAGGAGTTGTTCGATTATACCATTAAGGCTTTCAACACCGCCTGGAAGTACCGTTTCCCCACTTTTGTGCTGGGTGACGGCTACCAGGCCAAGATGAGGGAATCGCTTGTATTTTACGACCCAGCCGAGCGGGGGATAGAAATGGTTCCCACAGAACCTTATGTGGGGCGTCCCGGCATTCCGGGCGTGGACAGGTCTCCCACGCACCTGCGCAATACCTACAACGTGGAAGAAGAACTATACGAAGTGCTGGAGGGTTACCTGGCGGACTATGCCAAGGCAGCCCCGGAAATTGCCGAGTACGAAGCTTTCGACACTGAAGATGCCGAGCTGGTGGTTGTCTCTCACGGCGTGGTGTCCAGGGCTTGCAAAATGGCTGTCGAGGAACTAAGGGAACAGGGGTACAAGGTTGGTTATTTCCGGCCCATTACCTTGCGCCCGCTGCCAGTGAAAGAGTTGCGCGATGTGGCCGCAAGGGCCCGTCAAATGTTGGTGGTGGAATCCGCCAACGGTCAATTGGACCGTCTGGTCAAGGAAGTCATTTACGGTAGCCAGTGCGAAATACTTTCCCTGTTCAAACCCGGCGTGGGCATAACATCCGAAGATGTTGTAGCCAGGGTTAAGGAAATGAAAGGCTAACATTAAAAGATAGCCGGGATTATATTGCACAGAAAAATTACGTTTTAATTTTTTTTGCTGAGGGAAAATGAAAGGGGGCCTGTATTAAATGTCAGTACAGCCTGCCATGCCTAAGAGCTGGCGCGTGGAAACCAAACCCCACAAATTCTGCCCCGGCTGCGGGCACGGACTGGTGCTCAAAGCCCTGGGACAGGCTATAGATGAGCTGGATATTCAGGGGAAAGTTGTTTTTGGTTGTGATATCGGTTGTTCGCTTTTATCCTGGGACTTTTTTAACGTGGATACAGTGCAAACCCATCACGGCCGCACAACGCCGGTTATCACCGGCATTAAGCGGGCTAATCCGGAATTAATCGGTGTGGCCTACATGGGCGACGGCGGCGGCTACGCCATTGGCTCGCAGCACCTGGTCAGCGCCGCTACCCGCAATGAGCGGATTACAGTAATACTTGTTAATAACACCCAGTACGGTATGACCGGCGGCCAAATGGCGCCGACCACTTTGCCGGGCCAGAAAACCGAAACATCACCGTATGGCCGTGATGTCGAAGCTACCGGTTCCCCGACACTGGGACCCGAAATGGTATCCGCCATCACTCCGGAGGGAGCATACGTGGCCCGTGGTACGGTTGCCAATATGAAACAGCTGAAAAACTATATCAAGCGGGCGCTGGAAAACCAGATGGCCGGCAAAGGGTTTAGCTTCGTAGAAGCCCTGTCCCTGTGCCCGACCAACTGGCGCACCAATGCGGCCGATACATGGAAATTCCTCGAAGAGGAAATGTATAAGTATTACAAGGTGGGGGAAATTAAAGTACCCGGTCCCCGGGAGAAGGAGGGGCAATAACCATGGGTAAGCCGGTAAAAATAGTCCTGGCCGGTGAAGGCGGCCAGGGGGTGCAATCGGTGGCTGAGATTCTGGCCGAAGCGGCAAACGATGAAGGGCGCGAGGCTTTATATATCCCCAACTTCGGTGTGGAACAGCGGGGCGGTGTTTCCATAGCGTTTTTACAAATTGGCGACGAGCCCATCGGCGCTCCCAAGTTCCAGATTGGAGATATTGTAGTGGCGTTGAGCGACCGGGCTGTTGTACGCACCAAGCAGTACGTGGGTCCGGAAACCATATTCGTATACGATAGCGGTATTGAAAACATTGAAAGCGAATTGCCTAAAAATGCCAAGAAAGTGCTGGCCATTCCGGCCATCGAAGTTTCCAAAAAAGAGCTGCACCCCCGGGTGTTCAACGTTATTATTATGGGCGCCGTGTTAAAATCAACCGGCGTGGTGGCGATGGATAGCGCCAAGAAAGCCATTGAGAAAAAGCTGGGCTACAAGTTCGAGAAAAACCCCAAACTGCGGGATATGAACTTCCGGGCCATAGAACGCGGTGCGGAGCTTGTGGCCGAGTTATCGTAAAGGGGGTATTGTGATAATGGAGCGGGATTTTAAAGGGCATACCCAGGAAGTGGAAAAGGGTTTTTGGACCATATTCGCCGGCCTGTGCAAGGGTTGCGGGCTTTGTATCCAGAAGTGCCCCAAAAAATGCATGAGCTGGTCGGACGTGCTGGGGGTCTACGGAACACCTTCGGTTAAGATTAGCGATGAATGTATAGCTTGCGGGATTTGCGAGAGTTTTTGCCCCGACTGCGCCATTACGGTGGAAAGGAAAAAAGACAAGAAAAAACAATGAGAACGTTTTGACAACAGGGGTAGCCTCCTTTGAATTTTTGGGCGGCTACCCCTGTCGTTGATAATGGGCGTTGTTCTCATGCCATCGCCAGCTTTGAATTATGCCCGGCGCCAGTGGAAGAATTATTGACGCTATTTTTCAGTCACCGGTTCCGACCCCGGTTCATAAACTGGAATCAGGTGATATACATGAATGGGTTGTTCTGTGTAATTTGCGGCGTTGGGCCGGGACCGGAAACGGGTTTGTACATCCGGGGGCATTATGTCTGCCCCGGTTGCGAGGACGCCATTACCGGCTTGCTGCCGGGTGATTCGGGCTACGAGTTTTACAGAAACGGTCTTAAAAGGATATGGCGTTGAGAGCAAGCCGGCGTCTCTGCTGCATTCTTGCGTTTTTGAGCCAACCGGGCCCGCCGGTGGGCCAGTTGGATGTCATTTTTAATTTGGTACAGGGTTGTAACATGGATTCCGGTGTGGCGGGAAATTTCCGGATCCGAGACGCCCTTTTTCCAGGCACGTATCAGGCGGGGTACGTTGGTCCGGTATTTTCGGGATAGTTTTTTGGTATCAATTTCTAACCTGGGCATTGCTGCTCACGCTCCTTTTTTTTATTTTGACCACCGGTTATCACTTTATAATGTCAAATAATTGGTGCCGGGTGTTGAAATTTGATTTTGTTGCGATTTAGTTCCAAAATATACCATAAATTGCTCTCTCCTTTGTTGAGCAACCCAGAATATACCTAAAAGTAATTTTCATCTTTCTAGTGGTGCTGCAGCGCAGCATGGGGGTCTACCAGGTAATTTTTTTGCACGTAAAAATGACCGTAAATTTGAGCCGAAAGATGAAAATGTCAAGAGCAGAAACCGCACGCTAAGCCAGTTTCAATGGCACGTGCGGTTTATTGTCATTAAGCGGAGGAGCGGGTTCGGCATGTGGATAAGCACCAGGCGCTCCTTTTTAGCAATCTGTCAAAAAGAAGGTTTCAACTCTGGCCTGCCTGTTGGCAAAATGTTAAAATTAAATGTCAAGTGAATTAAGGGTGAATAATTTGTCTATTGATCCGAAAAATCGCACGCCATTAATCGCTGCCCTGGATGAATTTCGTCACAAAAATCCATTAAGGCTGCATGTGCCCGGCCATGGCGGCAAGTTGCCGGGCTTGAAGCCGGTGCCGGAAATTTTGTCTGCATGGGATGTGACGGAGTTGGAAGGGCTGGACGACTTGCACAACCCGCGCGGGGTAATAGCTGCGGCGCAGGAGAAGGCTGCATTGCTTTACGGGGCCCGGCATACATTTTTCCTGGTCAATGGCACTACGGCCGGTATACAAGCATTGATTGCCGCCACTTGCGACGAGGAGCGGCCGCTGGTGCTGCCCCGCAACGCGCACCGTTCGGTGCTGGGCGGGTTGATTTTAAGCGGGGCACGGCCTGTTTTCCTGGAGCCCGAAGTTGTACCGGAATTTGGTTTTGCCGCCGGTTTTCGGCCGGAAAAGCTGGAGGACAAGCTTCAAGAAATACCTGTTGCCGGCGCTGTTTTGTCTGTACACCCCAATTACTACGGTGTTGTGGGAGATCTGGCCGCGGTTGCGGATATCTGCCGCAGATACAATGTGCCCCTCCTGGTGGATGAGGCGCATGGCACGCACCTGCGTTTTCACCCCGCCCTGCCGGGTGATGCCCTTTCTATGGGTGCCAGCGCAGTTGTGCAAAGTGTACACAAGACCGGCGGGGCGTTGACCCAGGCGTCTTGGCTGCACCTGGGCAGCGCCGGGGTGGACCGGGAGAAGGTGGCGGGCGCGTTGCGCCTGCTGCAGACAAGCAGTCCTTCATATATATTGATGGCATCCCTTGACGCGGCCAGGGATTTCTGGGAACGCTGCGGTGGGGATGCACTGGGCAGGCTGTTGCGGGTGGCGCTGGAAACGGCTGAGGAAATAGGCTCGTTGCCCGGTATGGAAGTGCTGGGGCAAAGGCATATGGGAATTCCCGGTGCCATGGCCCACGATCCCACCCGCCTGGTGGTATCGGTACGGCGGCTTGGCATTACCGGTTACGATGTGGCCGGCATGCTTGCCGAAAAATACGGTATATACGTGGAAATGGCCGATGCAAATAATATCGTTGCCGTGTTGCCGCTGGGGATATCCAAGTCCGAGACGGGACAACTGGTCCGTTCGCTTGCCGGTATCAGCAGGCGGGCATCAGGCATAACCGGCAAAAAAGGCCCTTTAGCGCCACTTCCGGCCGCACCCCGTACGCCCCCGCAGGTTCTGACTCCTCGCCGTGCATGGCTCGCCTCACGGAGGACGGTGCCGCTGTCGGAAGCCGCGGGATTGATCAGCGCGGAATGGGTGGCGGTATGTCCGCCCGGTATTGCCGTCATTTACCCCGGGGAGGAAATTACCCCTGAAGTTGTAGAATACTTATTGCAAGCCCGTGCAAGCGGTATTCACTGCCAGGGGGCAGCTGATCCGGGCTTGAACACAATTTGCGTGGTGGATAATGCGTAAGCGCAATAAAATCGGGAGATGAAGAGTTGACCGGGAAGTTCATCGTATTTGAAGGTATAGACGGTGCGGGTAAAACCACTCAAATGAGATTGCTGGCCGAAGTCCTGGAAAGCAGGGGTATACCGGTGCTCTGCACCAGGGAGCCGGGGGGTACTAGTATTGGCAAAAGGCTCCGGGAGTTGCTTTTGGACCCGGCTTGTCGGGACATAACCTGGCGAACAGAGGCTTTTTTGTACGCGGCAGACAGGGCCCAGCATGTAACCGAAAAGATTTTGCCTGCCATTCGCCGGGGCGAAACCGTCCTGTGTGATCGCTTTCTTTATTCAACTCTTGCGTACCAGGGCCGGGGTCGGGGACTGCAGGAAGATTTTCTTCTGGCTCTCAATAACCTGGCCACCGGTGGGCTTGAGCCCGATGTGGTGATACTGCTGGACTTGCCAGCCGGGGAGGGCTTGCGCCGGGTGCTGGGCGACCGCCGGCCCGACCGCCTGGAAGTGGAAAAGGAGGATTTTTTCCGGCGGGTGCGCCAGGGTTACCTTGAACAGGTTACCCGCTGGCCAAAGCTATTTCGCGTAATTGATGCCGATGCGCCGGTGGAAGAGGTGCATAAACGGGTACTGGCTTCCCTGGATTTATCCTCCGTATTTGGAATACAAGAAAATAACTAGCACATTAATAATATTTCTATTATTTTTTGATTCAAATATCGCTTTTAAAAGCGGGAGTGATGTTTTTGGCTACCCTGCGCGACCTGGTTGGTCACGAAGATATTAAAAAGAGCCTGGCCGGTGCTATTGCCCTCAACCAGGTGTCTCATGCCTACCTTTTTTTCGGGCCGCCCGGGGTGGGTAAAAAAACCGCGGGGCTGGCTTTCGGGCGGGCACTTTTATGCAGCACTGGAGAAGGCGATGCTTGTGGGTGCTGTGACAATTGTTTTCGTACCGGCCGGGGTGTTCATCCCGATCTGCACGTAATCCGCCCCGACGGCACCTCGATAAAAATTCGTCAATTGCGGGAAGTTTGCGGCGGTGCCGTGTTCACCTCCTTTGACGGGGGACGCCAGGTGTATCTTGTGGAAAATGCGGAAAAAATGACCACGGAGGCCGCCAACAGCTTTTTAAAAACGCTGGAAGAGCCACCAAGCGGGGTGGTGTTTATACTGGTTACCGACGACCCCGGCATGATGCCCGCCACAGTGCTCTCCCGCTGCCAGCGCTTCCGGTTCAACCCCCTGTCCCGCCGGGAAGTGGTCAGGGTGTTGGAACAAAAGGGTGGTCAGGGTAGCCGGGTGGAACTAGCGGCGTCATTATCCGGCGGAAGCCCGGGACGCGCGCTGGAACTGCTTGAGGGGACGGGCTGGCGGGACCGGGTGCTCGAGCTGGTATTGGGATTGGCCCAAAATAAACACAGCGGCATGCCCGTGTCGCCCGGGGAAATACCCGGCAGGGACGAAGCGCGGGATTTTGTAAACAACCTGTTGATATTGTTTCGGGATATTATGGTTTACCAGTATACGGGAAAAGAAAATTTGTTGATCAACGCGGACCGGCAGGATGAAATAGCCGTGCTGGCCGGTGCTTATGGCCGGCATGAAGTGGTGGATATACTTGTAACAGCAGAGGAAACGGCTCGCCGCCTGGCGGCCAACGTCAACCAGCGGCTGGCACTGGATTCCCTGCTGCTTAGGATGTCCGGTCTGAAAGAAACGGAACGGGAGGAATGACCATTGTCATGCCTGGTAGTAGGAGTAAGGTTCAAGGCAGCGGGCAAGGTGTACTATTTCGACCCCGGAGATTTAATTTTGTCCGTTGGTGAGGGGGTTATTGTTGAAACATCGCGTGGGGTGGAATACGGCACGGTGGTTACCGGACCCCGGGAGGTTCTCGAAGAAGAAGTGGTGGGCTCGTTAAAAAGGGTGTTACGGCGGGCCGGTGATGATGACCTTGAGCAGTTGAGGGAAAACCGGGAAAAAGAAAAAAAAGCCTTTGAAATATGCCTGGAAAAGATAGCAGCCCACGGGTTGCCCATGAAGCTTGTTGATGTGGAACAAACTTTTGACGGCAACAAAATTATTTTTTATTTTACCGCGGACGGGCGTATTGATTTCAGGGAACTGGTCAAAGACCTGGCTTCGGTTTTTCGCACCCGTATCGAGCTACGCCAGATTGGGGTCAGGGATGAAGCGAAAATGCTGGGAGGACTAGGATGCTGCGGTCGCGAGCTGTGCTGCGCCACCTGGTTGTCGGACTTTTCATCTGTTTCCATACGCATGGCAAAGGACCAAAACCTTTCTTTAAACCCCAGCAAGATTTCGGGTATTTGCGGCCGTTTGATGTGCTGCTTGAAATATGAAAACGAAGCATATGAGGAGGCTAAGAAATTATTCCCGGAAATTGGAAAACGGGTTTTTACCCCCAACGGTGCGGGGAAAGTGGCGGGCATAAATATTTTTAAACAAACCGTCAGCGTGGAACTGCAAGAAAGCAAGCTGGTCAAGGAATATCCTATTACAGAGGTGGGTACGGAACCTCCGGAAGGTGGTCAAGGTGAGGGCTCTAACGATCAAAATGAAAGCGCTGGAAAACAGGGCGCAAGAACTGCTGGCAGAGATCAAAAGCCTGAAAAGCCTGGTCGAAGCGCTAGAAACGGAAAATGAGAAATTAAGACAGCACCTGGCGATGGCTTACGAAACCGGTTCCGAAGAAACAGCCAGGTGTGTAAAAGCGAGCGGGCAATTGCAAAGTGGCAAAAAAAACCTGGAAAAACTTTACGAAGAAGGTTTCCATATATGCAACATACACTTCGGGCAGGCGCGGGCGGGGGAATGCCTGTTTTGTGCCGCCTTTTTGCGCCGGGAACGGGAGTGATGCACAATGTCCGGTAAGAAAAAAGGAACTCTTTACTTGTGTGCAACGCCCATCGGCAACCTGGAGGATGTTACTTTAAGGGTACTCCGGATACTTAAAGAAGTCGACCTGGTGGCCGCCGAGGATACCCGCAGAACCAGAAAACTACTCAGCCATTACGGAATTCAAACCCCCGTCACCAGTTACCACGAACACAACCGCCGCCGCCAGGGCGAGTACCTTTTATCGCGCATGAAAAGCGGCGACAGCGTGGCGCTGGTCAGTGACGCGGGAACGCCTGGTATATCCGACCCCGGAGAGGAACTGGTGCGCGGGGCTATTGATGAAGGTATTCCCGTGGTGCCGCTACCTGGGCCCAGCGCCCTGCTGGCGGCGCTTGTTGTATCCGGGCTGCCGGCGGCCCGCTTTGTTTTTGAGGGGTTCTTGCCGGCCCGGGGGAGCGGGCGGAAAAAACGCGTTGACGCGCTGGCCGGGGAAAGCAGGACCATTGTTTTGTATGAAGCACCGCACCGCCTGCTAAAAACACTGGGAGACCTCCTGGAAGCCTGGGGAGATCGCAAAGCGTGTGTGGCACGCGAGTTGACCAAGTTGCACGAGGAGGTGCGGCGGGATACCCTGAAAGGCTTGATGGAACACTTTGCTAAAGAGCCGCCCCGGGGAGAAGTTGTTTTGGTGATCCAAGGAGCCCCTGAAAATAAATCCGGGGTAAAAACGGGTGAATGGACTTCCATTTCGCCCGAGGACCACGTGCGGTTACTGGAAAGCCAGGGCCTGTCCACCAAGGAGGCAATAAAAAAAGTAGCCCGCCTGAGAGATATCTCCCGGCGGGATTTGTATAAAATAATACATAATATACATTTTGACAGGTAGGTTATCTATAAAAAAAGCCGGTTTTTACATGGCCTTGACGTTCTCAAACATAGCCACGGCACAGTTCCGGCATACAAGCTTGCCACGGTAATGTTGAACGTCGGCGGCATTGCCGCAAAATACACATGCGGGCTCGTACTTTTTGAGGATAATCTTCTCGTTATCCACATAAATTTCCAGGGCATCCTTTTCATCAATACCCAAGGTGCGACGCAATTCGATGGGGATAACGACGCGACCGAGCTCGTCCACCTTCCTTACAATGCCTGTAGATTTCAAGACTCTCCCTCCCCGCAAATAGAATTTGACACAATTCGACAAAAAGATCTTTTTTCAAGTAAATGGTACCAGTGATGGCATTAAAAGTCAATATTTTTTTTGTCATTTATTTTACTTATTTTGCATATTATTTTTTATTTCGGGTTAAACTTGACAGTATGGATTATTTTTCTTAAAATCTATTGTGTTGACTGAGTAAAGGTTATGATGGAGAGGGAGTAAACCTGGGGAAACCGTCCAGAGAGCGGGGTAAGGTGAAAGCCCGCCGGTGGAACGGGTTGAACATGGCTCCGGAACCGCGGGCTGAAAGGAACGCGCCTTACGCGCGGTTCCCTTTAAGCTACGCCGGGTTAAGCACCGTTACCAGGCTTGAGGTATCGGGAATTTGGTTACAAGGTTCCCCGTACCTTAATGAGGCTTGCTTTCTATGGCGAGCAAAAATAAGGGTGGTACCGCGGAATTTAATCCGCCCCTGGGCAACCGGGGGCTTTTGTATTTTACAGGTATACCCTATACTAAAATCATTTTCCGGTAGATTATAACGGAAGGGGTAAAGCAATATGGAAAAGGGAAAAACATTTTACATTACCACACCCATCTACTATCCCAGTGACAAGCTGCATATCGGGCATGCCTATACCACCGTGGCCGCGGACGCATTTGCCCGGTACAAGCGCATGAAAGGTTACGACGTGCGTTTTTTAACCGGTTCCGACGAGCACGGGCAAAAAATCGAGCGGGCGGCGCGGGAAAACGGGCAAACGCCCGGGGAATATGTGGACAAAATAGTGGCCGGCTTTCAGCACCTGTGGCGCCGCCTTAACATCAGCAACGACGATTTTATCCGTACCACCGAGGAGAGACACAAGCGAACGGTGCAGAAAATATTTCAACGGCTGTATGACCAGGGAGACATTTACAAGGCCAGCTACGAGGGCTGGTACTGCACGCCATGTGAAACTTTCTGGACCGAGGGGCGCCTTGTGGAGGGTAACTGCCCGGACTGCGGCAGGCCGGTGGAGCTATTACAGGAAGAAAGCTACTTTTTCAAAATGTCCAATTATGCGGACAGGTTGCTGAAGCATATTGAAGACAATCCCGATTTTATCCAACCCGTGTCCCGTCGCAACGAGATGATTAGCTTTATCAAAAGCGGCCTGGAAGACCTGTGCGTCTCCCGCACCACCTTTGACTGGGGAATACCGGTGCCTTTTGACGAAAAACACGTCATTTACGTTTGGGTGGACGCGTTGACAAACTATATTTCCGCGCTGGGTTACGGCCAGGAAAACGACGAGCTGTACAACCGCTACTGGCCGGCCGACATCCACCTGATGGCCAAGGATATTGTGCGGTTCCACTCCATTATCTGGCCCATTATCCTGATGGCCGCCGGCTTGCCATTGCCCAAACAGGTTGTGGGGCACGGCTGGTTGCTGCTGGCCAGCGGAAAGATGAGCAAGTCCAAGGGTAACGTGGTGGACCCGCTGGTGCTGATAGACAAGTACGGTGTGGATGCCATCCGCTATTACCTGCTGCGGGAAATGCCACTGGGTGTCGACGTGCAATATTCCGAGGAATCCCTGGTGCATCGCATCAACCAGGACCTGGCCAACGACTTTGGCAACCTGTTTAACCGTACCTGTGCTATGGCCAACAAGTATTTTAAAGGTGAGTTGCAGGCGCCCGGCGCCCCCGAAGGCCCGGACAGCGATCTGCTGGAGCTGGCCGCAAGCACTCCCGCCACGGTGGATGAAATGATGGAGCGCCGGGAACTGGCGGGCGCCCTGGCGGCCATTATGCGCCTGGTGGGCCGGGCGAACAAGTACCTGGAGGAAACGGCTCCCTGGGCCCTGGCCAAGGAGCCGGAAAAAAAGGACAGGCTGTATACCGTTCTTTACAACGTGGCCGAAGTGCTGCGCTTTGCCACCGTTATGGTTACACCCTTCATGCCCGGCTTGCCGGAACGGGCCTGGCCGCTGTTGGGGATTGAACACCGGCCGGAACTGCACACCTGGGAATCCTTGCGCTGGGGGGGCATCCCCGCGGGTACTGTTTTGAAAAAGGGCGAGCCCTTGTTCCCGCGTATTGACCCGGCCACTCTGGGGGAAGGGTAAAATGAAACCCGAGCTGTTTGATACACACGCGCACCTGAACGACGAACAATTTGCCGGCGACCTGGAACCGGTATTCAGCCGCATGCGGGAGGCGTCTGTAACAAGGGTAATGTGCGTTGCCTACGATGTCCAGTCATCGGAGGAAACGGCGGCCATGGCCGGCCGGCGCGGCGGAGTGGAAGTGGCGGCCTCGGTGGGGGTGCATCCCCACGACGCCGGGGATGTCCCGGTTGATTACCTGGCTCGCCTATCGGAACTGGCCCGCCGTCCCGGTGTGGTGGCCCTGGGGGAAATGGGCCTTGATTATTACCGCGACCTGTCCCCGCGGCCGGTGCAGAAAAAAGTGTTCCGCGAGCAGCTGGCGCTGGTTCGGGAATTGAACATGCCGGTAATAATCCACGCCAGGGATGCTTTTGGGGACCTGCTGGAAATACTGCGCCGGGACGGTATCAGCCCGGCGGGTGGCGTGATGCACTGCTTCAGCGGTAGCTGGGAGGTGGCGCGGGAATGCATGTCCATGGGTTTTTACATCTCCCTGGCCGGGCCGGTGACTTTTAAGAACGCTGTAAAGCTGAAGAGCATTGCCGTGAAAATGCCGCTGGACCGCCTCCTGGTGGAGACGGATTGCCCTTACCTTGCGCCGGAACCATTTCGCGGTCGCCGCAACGAGCCCGCATACTTGCGTTACATTGTGGAGCATATAGCTGAACTGCGCGGAATTCCCGCGCCGGAACTGGCCCGGGCAACCACGGAAAACGCCGTAAAACTTTTTAACCTGAAACAGAAATGATTTATTCCCGGCCCCGCCCGTGTTATACTGGTTGCGGGGTCATTTTGTTATTTGGATATGTAAATTCTTTGGGAGGGTTGAATGTGGCTGGTGAAACAAAGGGATTGACGCTGGTTTTTACGGGTAACGGCAAAGGCAAGACCACAGCCGCGCTGGGCATGGCCTTGCGGGCATGGGGGCAGGGTATGAAGGTGTTGATCTTGCAATTCATCAAGGGCGGCTGGAAATACGGCGAGCTAAAAGCGGCTGAAAAACTGGGTCCCGGCTTTGAAATGTACCAGATGGGGGAAGGGTTTATCAAGGGGGCGACGGACCAGGGGCTGGAAGGCCACCGCGCGGCGGCGCAAAAAGCGCTGGAGGAAGCCCGCAAAGCGGTTGGGGAAGGGAAACACGACCTGGTGATACTGGATGAAATCAACTACGCCGTGCATTACGGGCTGGTGGACCTGGCCGACGTCCTGGAAATTATCCGCACCAAACCCGCTGGCTTGCATCTTGTGCTTACCGGCCGTAACGCGGCTCCGGAAGTGGAAGAACTGGCCGACCTGGTAACCGAAATGAAGGAAATCAAGCACCCATACGCAAGCGGAATACCGGCGCAAAAAGGTATAGAGTTCTGAGGAATTTCTATAATATTTGGCTGTTATTTGAGTGGAGGGCGCCTGGTAAAATAAGTCAGAAAATTGCCTAAATTCACTGCATTTTTAAGGCTTCCAAAGTCTCCAAGCGGCGGCGGGCCGTATTAATGTCAAACGGGGGTAATGGTTTATACTCATTTTTAGCCTGTTGCATATAAATATAATATTACTTTGCTGAAAATGACGGGCTGGTATCAGCGGTTCATAAAAAGTGTTTGACTTTAAGGGGAGTGTGAAGGATGGATTTTATCAAACGCATGGAAGAATTCCGCTCTCTGTGTAACAAAGATAAATGGGAAGGCACCTTCCTGGATTATCTTGAAATAGTCAAGGAAAAGCCTTGGGTAACAAAACTCGCCCACGCAAGGATTTACGATATGATTAAAGACGCCGGGGTGGAAGAATTGTCTGAGGGCGGAAAGCGGTACAAGTTTTTCAGCAACGAGTTGTTTGGCCTGGATAAAACGCTGGAAACGCTGGTTGAAGAATACTTTCACCCGGCGGCCCGCCGGCTGGACGTGAGGAAGCGGATACTGCTTTTAATGGGGCCGGTAAGCGGGGGTAAATCAACCCTGGTGGCCATGCTGAAACGGGGCTTGGAGAAGTACAGCCGCACCGACCGTGGCGCGCTGTACGGCATTAAAAATTGTCCCATGCACGAGGAACCGCTTCATCTCATTCCCAAGGAATTGCGCCCGGAGTTTGAGCAAGAGTTCGGGGTTTACATCGAGGGAGAGCTTTGCCCTTCATGCCGGGTGATGGTTCAACAGGAGTATGGTGGTAACATTGAGAATGTCATGGTGGAAAGGATCTTCCTTTCCGAAGACGACAGGGTGGGAATAGGGACCTTTACCCCCTCCGACCCCAAGTCGCAGGATATTGCAGATCTCACCGGCAGCATCGACTTCAGCACCATTGCCGAGTACGGTTCCGAATCTGACCCCCGCGCTTACCGTTTTGACGGCGAGTTAAATATTGCCAACCGCGGAATCATGGAATTCCAGGAAATGTTAAAATGTGATGAAAAATTCCTGTGGAACCTGCTTAGCTTGTCCCAGGAAGGGAACTTTAAGGCGGGTCGCTTTGCATTGATTTACGCCGATGAACAGAATGTATATTCACGGGTCCAAAACCCCCGGGCCGGGTATTACAGGCC
>CBETWA010000032.1:0-35756 GCA_965539975.1 uncultured bacterium | reverse complement strand
GGGTCGAAATTATTGGGTCGGAAGTATGTCCCCAACGTATAAGCCGTTGGTGCCGCCGGCGCGGGATTTTTTAAACGCAGTGGTGGTTCGTTGCTCGTAATATGTTCTTATCCTCCTAATGGTGCCGCTGTTATAGTGCATCACCTGTTAAAAAAGCGAGACGGAACAGGTATAACCATGTACAAGTGTATTTCCTGTGTAGAACTGCATACTTCATACTTAATATTTAATCGTAATATTGTATACTTGCGATAAATGTATTTATTAGATGCTCAATTCGAATTATAATTATACACAGGTTGTTTGCAACAACCTGTCTTTTTTTGTAGTCTTTATATAATTGTAATTAATATTACCATTTATGTTATAGATAACCAATAAGTCATAAAAACACATTAGATATTCTTCCAAAGGCGTTTTTTAGTTAAGGAGAGATATTATGCCGTCATTAAAGATCACAGATACCACCCTACGGGATGGTCACCAGAGTTTGTGGGCCACCAGAATGCGTACCGAGGATATGCTTCCCGTAGCAGAAAAAATTGATGCGGTAGGTTACCACTCTCTTGAAGTATGGGGCGGCGCCACTTTCGACGTGTGCCTGCGCTACTTGAATGAGGATCCGTGGGATCGTCTTAAAAAGTTGAAAAGGGTGATTCGGCGAACGCCCCTCCAGATGCTTCTGCGCGGACAATCGATTGTCGGCTACCAGCATTACCCGGATGATGTGGTGGAAGCGTTTGTCTTCAAGATGGTGGAAAACGGCATCGACATCATCCGGGTTTTTGACGCTTTAAATGATATCCGAAACATGGAAACCGCCATTCGCGCCGGTAAAAAAGCGGGGGCGCACGTTCAAGCCGCGGTTGTTTACACAATAAGCCCGGTACACACAACAGAACACTATATCGAAACGGCAATGAAGCTGGCTGAAATGGGAGCGGACTCAATATGCATTAAGGACATGGCCGGCTTGCTTACGCCGCACAATGCCGATGAGCTGATCAGGCGGCTGAAAAAAAATCCCGGCTTGCCGGTTCAACTGCACAGCCACTATATCGGGGGATTGGCCCTGGCCACGTATCTTAAGGCCGCGGAAGCAGGCGTTGATGTTATAGACACCGCTTCGGTGCCGCTGGCCTTTGGCGCCTCCCAACCCCCGGTGGAAACGGTGGTCCGGGCATTGAAGGATACCCCTTACGATACCGGGTTAGACATCGGGTTACTGTTTGAAATAGCGGATTACTTTGAACAGTTGCGCAAGGAAAAGGGTTACGAGCGCGGCGTTACCCGCATCAATGACATGAAGGTTTTTGAGCACCAGGTGCCCGGGGGCATGATTACCAACCTGGTAAGCCAGCTGGAAGAACAGAACTCCCTGCACTTGTTGCCCGCCGTTTTAGAGGAAATACCGCGTGTACGCAAGGAACTGGGCTACCCGCCACTGGTAACCCCCACCAGCCAGATTGTGGGCACCCAGGCTGTTTTAAACGTGTTAACGGGTGAACGATACAAGCTGATCCCGGGGGAAGTCAAGGCATACATCAAGGGCCTGTACGGCAAGCCGCCCGCACCGCTGGACACGCTGGTGGCCAGGCGTGTAATGGGTGACGGCGAGCCCATAACCTGCAGGCCGGCTGATTTGCTGGAACCAAAAATGGATAAAGCAAGAGACGAAATCAAAATGCTGGCCCGTTCGGAAGAGGATGTAATTTCATACGCCCTGTTTCCCCAGGTCACTAAAAAATTCCTGGAAGGTAATGCCGGCGGTAACGGTCAGCCCGGCGGTAATGACAAGGGCAATGACAGCTTAAAGCCTGTCAAGCCGGGATCAGGTCATAATCACAAGGAGGGTTCAGACATGGATCTGCAACAAATCAAAGAACTGGTCAGCTTGATCAATCAAACCGATATTGCTGAGTTGACCCTTAAACAGGAAGGAATCAAACTGGCTATTAGGAAATCAACGGCGACGGGTGCCGGCACGAAAGACATTGATGATGAAGATGCCGCCATAGCCGGCACGGAAACCAGCCGGAGTAAGAATGGTAAAAACAATGAAATCACCGTTGCGGGCGAAGAGGCGGGTTTCACAGTAAAGTCGCCCATGGTGGGAACGTTTTACCGTGCTCCCGCCCCGGACGCCGCCCCCTTTGTGGAAGTCGGCAGCCGGGTGGAAAAAGGACAAACCCTGTGTATCATCGAGGCCATGAAACTGATGAACGAGATAGAGGCGGAAGTGTCGGGCACGGTAACCAAAATTCTCGCGAAAAACGCGCAACCGGTGGAATACGGCCAGCCGCTGCTGGTAATTAAAGAAGACTAGGTGATTTGCCAATGTTTGATAAAATACTTGTAGCCAACCGGGGAGAAATAGCCGTGCGCATCATTAGGGCTTGCCGGGAAATGAACATCAAAACGGTGGCTGTTTTTTCCGAAGCGGACCGGGACAGCCTCCACACGCAGATGGCCGATGAAGCGATATGTATCGGACCTCCTCCCCCGGGCCGGAGTTATCTTAACATATCCAACATAATTAGCGCTGCTCAAATTTCGAAGGCCGATGCCATTCACCCGGGATACGGTTTTTTGGCTGAAAACTACAAGTTCGCGGAAATGTGCGCAGCCCACGGGCTTGTGTTTATCGGTCCACCGGTGGAGGCCATGCGGCTGATGGGAAATAAAGTAAAGGCCAGGGAAGCCATGCAGGCCGCCGGGGTACCCGTGGTGCCGGGTTCCGACGGTCCCGTTGCTCAATCCGACCGGGCTTTGCGGGTTGCTCAAAAAATAGGGTTTCCCGTTTTGATCAAAGCGTCTCACGGCGGGGGGGGCAAGGGAATGCGGGTGGTACAATGCGAGGAAGAACTGGTTAAAAACATCATGACCGCCAGCACCGAGGCGTCGGCCGCTTTCGGCAGCGGCGAAATATACCTGGAAAAATACCTGGAAGAACCCCGGCACATTGAAATACAAATACTGGCCGACCGGCACGGAAACATTGTTCACCTGGGTGAGAGGGATTGTTCCATACAGCGCCGCAACCAGAAAATCATCGAGGAATCACCGTCGGTGGCGGTGGATGAAAAATTACGTGATACACTGGGTGAAACCGCTGTTCAGGCGGCTAAATCAGTGGGATATTACAGCGCGGGCACTGTGGAATTTCTGCTGGATAAGCACGGGAATTATTACTTTATCGAAATGAACACCCGCATTCAGGTTGAACACCCGGTTACAGAAATGGTCACCGGTGTCGACATTGTCAAGGAACAAATACGCATTGCCGCAGGTGAGGAATTAAGCTTAAGCCAGGATGATGTTTGCCTTAAAGGCTGGTCCATTGAATGCCGCATAAACGCGGAAGACCCGGACCGCAACTTTGTCCCCCGCCCTGGCAGAATTACCCGGTTTCAAGCGCCGGGCGGTCCCGGTGTGCGCCTGGATAGCGCAATATACACGGGCTGGGAGGTGCCCCCGTATTATGATTCCATGCTGGGCAAGCTGGTAGTCTGGGGTAATACCCGGAACGAAGCGGTGGCCCGCATGCTCAGGGCCCTGGATGAGTTACAACTGGAAGGGGTTAAAACCACCATCCCCTTTCACCGCCGTATACTGCGCAACGCTTTTTACCGTCGCGGCGAAGTGTACACCAACTTTATCCAAAGACGCATATTACCGGCCGTGCCGGATTAACCAAAAGATTGTGTTCCACTAGGTAAACATCCTAGCCACTGTTGCCACACGGTAGACCCTCATGCCACACTGTGGCACCAGTAGAAAGATGAAAACTACTTGTAGGGTATACCTGTTTCGGTCGAGCGATTTGCGGGAGCGCCGGTAACGGCACCCAGCGTAGCGAGGTTACGAAACCGGACGAGCGAACGTGATGTTCGCGAAAGCCTTTCCCGAACCAAGGATGGTGAGTTTATGGCGGTCCGGTTTCGTCCGAAGCAAGCCGCTGGTGCTGTCGACGCGGAAGTCTAAAGCGCTGCGGGGACCACCAGCCCATAAGAGACAAAAGAGCATTTTCCGGGTAGCATTTTCCGGGTAGGGATGAAAATACCAGAAGGGTGAATCCGTGTTAAATTTAGAGGGTTTACACACTTAATTGCGGCATTTTTCCTTCTTATGGTATAATGTATTAGATTGATCAAAGGGGGTTAAAGTGTGGAACAGCAGGACATAATCGTGGGTGAAGAAAAAAACAACCTTGGCACCATCCGTATTGCCGATGAAGTGGTGCGCATCATTGCTGGCCTGGCGGCCACCGAAGTGCCCGGGGTTGCGGGAATGAGCGGCGGTGTCGTGGGAGGAATAACAGAGAGATTGGGCCGTAAAAACCTTTCCAAGGGAGTAAAGGTCGAGGTAGGCGAAAAAGAAGCCGCCATCGACCTGTATGTAATCGTTGATTACGGTTCCCGCATTCCCGATGTTGCGACTAATATTCAGAATGCTGTTAAATCAGCCATTGAAAAAATGACCGGTCTCAAGGTCGTCGAGGTTAACGTAAACGTTCAGGGAGTGGCATTTGCCAACGAAACCGGGGATGAAGATGCCAGAGTAAAATAAACGGGGGGAAAGGCGCGCATGGGCCCGTTGGACCGGGGAATACTTTTGATCTATACATTCACCACAACGCTGCTGTTTTTGGTGTTATTGGCTTTACTGGCCGGCTGGAAAGAACCATACAATGTGTTGCTAAAGGAAGTGGCGAAGCCCGGGCAGGAAGAATTGCTACTGGTTCTAACCATTTTTTACGTGCTCATGGGCGCCCGGTTGTTCTGGAAAGGATTGATTTCCAAGGGCAGGAAACAGGCCGTGGTCCAAGATGGCGAGCTAGGAGACGTGCGCGTTTCCCTTCCGGCGATAGAGTCGCTGGCGGAAAAAGTCACTTCCTCCATGAAGGGAGTAAGGAACGTACGGGCAAGGGTGGTCCCCGCCCGGCAGGGAATTAACATTTACATGAAAATATCGGTGGCACCGGATATAAACGTCCCGTCCCTTTCCAGGGATATTCAGCAGCAAGTTATGGATAACGTGCTTGAAGTGGCCGGGATAGCGGTTCGGGAAGTCCGGGTGGCAGTTGAAAGTTTCATCAGCCGAAAAAACAGGGTGGAATAGGGAGTGCCTGATTAATGGACAAAGAGCTCTTCCTGGAATGGATGATCATACACCGAGGCAAGATACTAGGTACCACAGCAGGACTTTTACTAGGTTTGTCGGTAATTTTTTTGGGCGTTTTGAAAACCCTGTTCATTGTTATTTGCGTAATCCTGGGTTACCTGGCGGGGAAACAGTTGGATGATCGCATTGACATTCGGGAAAAAATTATCAGATTGCTGAGCGAAAGGTGACGCCGCAGTGGGTAGGAGAAAAGCCAGGGAATCCGCCATGCAGGTGCTGTACCAGGTTGAAGTGGGCGGTATGCCCGTGGAAGACGCATTTTCGTACTTAAAACAGAAGTTTTCAATAGGTGAACGGGACATTGAGTTTGCCCGTTGCCTCGTCGAGGGCACGCTGGAGAAATTAACGGAATTGGACGCCGTAATAAGCAGGCTAAGTCGCGACTGGCGCTTGGAGCGTATGGCCGCGGTGGACAGAAATATACTGCGCATGGCTCTTTTTGAAATTTATTACCTTGATGACATACCCTTTAACGTAACCATAAACGAAGCGGTTGAAATAGCCAAAAAGTATCATGACGAGCAATCCGGCAAGTTTGTCAACGGGATTTTGGGTAAAGTGGTTGATGAAATTAAAAAAGAAAAAGAATAAGCAGTACTTGCGAGTTTAAAAAGAAAATTTGTTCATTACTTAAACAGCAGCAGGAATCATATGCTTGGCCTAGAAATATATAATACAGTCTGGCCACGCAAATTTTTTTTAGGGGAGGGGAAGAAAAATACAATGTTCAAAATCTTGGAGAAGCGAGTATTCTCTCCGATCATCAAAGAATTCGTCGTCGATGCACCTAAAGTAGCCAAAAGTTGCAAAGCTGGCCAATTTATCATTCTTCGCATCCACGAAGAAGGAGAGCGGATACCGTTGACAATCGCCGATTTCGACCGGGAAAAGGGAACCGTAACTATAGTGTTCCAGGAAGTCGGCAAGACAACCACTCAATTAGGCCAAATGGAAGCCGGTGATTACATCAAGGACTTTGTCGGCCCGCTGGGCGAACCCTCGCATATTGAAAAATTCGACCGCCCGGTGGTAGTGGTTGGCGGCGGCGTGGGCATTGCACCCGTTCATCCCATTGCCCGCGAGCTTAAGGAAGCAGGAAACCATGTGATTGGTATTATCGGCTCCCGTACAGGCGAACTTTTGTTCTGGGAAGATAAAATGCGGGCTGTGTGCTCCGAACTGTTGGTAACCACCGATGACGGCAGCTATGCCCGCAAGGGGTTTGTCACCGATGTATTAAAAGAAGTTATCGAGGATAGGGGCAAGGACAATATAGAATACGTGCTGGCCATAGGGCCCCAGCCCATGATGCGTGCGGTCTGCAACATGACCAAGGAGTACGGGTTGAAAACCATCGTCAGCCTAAACGCGGTGATGGTGGACGGCACCGGCATGTGCGGGTGCTGCCGGGTATCGGTGGGCGGCACCACCAAGTTTGTCTGTGTTGACGGTCCCGAGTTTGACGGTCACGAGGTGGATTGGTTCGAGCTTGGTCGCCGCGGTGCCATTTTCCGGGATAAAGAAGCCCAAGCCATGGAGTACCATAATTGCAAATGCGGATCCGGATGCGGAGGTGCAAAATAATGACCGGGGAAAAGAAACCAAAAAAGGAAATCAAACCGAAGAAAAACCCCATGCCGGCTCAGGATCCTGTAGTCAGAGCCAAGAATTTCAACGAAGTGGCCCTGGGGTACTCTGAGGAAGCAGTTATTGATGAGGCCAAGCGCTGCTTGCAGTGCAAAAAAGAGCCCTGCCGCCAGGGTTGTCCGGTTGAGGTGGATATACCTGCGTTTATCAAGCTTGCGGCCGAAGGCGATTTTGCCGGTGCCATAGCCAAAATTAAGGAAAAGAACGCCCTGCCGGCGGTATGCGGGCGGGTTTGTCCCCAGGAGAACCAGTGCGAAAAGTACTGCACCCTGGGTAAAAAATACGAGCCCGTGGGCATCGGTCGTATTGAGCGTTTTTGCGCCGACTGGGAACTGGCCAGAGGTGTAAAGGTTCCTGAAGTAGCCCCACCCACCGGTAAAAAGGTGGCCATCGTAGGATCGGGGCCGGCCGGGTTGACCTGTGCCGCCGACCTGGCCAAGCTTGGTCATGATGTAACTATTTTTGAAGCCCTGCATGTGGCAGGTGGAGTGCTGATGTACGGCATTCCGGAGTTCAGGTTGCCAAAGGCCGTGGTGCAGGCCGAAGTTGAAAACCTGAAGAAGCTTGGTGTGAAAATTGAAGTCAACTCCGTGGTGGGCAAATTTACCACTGTGGATTCTTTGATGGAAGAGCAGGGATTTGACGCCGTGTTTATCGGCACCGGTGCCGGTTTGCCCTATTTCATGAACATTCCCGGTGAGAATGCCTGTGGCGTGTATTCCGCCAATGAGTTTTTGACCCGTACGAACTTAATGAAAGCTTACCAGTTCCCGGATTGGGATACACCCATTAAGGTGGGTAAAAAAGTAGCCGTGCTGGGCGGCGGCAACGTGGCTATGGACGCTGCACGCACCGCTCTTCGCCTTGGAGCTGAAGAATCCTGGATCGTTTACCGCCGTTCCCGCGAGGAACTGCCGGCCAGAAAAGAGGAAGTTGAACACGCCGAGGAGGAAGGCGTCAAGTTCGCATTCCTTACCGCCCCGGTGGAAATTACGCAAAACGAGGATGGCTGGGTCACCGGTATGAAATGTATCAAGTTCGAGCTGGGTGAACCCGACGCATCCGGCAGGCGCCGCCCGGTACCAATCGAAGGTTCAGAATACTTCATGGAATTTGATACAGTAGTGGTAGCCATCGGCCAGGGCCCCAACCCGCTGGTACCAAGGACCACTAAGGGTCTGGAAATTACCAAGCGTGGCAACATAGTGACGGACGAAAAAGGCGCTACCTCCAAGCCCGGAGTGTATGCCGGCGGTGACGTGGTAACAGGTGCGGCAACGGTAATTCTGGCCATGGGCGCGGGACGCACGGCAGCCAAGTCCATCCATGAATACTTGATGAACAAGTAATTTATAAACCGGTAAACATGAAGGTTTTAACAGTTCGCGAGTTGACCGGACGCATTAAGAGCCTGTTTGAAAACGACATTCTTCTGGCCAATTTATGGGTTAAGGGGGAAATATCGAATTTCAAACAGGCCGCATCCGGCCATATATATTTAACGCTAAAAGATAATGCAACCTGCATTAAAACCGTTATGTTCCGCTCCCGGGCCAGGTTTTTAAATTTTGTCCCTGAAAACGGCATGGCCGTGAGGGTAAGGGGTTACGTAACGGTTTTCGAACGAGATGGCCAGTACCAGCTTTACGCGGAGGAAATGCTCCCGGACGGGGCGGGGGAACTTCACGCGGCATTGGAGTTGATGAAGAAAAAGCTTGCTTCTGAGGGCTTGTTCGACCTTGCCCGCAAAAAGCCATTACCGCGTTTTCCGAGTTCCATAGGAATTGTAACCTCGCCCACCGGCGCGGCCATCAGGGATATGTTGAACATATTAACGCGCCGCTGGCCGCTGGTAAAGATATACCTGGCACCGGTTACTGTGCAGGGCGAAACTGCGCCGCAGGAAATAGCACGGGCTATTAACCTGTTTAACAGGGCCGGGGTTGTAGACTTGCTGATAGTGGGCAGGGGCGGCGGGTCTTTAGAAGAACTATGGGCTTTCAACACGGAAGAGGTTGCCCGCAGTATTTCTTCTTCCAATATTCCTGTGATTTCAGCGGTTGGGCACGAAACCGACTTTACCATAGCAGACATGGTGGCCGATCTGAGGGCACCAACTCCTTCCGCTGCCGCGGAAATTGCAGTACCGGATCGTTCAGAGATCAGGAAGAATATTGTGGTGCTCAGGGTAAGAATGATACGGAGCGTAAAAAACCAGGTGGGGCAATTGCGGCAAAGGCTTTTTAGATGCCGTGAGAGCCGCGTAATGTCCAGGCCGGTCACCGTAATCTGTGATCACCGCCGCCAGTTAATTGACTGGCATGAAAAACGAATTCGCAGTTTTGCCGCGGAAACTGTGCGAACGGCAAAAAGCCGGCTCGGGCTGGCCGCGGGAAAGCTTGACGCCTTAAGTCCATTAGCCACCCTGGCCAGGGGTTATAGTTACACCACCGGTGGGGGGGGTATTGTTTTACGTGACGCCTCACAAGTCAGTTCGGGAGACCGGGTTACAGTGCACCTTCATCGTGGAGCATTGGAATGCCTGGTAAAGAAAGCAATTAACAATGATGATAAAACAATATTAGGTTAGGAGGTTAGCTATATGGCTGCGACTCTTATTGATGGCAAGGCGATTGCGGCCACCATCAGGGAAGAAGTAAAAGCGGAAGTAGCAGCGCTTAGAGACAAGGGTATCGCCCCGAAGCTCAACGTCCTTCTGGTAGGCGATGACCCCGCATCGGTGGTATACGCGCGCTCCAAGGAGAAATCCTGCGGCAACGTTGGTATAGACTTTGAGTTGAAAACCATGCCCGGTACAACCACGCTGGACGAAGTACTGGCCGTCATTGACAGTTGGAACAAGGACCCCGCGGTACACGGCATAATGATCGAACTCCCGCTGCCCAAGGGTATGGATAAGAAGGCTGTTTTAGAAGCAGTCGATCCCAAAAAGGACGTGGACGGTTCACATCCTATCAACCGGGGTTATATATTAAGCGGCGGAGAGGGTCTGTTCCCCGCGACCCCGCAAAGCTGTATAGAAGTTATGCTGCGTTCCAACATAGAGATCAGAGGCAAAAACGCCGTTATAGTGGGCCGTGGAGAAACAGTGGGCAAGCCGCTGATATTCATGATGCTAAACCAAAACGCCACTGTCACGGTATGCCACACCAAGACTGCTGATCTTGCTTATCATACCAAACAAGCCGATATACTCATCGCGGCGGTAGGCAAGGCCAAGATGATTACCGCCGACATGATTAAACCTGGCGCGGTGGTTGTGGACGCAGGCATCAACCCCGTTGAGGGAGGCGGTATCTGTGGCGACGTTGATTTTGAAAACGCCAAGGAAGTGGCCGGCGCAATCACTCCCGTACCAGGCGGTGTTGGAAGCCTGACAACAGTTTTAATCCAGAAAAATGTATTAAAAGCAGTTAAATTGCAGGGCCTGGTTTAAGTCATTTCATAAACATTGCAAAAATTAAAAAACAGCAAGGAGGTGATACCGTGAGCGAATTGTACGATCTCCCGTTTCGCAAGGTTGTTGCCGTATCCGCTTCCGACGCACCCACACCGGGCGGGGGAAGTGTATCCGCCCTTGTAGGCACCCTGGGAGTTGCCATGGCAGCCATGGTTGGCAACCTGACCTTCGGCAAGCCCAAGTACAAGGATGTTGAGCCTGAAATCAAAGAAATTACCGGTGCGGCGTATTTCATCATTAACAGGCTTGAAAAACTGGTGGCTGCCGACATTGCGGCTTTCAACAAATTCATGGATGTATACCGCATGCCCAAGAACACCGATGAAGAAAAAGCCAAGCGCGAAGAACAAATGCAAAAAGCATTAAAAACCGCCACCGATACACCAATGGAAATTGCTCGTACCTTGCTTGAAGCTCTGGAAATTACAGAGCGGTTGTCCAAGATAGGCAATAAAATGGCCATCAGCGATGCCGGGGTTGCCGCATACGTTTGCGAGGCGGCCATAAATGCGGTACTGCTGAGTGCGGACATCAATATACCGATGATCAAGGACCAGGAATACGTGAAAGCAATTGTGGCGGAGAAAGAAGAGCTGGTTAGAAAGGCCAAAGATTTAAAAGAAAAGGCCGTGGCGGAAGTGCAGGAGAGGATGAAATAGGTTACAAGTCGAGTTTCGGGCTTAATGGCCCTCTTTTTTTTCGGTATTGAAATACCCTTCCACTTTTTTTAAAATTGATGATATAGATTTGATGGCTGGAGGTCTATAATAATATAATGAGCAAGTCAGGCTTATCGTTTGAGGAAGCCCTTGATCGACTTGAAAATCTGGTCAACCGGCTAGAGGAAGGAAACATGCCACTTGAGGAGTCGTTAAAACTTTTTGCTGAGGGGATACAGTTGACCAAGCAATGCACAAAACAGCTGGAACAAGCGGAAAAGAAAATAAACCTTCTTCTGGAGGATGAAGACGGCAACCCGGTTATTAAAGAGGAGGAGCTTTAACCTGCAATGGATTTCTTGGATGAACTGGCCGAACGGGCGGCAAAAGTAAACAAAGCTCTTGACGAATACCTACCTCCCGCAAAAGCATATCCGCAGGTGATACACAACGCCATGCGCTACAGCGTGTTTGCGGGAGGTAAAAGGCTTCGTCCCGCCCTTGTGATGGCTGGTTCGGAGGCCGTGGGAGGGGATCATGATACCGTTATGCCGGCTGCATGTGCGGTGGAATTGATCCATACTTATTCACTGGTACACGACGATTTGCCGGCCATGGATAATGATGACCTGCGAAGAGGAAAACCTACGTGCCACAAAGTGTTTGGCGAGGCCACGGCAATTCTGGCCGGGGATGCTTTGCTGACTCTCTCATTTGCCTTGCTTGCGCAACTTCCCGAAAAAACTCCGGTAGTCAATTACGAAAAGACCGTACGGGTTATAGCGGAGATTGCTCACGCGGCAAGCACCATGGGATTGATTGGCGGCCAGGTTGTTGATACGAACTTACAAGAAAGTGAGATAGAGATAAACGAAAAACTTGTACACTATATTCACACTAGGAAAACCGGTGCCCTATTTGTAGCTTCGGTAAGAACCGGGGCTATCTTGGCCGGTGCAAGCAGCGAACAATTACAGAAACTAACGGCGTATTCCGAATCTCTCGGCCTGGCTTTTCAAATTGTAGACGATATCCTGGATATTGTTGGTGATGAACGAAAAACAGGCAAACCAGTGGGAAGTGACCAGCGTAACAAAAAAGCAACCTATCCCGCCCTGTTCGGCCTGGATGGCGCTAGAAAAAAAGCCGCGCAAGCGGCTGAATCGGCACTGGCCAGCCTGGAGGGGTTCGGTAAAGAGGCGGATTTTTTGCGCCGGCTTGTCCGGTTTGTTATAAAACGGGAATACTAATAATCACTCCGCAAAGCTGTTTTACCGGTGCCACGTGTTTAAAATTGAACACCTGGCACCACAAGCTTTTTTGGGGAAGGCCCAATTTAGATGCGCTTTTCTTTTTAAATCTAAGGCATTATGCTTTACCTTTAACAAGCGCGGGTATATAAAATGAACACCCGTGCCATTAACGGTCTCATCGGGCCATAATTGAAGATAAAGGACAAAAATAGCCGTTTGCTGCGAATATGGCATCATGTTATAATTATTCACCGAAAAGATTTTATCTGAAAAAGGATTTTCTCTGAACAAGTGACACAGTATCCTAGTCGGGAACCCTTTTTTGAGGGCGGGCCTAAAAATCCGTCAAGGGCACATCGATGAAGTTCCTGGTGCTGGCTGCTGACGCCCAGTCGGGGGTTGGTGCTGGGAGTTAAGGGGGCGGGGCGACCCGCAATGGCATGTGGGCGTTGACCCTGCCCCCGCGGAGACCCGAGTGCGTGGGAGCGATTAAAGCGACTATGGCTCGGGCGTGAACCTGCACGTGGGGAAAGCTGCGTGCAGCGTAGCCTGCCTTGAGTGGTGGCGGTGGAGGTCTCGAATACGGCGCATTGGCGTAAGGGCCCATACCCACTGTGCCGTGGGCTTAAACCGTCATTGCAAAAGAGGCTAAAAAAAGGTACTCCCGTTGAGGAAAACTCCTAGGCTGTCCTGTTTTCAGTACAGGGGCGATGCGGGGATTGCAGTGCGGGCTAAGTGGTAATCCAGCCCCGGTTTCGGCGACGACCCGGGGTTCCGTTTAAAGGGAAACCGCCGGTATGGCGACAGCCGGTACGGAATTGGGAAAACCTGCTGGACCTAAGCCGCAGTATTTACCCGTATCGCTGTCACTTGTCACGTACATATCTTCTTAAAATGAGTTTTGTATAGCAGTAATGCGGGGGAACTGTTTTGAAAAGCAATAAATCCACCGTTTCCGGTAAATACGTCATTTTTGTCGGTTTGGTTTCTTTTGCGCTGGCCGCTGTTTTTTTTCTTTTATCAGATTTTTTAGCCCGTACAGTTGACAGCCTACTATTATCATTTTTATTTTTATTGATTATTATACTTTTAGGTATTATATCCGATGTTGTGGGGACCTCAGTGGCGGCGGCCGACGAATCACCGTTTCACGCTAAAGCGTCAAAAAGAGTAAAAGGATCCCGAGAAAGCGTTTTTCTAATTAGAAACGCAGACCGGGTAGCAAACATTTGTAACGATGTTATTGGCGACATTGCGGGCACCGTTAGCGGCGCACTGGGTATAGCCCTGGTTTTGCAAATTGTATTGTTGTGGGAGGATATAAGCCTCTCCACATTGAAAATGTTGATTACGGCCCTGATTGCTGCTTTAACGGTTGGCGGCAAAGCTTTGGGAAAAAAAATTGCCCTCAGCCGGCCCAATGATGTCATTTTTTTTGTGGGCAAAGTCCTTGCGACATTCAGCGGTATAACAGGAATCATGCTGGTAAAAAAATAATTTATAAACTGGATACGGGAATAGCGAGGGTGATAGCTTGAGCGGTTATTTGGACCGGATAGATTCCCCCCGGGACTTGCAGCGATTGACACTAAGCGAGTTAGAGACACTGGCCGGAGAAATCAGAGAAAAAATAATTAACACCGTTGCCGCCAACGGTGGTCACCTGGCGCCCAACCTGGGAGTGGTAGAGCTTACCCTAGCTTTACACCGGGTTTTTCAGTCTCCACGAGACAAGATCGTCTGGGATGTGGGACACCAGAGCTATGTTCACAAGCTTGTTACCGGTCGCCGTAAACAGTTTGAAACGCTCCGCCAGCACGGAGGTCTCAGCGGTTTTCCCCGGCCCGACGAAAGTGAACACGATCCCTTTGTTACCGGTCATAGCAGTACTTCGATATCCGCTGCGCTGGGAATGGCGATGGCCAGGGACCTGAAAGGTGAAAATAATTTCGTTGTAGCGGTGATTGGAGACGGTGCCATGACCGGTGGTATGGCCTACGAAGCGCTTAACCACGCCGGGCACCTAAAAACCGATCTAATAGTAGTGTTAAACGACAACGAAATGAGCATTTCCCAAAACGTCGGAGCCATGTCAGGTTACCTGTCAAGGATCAGGACCGATCCGAAGTATACCAAGGGCAAGGACGAACTGGAGCAGTTGTTACGCCGGATCCCTACTATAGGGTCGACCGTGCTTAAAATTGCGGAACGGCTTAAAGATAGCTTGAAATATATGATCGTGCCGGGCATAATCTTTGAAGAACTCGGCTTCACCTACTTGGGTCCCGTTAACGGGCATAACATACCTTCCTTGATCAATATACTTGAGCAGGCCAAATCTGTGAGCGGTCCGGTACTGGTTCACGTTATTACTGAAAAAGGAAAGGGTTATCCACCAGCCATGGAAAAAGCGGACAAGTTCCACGGCATCGGCCCTTTTGACATCGTGTCCGGTGCAAGTATCAAAAAAAGCGTAAGCAACACCTACACCGATATATTCGGCCGTGCACTGGTCCGCCTGGCAGAGCGGGACACCCGCATTGTTGCCATAACCGCTGCCATGTGCAGCGGCACCGGGCTAAACGAATTTGCGCAAAGATTCCCCGACCGGTTTTTTGATGTGGGTATAGCCGAGCAACATGCTGTAACATATGCCGCAGGACTGGCAAAGGAAGGCCTGAAGCCGGTGGTGGCCATTTACTCTACTTTTCTCCAAAGAGCATACGACCAGATCATACACGATGTTTGCTTACAGAATCTTCCAGTTGTTTTTGCCATTGACAGGGCTGGGATCGTCGGCGATGACGGCCCGACACACCACGGTTTATTCGATTATTCTTATCTCAGAGCGGTGCCCAATATCACCCTTATGGCGCCCACCAACGAAAGAGACGTTCAGGATATGCTTTACACCGCCCTGCAGCTGAACGGTCCCAGCGCCCTGCGCTACCCCCGCGGCGCGGCCCCGGGAGTTCCGCTGGGACGGGATTTTGCCGAATTGGCGGTGGGTAAGGCCAAAGTAATAATGGAAGGCCATGATGTAACAATAATAGCTGTTGGAAACATGGTTCCACTGGCCGCCAAAGCGGGTAAAATTCTCGCGGACAACGGCATTTCGGCTACAATTATTGACGCCCGTTTTATAAAGCCCCTTGACGAAGAGTGTATCACCTATCACGCCAGGCGTACGGGTAAAGTGGTGACTGTGGAGGAAAATGTTCTGGCCGGCGGCTTCGGTTCTGCCGTGCTTGAATTACTCCAGGCCAGCGATCTCAACGATGTCTGTATGCGCCGCCTGGGTATTCCGGATATATACGTGGAACACGGTAACCAATTGCTCCTCAGGGAAAAGTACGGCCTATCACCTCAAAACATAGCAGATACGGCAATCAAATTGGTCAGGCCGCATAAAAAAAGTACCGCAAAATTAATCAAACTCAGTGGAGGAAGCTGATTTGCACAAAAAAAAGCGGCTTGACTTGTTGCTGGTGGAAAAAGGATTTTTCAATAGCCGGGAAAAAGCCAGGGCGGCTATTATAGCCGGGGATATCAAGGTAAACGGCGAAACAGTATACAAGCCCGGACGGGCGTTTAAAAATGGTGAAATCCATATAGAAATAAAAGAGAAATTGCCTTTTGTGAGCCGGGGGGGGCTGAAACTTGCCCACGCCATTGATGTTTTTCACATTAAACTTGACGGCCGGATCGTGCTGGATGTCGGGGCATCTACCGGCGGCTTTACGGATTGTGCACTGCAAAGAGGCGCATCCAGGGTTTACGCGGTTGACGTCGGTTACGGGCAACTGGCATGGGCACTCCGCAGCGATCCCCGGGTTATCTCGCTCGAGCGTACCAACATACGTTACATGAAGCGCGACGTATTTCAATGGGGTATACCGGACTTTGCTTGTATAGACGTGTCTTTCATTTCTCTTAACCTTGTTTTGCCCCGGGTGGATTACCTTCTAGAAAAATACGAATGCGTCGCTTTGGTAAAACCACAATTCGAGGCCGGGCGTGAAAACGTGGGTAAAAAAGGCGTGGTTAAAAGCCCGGCTGTGCACCGGCAAGTATTATTAAATGTGGCAACCACGGTACATAATTGCGGAGCGGGTATACTGGGAGTGGATCACTCACCCGTGAAAGGTCCGGAGGGAAACATAGAATACCTTTTATACCTTAGCAAGCCTGCGACGACAGTTGGCATCCCCGAAAAAGAAATTTTTGAAGTGGTTGAAAAGGCACATAGCAAACTCGCGTGGTGATGGTAAATGTAAATGGCTTTGGGGAGACTAGGTGGTTACCCGGATAGAACACTTGGAATTTTAAAAAGCTACGTTATAATTGACAAACGAACCGGGGGATTTATAAATTGAAAAACATCGGCCTGCTTTCAAACTTGGACGGCGATAAAATATCAAATCTCGTTAAGGAAATAGCGTACTGGTTAAAAAAACGAAATGTCGAACTATTGCTGGACGACCAGTATGCCGGTAAAATCAGTTACCCCGTAAAGTCCTGTGCTCGAAATGAACTGGTTAACAAAATAGACTGCCTGGTGGTGCTGGGCGGCGACGGAACATTACTGAATAGCGCGCGCCTGGTAGCGCCCCACGGGGTTCCATTATTCGGTATTAACATGGGCCACCTTGGTTTTTTAACAGAAGTGGATGTACCGCAGCTATACAAAGCATTGGAACAACTACTGTCCGGCAACTATCACATTGAAGAACGCATGATGCTGGAAGCTTGCGTGTTGAGAGACGGAAAATTTTCGCCCCCGCTTACCGGGCTGAACGATGCCGTTATCACCAAGGGCGCCTTTGCCAGGCTAATCAGGCTGGATACAATGGTTGACGGAAGACATTTTAATACCTACCACGCGGATGGTGTAATAATAGCAACACCAACAGGTTCAACGGCCTACTCCTTGTCAGCCGGCGGGCCTTTGGTTGTTCCCGACCTTGAGCTCCTGCTTTTCACCCCCATTTGCCCCCATGCTCTCTGGGCAAGGCCACTGGTCATTTCTCCGCAAAGTGAAGTGCTTGTAACGCTGCGTTCCAAGCAAGGTGAAGTAATGCTGACGGTTGACGGGCAACTGGGCATGCATCTCCGGCACGGGGATACCGTCAGGGTGCGGAAATCCAGCTACAGGGCTAAATTTATCAAGTTAAACAACCAAACATTCTTTGACATCCTAAGGGAGAAATTTAAATAGGGAGACAGGATTGATGGCTGAAAACCTACCGGTTCATTTTGCCGGAGAAAGGGGAAACGCCGTTTTACTGGCACAAAAATTTGTTGGTGAAATACTGTACAACGGTTGTACCGCGGTGGACGCCACCATGGGAAACGGCTATGACACTGTATTTCTTGCCAAAAGGGTGGGGCCTCTCGGTAAAGTATATGCTTTTGACATTCAACAGCTTGCCCTGGATATCACCGCCAGGCGGCTTGAAGAAGAAGGATTGAGTAAAAGGGTAAATTTAATAAGGGACGGACACGAATTTATACAAAAATATGTAAAAGAGCCGGTTGATTGTGTTCTGTTCAACCTGGGATATCTCCCTGGCGGGGATCATAATCTGACCACCCGTCCGGGTACCACGGTTAGGGCAGTAAATACTTCCTTACAATTGTTAAAGCCCGGCGGCAGGATCGGTATTGTGGTCTATACCGGCCACTCCGGAGCAAGCGAAGAAAGCGCGGCAATTCTTGAATTTGCCAGCTGTCTGGCTCCCGGCAAATACGGGGTCCTTCACTTGAGATTCGCCAACCGCCCTCACTGGGCGCCGTTTTTGATATTGATAGAAAAGGTGGTTCCCCGGCGATGAAAACCTGGCGCATAAAAAAGATAGTTGAAATAATCAAAGAAAAGGATATCGGTACCCAGGAAGAACTGGTTCGGGAACTGCGAAAGGCAGGGTTTACGGTCACCCAGGCCACGGTTTCCAGGGATATCAAAGAACTCGGGCTTGTAAAAGTACCGACAGGAACCGGTACATCACGCTACGCACTTCCGGTTGAAGCACTCGGCACCCGCAATGAAGACAGGATAAAGAGATTGTTCAAGGATTCGGTTGTATCCATAGATAGCAGCGAAAACTTAATCATTATAAAAACACTTCCTGGCGAAGCCCAAGGCGTGGCATCCGCCATTGATAACGCCGAATGGCCTGAAATAATAGGTACCGTAGCGGGCGACGATACCATCCTGGCGGTAATCAAGCACAAAAAGTCAACGCAATCGGTTTTGAAAAAGTTTGTTTCTCTTACCGGGAGGTAATTTGGCGTTGCTGGTATCACTTTATATAAAAAATTTCGGGTTGATAGAAACCCAGGAAATAGAGCTTGGACCGGGTTTAAATGTATTCACGGGAGAAACGGGAGCAGGCAAATCCCTGTTAGTTGAAGCTTTAAAGGTTTCGCTGGGTGGAAGGTGTCAATCGGACATGATCAAGACCGGTCATGATCGTGCCCTGGTCCAGTCAGTTTTTGAAACAGGCGCGCTGACCACCGTAACAGATGCACTGTCCCAGCATGGGTTGGGTGATTTATTGGGGGATGAAAACCTTTTAATCTTAAGCAGGGAAATCCATCGCCAAGGGCGCAATACCTGTCGCATCAATGGGCGAATCGTCAGTCTTTCGATTTACCGTAAAATTGCTTCGTCACTGGTGGACATGCATGGCCAGCATGATCAGCTTTCACTTCTGTCACCGGCAAAGCAATTACAGTTACTTGACAGTTACGGCGGGAACCAGTTGACCGGGCTAGTTAGACAAACGGAACAAATTTATAGACAATGGCTTGAATTATTAAACAAAGAGCGGCAAATAGTCTCCGGGGCCAGGGAGAGACAACAGCGCATAGACATGCTGGAATTTCAAATAAAGGAAATTGACCAGGCGGCGTTGGAAGAAGTGGACGACGAAGAGCTGTTAAGAAAACGGGACAAGCTGGCCAATGCGGAGAAAATCGGTAGTCTTGCGGAATCAGTTCTGAGACTTATTTACAACGGAATAGAACATCATTCACCGGCCGCCATTGACCTTCTCGGCCAGGCCCAGAAAGAACTGGAGGAGTTTTGTCGTTATTTGCCCGAGGCTAAAAACTGCCTTGAAAACATAAACTCGTCAATCTATCTTGTTGAAGACACGGCCAGGGAAATAGCGTCTTACCGGGAAAGCATTGAAGTGAACCCGGAAGAGCTGAACTACGTGGAACAAAGACTTTCTTTAATTGAAAAACTGAAAAGAAAATACGCCGGTACAATCCCCGGCATACTGGATTACCGGCGGTCAATAGCCAAAGAACTTGATGAACTTCTTGCACTGGAAAGAGATAGTATCGATATCAGCGGCATGGTTGAAGAATACAAGAAAAAGTATTACGAGTCCGCATCCGAGACCAGCAAGCTAAGACGAGAAGTTGCAAGCAACCTTCAGCTGGTAATGGAACGCGAACTCAAGGAACTTGATATGCCACTTGTTAAATTTGCCATTGACATTGTCAACTGCGAGCCTTCTCCCAGTGGAACAGACTCGGTACAGTTTCTGTTTTCACCAAACCCCGGCGAGCCGTTAAAACCGCTGGCAAAAACCGCATCCGGCGGGGAGCTGTCAAGGGTTCTACTAGCCTTGCGTTCGGTACTGGCCTCCTCCGATGAAATTCCAACCATAGTATTCGACGAAGTGGATGCCGGGATAGGCGGGAAAACCATCCACACCGTTGCGGACAAGCTTGAAAAATTGTCCGAACAAAGACAGGTTATCTGTATCACTCATGCTGCAGCAGTGGCTGCCATTGCAGCTAATCATTACCGGGTCATTAAAAAAACGGAAAAGGGCAAAACATCCACGTCACTTGTGCGGTTGGATGGTGAAGATAGAGTTAAAGAACTAAGTCGTATGGTGGGCGGAGATGAAAATTCGGAGCTTTTGACCAGCTATGCACGAAAAATGCTGAAAGGTTTATAAAAATTATAAGTTTAATTGATAAGAATCAAAAGGGGCACGTCTTAACAAAGACGCGCTTTTTCTTTTTGGATAGACGCTCATGCCGCAGCGTTGCGGCACCAGTAGAAAGATGAAAATTACTTGTAGGGTATACCTGTTCCGTCTCGCTTTTTTGATTTTTTCATTTTATGCAATATGTTACAAGACCCAACAACCCTTCATGCCCGGTGACCATGTCATTTTACGGCACTCCAGGGCGGAATAAATACTCCGCGGCGAGGCAAATTAGTAATGTACCCGCGGGCATGGTTAAAGAAATTTCAAAAAACGATGTACAACTCGCCAAATCCCTTCTAAACGCCTGTTAATTCTTCATATATCAGTCAAACCCACATTCACCAAACTTAAAAACTAAAAGCATCCAAGGGAGGTGTGCGCCCTGAATCGCAGCAATATTGTCAGACATTTCGCAACAATATTTATTATAGTATTTGCATTTTCCATATCATTAATAAGTATTTTTTCCGCTTGGCACAATTTTCTGCCTTCCCGGCAGTTCATCAAAGCAGGTGACAGGATAACGGAAGGGTGGCATTTACACCCATTCCTTGGTAATAATACCGTTATCAACCTAAGGTCTCCCGGCCTGTCTGTAAAGGAGCTTAATTATTCACTGGTGGGAAAAAACACTGTAGCTCCGTTACAAACCGGACAGGTGGAAATGAACATGAAACTGTTCGGTGTATTACCTTTTCACAAGATGATAGTCAATGTAGTCAAACCGCCTGAAGTAATTCCCGGCGGTCATTCAATAGGTATATTAATGCATACCGAAGGAGTTATGGTAGTTGGAGAGGCACCGGTTCTAAAAGACGGGAAAAATTTACTTCCAGCCAGAAAAGCAGGAATACGTCCTGGAGATTTAATTTTGAGCGCCAACGGTTTAAAAATTAACTCGGAATCCCAACTGCAAGAAATTATAGAAAAATGCGGTAACAACGGAACAGACGTTATACTATTAGTTAAACATGAACAAAAAACCACTACAGTCAAAGTAAAGCCATTATTATGTGAAAAAACAGGGCGCTACCGGGTGGGACTTTTCGTAAAGGGTATGGCTGCAGGAGTGGGAACACTGACCTTTTTTGAACCATCAAGTAAAATTTACGGTGCGCTTGGTCATATTGTGTCTGACGTTAATAGCGGGCAAATTGTAAACCTTGAAAATGGTAAAATAGTGGAAGCCATTGTAAAAGATTTACATCACGGTAAAAAAGGCCAACCGGGCGAAAAACTGGGCGTGTTCAAAGGTAATAGTTCTATTGTCGGGGACATATCAAAAAACACTGCACATGGAATTTTTGGCGAACTGGCAACTGGCTTCACTAACCCGTATTTTGACAAACCAATTCCCATAGCAATGAAATACCAGATAAAAGAAGGACCGGCTGAAATATTAACCGTATTGAATGGCAACAAAATTGAGAGATTCAACATCGTAATCGAAAGGGTAATGCCAGGTGAACAGCAGGGAAAAGACATGATAATAAAAGTAACGGACAAAGAATTAATAGGACGTGCCGGAGGCATAATACAGGGCATGAGCGGGAGTCCCATTATTCAAAACGGTAAGCTGGCGGGCGCTGTTACACATGTATTCATAAATGATCCCACAAGGGGTTACGGGGTAGCCGCTGAAAATATGTTAATAGAAGCAAATTTAATAAATGTAAAGAAAGAAGAAAGATTAGCCAGCTAAATAAAAATTAACAACTAAAAAATTGTTATTAATTTACAATTTTGTTAAAGAAAATTAAAGGTATATTCCCGTCTCCGTCGAAAGAATACTACCACAGACTATATAAGAAATATTTTAGGAGGCGGGAATTTTCATGAAAACGGCAACTAAAATAGTTATTGCAGATGATAACAAAGAATTTTGCGAATTATTAAAGGATTTTTTACAATCACAGGAAGAGTTTAACATAACCGGGATTGTTCACAATGGGATAGACGCCCTGAAAATAATTAAGGAACAAAATCCCGATGTTTTGGTTCTGGATGTTATCATGCCCCACCTGGACGGCATAGGAGTACTGGAAAAATTAAATGAAAATTCACCGGGCCACAGACCCAAAGTAATCATTTTAACCGCCTTCGGGCAGGAAAGAATCACCCAGAGGGCTGTTGAGCTGGGAGCTGATTATTACATTTTAAAACCGTTTGACTTCAGCGTACTGGCCACGCGCATAAAACAGCTGACAGGTAACGCCAAATCATCGCAATATATTACCACATCCAAACCTAAAAACTTGGATGTTGCTGTAACCAACATAATACACGAAATGGGTGTACCCGCCCACATAAAGGGATACCATTATCTGAGAGACGCCATCCTGGAAGTAATAGAAGATGTTAATCTTTTGGGAGCAGTTACAAAGGAATTGTATCCCACCATCGCCCAGAAATACCAGACAACACCCAGCCGTGTGGAAAGAGCGATAAGGCATGCTATAGAGCTTGCCTGGGACCGCGGGAATGTTGAAATGATGACGAAGTTTTTTGGTTACACAATCAATCTTGAACGGGGGAAACCAACCAATTCCGAATTTATAGCCATGATAGCGGATAAATTGAGAATAGAATCTAAAGTCAGTTGATAGCGTAAAAAAGTATATAATAACATAATTAAGAGCCTGGCTATATAAGTCAGGTTTTTTTGCACTATACTTGACATGGAACAGTGAATCCTTGACGCTTATAAACAAAAATTGTAAAATGTTAAGCTAGACAAGGCGGGTGATCTTAAATGAAAAGCCCTGTAATAAAAGGACCGGCAAGACTGGACAAAAAAACGAAAAACCTGGTTAAAAGACTCCAACCCGGGGATATCGCCATTATCGACCACGCAAATTTAGATGAGGTTGCCGCGAGAGCCTTAATTGAGGCAAGGGTAAAAGCCGTGGTAAATGTTTCACCTTCAATGAGCGACACCTACCCTAACGAGGGCCCGCTACACTTGGTTGAATCAGGTGTAAAACTTATAGATTGCCCCGGTGGTAACTTTTTTGAGCAACTGTCGGAAGGGCAAGAAATTGAAATAAGCAACGGTAATGTATTTGTAAACGGTTGTAAGCTGGCCGGTGGTATTGAACTAACAACGGATTTTATCAAGCACAAAATGAAAAAAGCAAAGGCCAACCTTGAAAAAGAGCTTTCTGCTTTTATCAAAAACACAATGGAATATGCCAGGAACGAAATCGGGCTTATTTGCAACCAGTATAAAATACCAAAAATAAAAACATCTTTTAGCGGCAAGCATGCCCTTATAGTGGTACGCGGCAAAAACTACAAGGAAGATCTCAGGGCAATTAGATCTTATATCGATGAAATTAAACCCGTCATAATCGGTGTTGATGGAGGAGCTGACGCGCTGGCCGAATTCGGCCTTCAGCCGGATGTAATCGTGGGTGATATGGACAGCGTCAGTGACGGTATGCTTCTCAGTGGTTCCGAACTGGTGGTTCACGCGTACCCGGATGGCACCGCACCTGGAATGGCCCGGGTGAAAAAGTTGGGACTTGAGGCGTCGGTATTTGCGGCACCGGGCACCAGCGAGGACATTGCCATGCTTATGGCTTATGAGCTTGGTGCGGAACTTATCGTGGCAGTGGGAACTCACTCAAACATGATTGATTTTCTTGAAAAAGGAAGGAAAGGCATGGCCAGTACATTTCTCGTCAGAACGAAAGTGGGCTCAATCTTGGTTGATGCCAAGGGAGTGAGCCAGCTGTATAAAGGTCGCCTTAAACCAAGGGACCTGGCGCCCATTTTTATAGCTGCATTATTACCTGTGACGGCAATAATGATGATATCTCCAGCCACCCGGGAATTGTTAAGACTTTTAATCATACAATTCAGGATATTAACTGGAATATAGGTGAAAAATATGATTATTGATTATAAATACCATATTGCTTCTCTGGTGGCGGTGTTTTTGGCTCTTGGAATCGGTATACTTATTGGAAGCACCATGCTGGGAAACGATGCATTGATTGAATACCAAAAACAAGTTACCGACAGGCTTGAAGAACAGTTGCAATCACTCCGTGAATCCAATGAAGCCATCCAGGCACGGGCCGCCGCCCTGGAAATGGATTCCAACATACACAAGCAATTTGAACAAGAAGTTCTACCCGCTTTAGTTTCCGGCAGGCTAGATGGAAAAAAATTTGGCATTATTGAACTGAACGGTTACGGTTTCCCGCCGGAGATAACGAAAATAATTGAGAATGCAGGTGGACAGGTTGCATCGGTGACATCTGTCAATAATTCTATTAATGATGAGCATATATTATCACAGACCATTTCCTCTCTGGGTTGGCAGGAGTCCGACCCCGAGCAATTCACCCACAGGCTGGCTGTTGAAATATCAGCCGCTATTATTTTCGGCACCAACACGGAAACCGTTAATTATTTAAAAGAAAATGAAATTGTTCGAACTTCCGGCGAATACGGGATACCGCTGGATAGTGTAATAATTATCGGCGGGGGTTATGGTGCCAGCAAGCGTGATGTGGTATTTGACCTGCACGTTATTGATTTTTTCCTGGATTTACAAATTCCCGTAATTGGCGTGGAAGAAACAGATGTTACGTTTTCTTTTATGAAAGATTACCAGCGCAAACATATCAGCACCATAGACAATATCGACAGCGCCCCGGGACAACTTGCCATGGTGCTGGCGCTTGGCGGCCAGCCCGGAAATTATGGTGTAAAATCGACGGCTCAAAAGCTATTACCCGAAATCAAGCCTGTATCACAAAGGGAAGGAGCCCGTTAAATGCCCGCTTCTTTGATAACAGTAGCCGTTATCCCGGCATACAACGAAGCAGAATATATCTACAATACCGTTCTGAACTTAAAAAAAATACCGGCCATTTCAGAAATACTGGTGGTTGACGATGCTTCAACCGATGAAACCGCCGCGCTGGCCAAAAAGGCCGGTGCTAGGGTAATTTCTCTTGAACGCAATGGCGGCAAGGGTGAAGCTTTGAACACCGGCATCAGGCATACAAGCGCCGATATTTACCTTCTACTGGATGGCGACCTGGGTGAATCGGCTCGTGATGCGGAATTTTTGTTAAAACCAGTGCTGGAAGGACGCGCGGACATGACCGTGGCCCGTTTTCCCCCACCAAAACGGAAAGGCGGGTTCGGTCTAGTTAAGGGACTTGCCCGCTGGGGTATACGTGTTTATACTGGGCTTACTATGCATTCGCCTCTATCAGGCCAGAGGGCCATGACCCGGCAGGTTTTGGAAAAAGTTTTTCCTTTCTCTGCCGGTTACGGCGTGGAGGTGGGCATGACCATTAAAGCGGCACGAGCAGGATTCCGAGTACTCGAGGTACCGGTACAAATGACACACGCCGAAACGGGCCGTGACCTCAAGGGGTTCAAACACCGCGGCAAACAATTCTGGCATATTGCCAGGACATTACTAAAAGCGGCAATAAGAGTTTGATTTCCGTGAACCTTGTGTTACATGCAGCCGCCTACTCACGACGGTAGCGTTGGCTTTATTATATAACTCGGAGTGATCTCATAAGTGAGCCAGGAGAAAATTTTCGCCACCGCCGGTTTTTTAATAACTTTCATACTGGTGCTGGCCACAAGGGAAATTATCATTACAATGATAAAATCAGGCGGGTTTACACGGTCCAACTTTAAAAATATTGAAATACCGCTATCGGCAGGGGTTATTTTTTTTATTTCTTCGCTACCGGCGTTTTTTTTAATTTTCCTTTTCACCGGCCCGGAACTACACGGCATGTTACTTTTATTTCTTTTTGCAACAGGCGGTGCCACATTGCTTGGCCTGGTGGATGATTTCCTTGGTACCAGGGAAACCACTGGGCTAACCGGCCACTTTAAAGCCCTGTTTGCCGGAAAACTAACCACGGGTGCAGTTAAGGCGCTTGGAGGGGGAACACTGGCCCTAATCGCAGCTACATACCTTTACCCAGGTCAACTCATAAGGATCATGGACAGTGCGCTGATAATAGCTTTGTCCGTAAACCTGCTCAACCTGTTCGACTTGCGTCCCGGGAGAGCCGGAAAGGTTTATATCATACTTGTTTTAGCCATATTGCCGTTTCTGGCCGGAAACGAAATGCTAATCCCGGTGGCCATAATCACCGGCGCGCTGGTGGCATACTTGCCGGCGGATTTAAAGGCGAGAGCCATGATGGGAGACGCCGGTTCCAATACACTGGGCGTGGTAATAGGTGTTTCCGCCGCCGCGGCCCTTGATGGATACTACAGGGCGGGGTACCTGGCATTCTTGTTGATCATGCACATAATAACCGAGAAGTATTCACTTACCCGCATAATATCCGGAAATTCTCTGCTTAATTACCTTGACATGCTGGGAAGGGACAAAGAACCCGGCAATTAGTCTTTTTATGGTATTATTATCACATGATCATAATATAAAGGTGGGTTATGCTATTGATCGACAAGGAACGGCTGGTAAATTGTTTTATGATGCTGGCCCGGGTAGACAGCGAAAGCGGCAGGGAAGGAAGGATAGCACATATTTTAAAGGAAAAACTGTCGGAAATGGACATGGAAATTTTTATTGACGGAGCGGCTGAAAAGACCGGTACAGAAACGGGAAACTTGATTGCAAAATTAAAAGGCAGCGCCAGCGCTCCAACTATAGCTTTTTGCGCTCACATGGACACTGTGACGCCCGGCAGGGGTGTCCAGCCGGTGCTAGAAAACGGCGTTATCCGCTCGGCCGGCAACACGGTTCTGGGAGCTGATAACAAAGCCGGCATTGCCTGTATAATAGAAGCCGTAAAAGTATTAAAAGAAAAAAGGCTGCCTCATGGCGACCTGGAGTTAATCTTTACAGTTTGCGAGGAATCCGGTCTTGCGGGAGCCAAGAACCTTGATTTCAACCTGGTTTCCGCGGAAATGGGATTTGTGCTGGACAGCGACGGGCCGCCCGGCACCATTGTCAACCGCGGTCCTTCCCAGGATAAAATAAAAGCTGAAATTCAAGGTGTGGCCGCCCACGCCGGTATAAACCCGGAAGACGGCATTAACGCCATCCAGATTGCCGCGCGCGCAATTGCAAATATGAAGCTGGGGCGTATTGACAGTGAAACCACGGCCAACATCGGGTTGATATCCGGCGGTGTGGCCATCAACGTGGTCCCCGAAAAGGTGACCCTGGAAGGTGAAACCAGGAGCCTGGTGGAGAATAAACGGGTCAGGCAGACCCGTGCCATATGCGAAGCCCTTGAAAATGCAACCCGCGAATCGGGGGCCGGGTTGAAACTAGAGGTCGAAACTATTTACCCCGCCATGCACGTACCCGAGGATTCCGGCGTTGTACAACTGGCCTGCCGCGCTGCAAGGAAACTAGGCCTTACAACCGAAATCCGCAGCACCGGAGGCGGCAGCGACACTCATATATTAAACAGCCACGGTATACCATCGGTCAATCTCGGTATTGCCATGCAAAAAGTGCATACAACGGAAGAGTTCATCACGGTGGAAGACCTGGTTACCGTGTCTAATTACGTGCTGGCTATTATCAGTGAAGCCGCTGGTGAAAAAACTTGATCAGAGTAAGGAAAGGCAAAGTAATCGAAATAAAGTACCGGAGAAACAACCTAACCGCCGTAACAGTGGAAATTCCCGGTGAAGGCACGGGCGTTGCGTATAACTATGACCTGTTGACCGGTGATATTAGTCAGGGTGACGATGTTATACTGAACACTACCGCCGTGGCCAAAAAGCTGGGCACCGGCGGGGTTCATTTCGTCATGGCCAATGCAAGCCGGCCTGTTCGCGATTCCGCGCCGGACGGCCACATTATGAAATTGCGGTACAGTCCAACCCAGGTAAAGGTTCTCGCGGCAGAAGAAGAGGACAGCCCGTGGTCTGCGCAAATTAACAGTACCGAAACCCTGGGCGGCATGCCGGTGGTGATCGGTGAACTGCACAGCATGCTGGCTCCGGCTGCCGCCGGCGCAAAAGTAAAAAGCGGCGGAAAAGCCCGCGTTGTATATATAATGACTGATGGCGCCGCCCTGCCCCTTTTCTTGAGTGACCTGGTGCATAACCTGAAGCAATGCGGTCTTGTGGACTACACAATAACATGCGGCCATGCTTTTGGCGGCGACTGGGACACCGTAAATATTTACACCGCATTGTTAACGGCGGTATCCGCCGCCCGGGCCGACGTGGCCATAGTAACCATGGGTCCGGGTATTGTGGGAACGGGTTCACGCTTCGGATTCACCGGTGTTGAACAGGGGGAGATTGTAAACGCCGTGAATATCCTGGGTGGAAAACCGGTTGCCATACCGCGCATCAGTTTTGCCGACCCCAGGGAAAGGCATTGCGGGCTTAGCCATCACACCGCAACCGCACTGGGTAAAATCGCGCTTACTCCTTGCACAGTTGTACTGCCACGGCTGGACAACCCGCACTGGGTAAATAAGATAAGCAAACAAATTTCCGAAGCCTGGCCCACCGGTAAACATTCAATTGTCACCGTTGACGGCCGGCCGGCGCTTGGTGAACTATCCCGCCACGGTATCGCCGTAACATCCATGGGTAGAACACCCGACCAGGACCCGGCCTTTTTCCTGGCCGCCGGCGCGGCCGGTATACATGCCGCCGAAATCAATGCAGCAGGTATTTGATATAATCGCGCAGCGTCATGTTTTTTTGGGCATTCGACCTGAGTTGTCTCAAAATGTCTTCCATTTTTCCGCAATAACAAATACTATTCCCTGAAACAAAAATGCGCAACATAATTCTCTCCTTATTAGTAATAATTACCGAAATGATTATATGCATCCTGCTTTCGTTTCATAACCCGAGGGGGTGTGTTTTTTGCGTGTTCCCACTGTGAATTTATCCGTTAACGCCAGCGGTGCGGCGGCAGCCGCAGCCAGGGGTGACGTGGTTGTGATCGTGGACGTTATAGATATGTCCACCACCCTGGAAGCGGCCATCGACGCCGGGGCGCTGGCGGTATACGGCGCGGCACCGGACGGCGCTTCCCCGCCCGTGCCGGTAGATCCCGCCGCTGTGGGCTACATGGCGGGTCTGCAAGCCGTCCAAAATAATACCGCTGTAGTTTTGGTGGGGGAGCCGAGAGTGGGAACAGACTCTGAAAGGCTGGACAACATGTCCAAAACCGTTGCCGGGTTGAAAAAAGCAGGTGCCCGGCTGGACGCCGTGCTGCCCAACATAGGGTCGGAAACGCCAAAACTCCATGACATGCGGGACAAGGTAGTGGTGGCGACTACCGGTACCGGGGGGGTTGCCTTCGACGCGGCCGTAAAAGCGGGAGCGCCGGCGGTGCTCACCGGCACGGTGGCCAGGACTATGCTTAAAAAAGGACCGGCGCCGGCTCGGGCAGCTGCCAAAAGGGCATGCCGGAAAGCAAGGGAACTGGGCGGTACCGGGATCACCGTTGTGGCCGCCAGCGGCAATTCTCTTGAAGACATACTGGCAGCTGAATACATAGCAAGGATTATAATTGAGACGTATAACTATAAATAAGTTATAACCGCTCCTTTTCCACATATAAATAACTATGGACAAGTAGTTACAAGGGAGCGGTATTATGGGTTACCTTGGCCGGTTATATTCCGCGTCCCTCCGCCAGGGCTGGCCGGTTTACCTTATAGTCACCGGTGTATTCGGGCTGGGAATCCTGGCCGGTACGATTGGGGCAAACTCCATGGATCCCGAACAGGTGGCGGAATTAAACCGTTATCTGCAATCGTTTTTGTCCCGGGCTTCGGAAATCGAAGTGGACCGGGCAATGATGGCAAGGGAAGCAATTAGTGATAACCTGCTGGCGGGATTCATCATTTATATCCTCGGGATGACTATTATTTGCCTGCCGCTGGTGCTGGCATTTGTTTTTGTGCGTGGATTTATTATTGGATTCGCGGCCGGTTTTCTGGCCGCCGAAAAAGAACTGCAGGGTGTAGGAGTAATTATGTTATCCATGCTACCGCATAACATTTTTTTCATCCCGGCACTGATTATAGGAGGTACCGCATCCCTCTCCTTTTCCATTCTGTTAATTAGAAGATTTTTCAACTCGAATATAAGAATATTACCCGGTTTTATCAATTACACCGCTATCATGTTTTTCGTAATGCTTGTTCTTTTCGTTGCCGCACTGGTGGAAGCTTATGTTACTCCCGAATTGACCCGGTTCTCGGCATCCATACTGGCAGGTCGGTAAAAAAGTCATTGTTATACGTGAATATACAACTCGTAATTCAACCATCCGAGCAGGAAATAGGAGTCAACCGTAGAAACCGTGAAACACAGTCTGCGGAGGTAGTATAATGGATAAAGAGATAAAAAGTTTTGGCAACCACCTGGCCGTGGAAAGGGGGTTGGCCGACAACACTGTAATTTCATACGCGTTGGATTTAAAGCAGTTTAAAAATTATTGTCAAAAAAAAGGAATTTACAATGCGAGTTCCATCAACAGGATCACTGTATTGAACTATTTAATTGATTTAAAAAAACGCGGCTTGTCTCCAGCTACCTTGTCAAGAAAAATGGCGTCCATCAAAATGTTTTGCAGATTTCTCGTGGAGGAAGGCCGGTTAGAAAAAGATCCCACCGAAAACATGGAATCCCCAGGAATCAAAAAAAGCCTGCCGGCCGTTCTCAACCAGGAAGAAGTTGCGGTTTTGCTGGAGCAGCCCCGTACTGGTAACACGGCGGGGCTACGGGACAAGGCCATGCTGGAGTTGATGTATGCCACCGGTATGCGGGTATCGGAGCTGCTGGCGCTTGATATACAACATGTTGATTGCGAACACGGCTTTGTGCGCTGCACGGGCAAAGGCTCCAGGGAACGGATCGTGCCCGTGGGCAGCGTGGCGGTGAAGTACCTTGTGGAATACCTGCAAAGGGGTAGGGTGAAAATAAAAAACAGCCGGTACGAAAAAGCGTTATTTCTGAACATGCGCGGGAAAAGATTGACCCGGCAGGGGTTTTGGAAACTTTTAAAAAAATATGCCCGTAAAGCCGGTATAACGACAGAAATTACGCCGCACACCCTGCGGCATTCTTTTGCCACCCACTTGCTGGAGAACGGGGCCGACCTGCGGGCAGTACAGGAAATGCTCGGCCACGCCGATATTTCCACCACGCAGATTTACACGCATTTAACCAGTACCAGGCTTTTAGACCAGTTTCAAAAACACCACCCCAGGGCTAAGATTAAGGAGGGCTCAATTTGATCCCGAATGTGGACAGGAAAATAATATTAATTGTGCTGGACAGCGTTGGAATAGGCGCCCTTCCCGATGCAGATCTATTTGGTGATTACCATTGTAATACCCTCGGCAACTGTTCTCGCGCCGTGGGAGGCATCAACTTGCCTAACCTCGGGCAGATGGGGCTAGGGCTGCTGACCGATATCTCCGGCGTTCCGCCGGTGGACAAGCCCCTGGCTTGTTACGGAAGAATGAAAGAACGTTCACCTGGCAAGGACACCACCACCGGCCACTGGGAACTGGCAGGCATCATACTGGAGCGCCCGTTTCCGGTTTACCCGGACGGATTCCCCCCCGAAATAATAGAACCGTTCAAGAAAAAAATAGGCAGGCAAATACTTGGCAACAAGGCGGCATCTGGAACCGCAATCATTGAGGAACTGGGCGAAGAGCACATGCGGACGGGGTACCCTATAGTTTATACTTCCGCGGACAGCGTGTTCCAGATCGCCGCCCACGAGGAAGTAATACCCCTGGAAGAGCTGTACCGCATGTGCCGAATCGCCCGGGAGCTGCTCACTGGCCGGCACGAGGTGGGCAGGGTAATCGCCCGGCCATTTATAGGTCTACCCGGTTCATTCAAGCGCACGGCCAACCGTCACGATTACTCCGTGAAACCACCCTCCCCCACGGTACTGGACCTGCTCCTGGATAACGGCCTGGAGGTGGTGGGAGTGGGCAAAATAAGGGATATATTTGCCGGTAAGGGCATTTCCAGGTCACTGCCCACCACCGGTAACGACGACGGCATCAACAAGACCCTGGCTGCCATGCGTGAAAATTTCAGCGGCCTGGTATTCACTAACCTGGTTGACTTTGACCAGTTATACGGTCACCGTAACGATCCCCGGGGCTACGCCGCGGCACTGGAAGAGTTCGACCGGCGCCTGCCGGAAATAATAAACCACCTTCGTTCAAAAGACGTGCTAATCATCACCGCGGACCACGGTACCGATCCCACCACCCCCGGCACCGACCATACAAGGGAGTACGTGCCCCTTCTTGTTTACGGTCCGGGGTTGAAACAAGGCGTTAACCTGGGTGAAAGGGAGAGCTTCTCCGACGTGGCAGCCACCGTGGCCGAGCTGTTCGGGCTGCAGTTCGGTACCGGAAACAGTTTTGCGCGTGATATCTTGCCAGGGGGGATATAGCATGCGAGTGTATGATCTGATACTGAAGAAGCGGAACGGCGGGGAATTGAGCAGGGACGAAATTGAATTTATAGTTTCCGGTTATACCGGTGATACCATTCCCGATTACCAGATGGCAGCGCTGTTGATGGCCATCTATTTTCGCGGCATGAGTCACCGGGAGACCGCCGACCTGACCATGGCCATTGTAAATTCAGGAGAGACAATTAGTCTTGAGGCCATCCCCGGCATCAAAGTGGACAAGCACAGCACAGGTGGGGTGGGCGACAAGACCACCCTGGTGCTGGCTCCACTGGTGGCTTCGGCGGGCGTCCCGGTGGCCAAGATGAGCGGCCGCGCCCTGGGGCACACCGGCGGCACCATCGACAAGCTCGAATCAATCCCCGGTTTTAATGTCAACCTGGAGCCGGATGCTTTCATCAAGCAGGTGCAAAAAATAAATATTGCCTTGATGGCACAAACAGGAAAACTGGCGCCGGCGGACAAAAAACTATACGCTTTGCGGGATGTAACTGCAACCGTGGACAGTATCCCCTTGATTGCATCCAGTGTGACATCTAAAAAAATAGCCTCCGGAGCCGACGCTATTTTGCTGGATGTCAAGTGCGGCAGCGGGGCATTTATGAAAAACATGGCTGATGCTGTAAAACTGGCTGAAACCATGGTATCCATCGGTGGCATGGTAAACAGGCGGATGGCAGCCGTGGTAACCGGTATGGACCGGCCCCTGGGGCGATGCGTGGGCAACGCGCTGGAAGTTGGTGAAGCGCTGGAAACACTGCGCGGCGGCGGGCCGGGCGATTTAAAGGAACTTTGCCTTACACTGGGGGCACACATGCTGGTGCTGGCACAGGCCGAGAAATCCTTTGAAACCGCCCGTGCGCGCCTGGAGAAGTTGTTGCAAAACGGCGAGGCGCTGAATAAATTCAAGGCCCTAATTGAAGCCCAGGGAGGAGACGTTTCTATAATTGACAACCCGGCAAAACTCCCGTCCGCGTCCATCAAGCATAAGGTCGAGGCGACGGCGTCCGGTTACGTAACTTCCGTTAACGCGCTGGCCATTGGAAATGCGGCCATGTTGCTGGGAGCTGGAAGAAAGAAAAAAGATGATCCGGTTGACCACGCTGCTGGAATTGAGCTGGTGAAAAAGCCAGGGGACCCTGTAGTTTCGGGCGAACCCCTGGCCATACTGCATACGAACAGGCAAAGCAGCCTTGACGAGGCTTCCGCCGCGGTAGCCGGCGCATTCCTCATCGGAGACACCGAACCACCACCGGCCCCGCTAATTCTAAAAACTGTGCTGCCGCAACAGTAACCACAAGTACTGCAAATTTAATCTTCAAGCCCGGCAATTTTCTTTGCCAGGGCTTTCTTTTCTTCCAGGTTGGCCAGGTTGTACAGCGCCATTTTTTGTGCCATGGGCGAGCCCGCCCCGTGCCAGGTGCCCGCGCCGTGCAGGCCGGCACACCAGTTTTGTATAACCTTTGCCATGCGCAACCTCAACTCGGCAGGTGCGGATGCTTTCATAAACTTGCGCACATATTCCGCGGTCTCCGGGTTTTCCAGCTCTTTTTCCGAGGGCATGGTGACCGCCATTCCTCCGCCGATGTCCCCGGCCCATTTCATCAAATCCCAGAACCCTTCGGCAACCGTCAACTTGGCCGCGTTCCCGAAAACATCGTCTGGCTGGTAAAACCCCGAGCCGGCCGGTTCCTCCCGGCCTTTCAAGGCCGCAGCAATACTGCAAGCCCGCGCTGTTTCGCAAATGCGCACCATATCGGTAATTTTATCCACAATGTGAGGCGCTTTTTGCACCCCCGAATATTCAGCCATCAGCTGGGTGGCACCTATGATAATATCGGCAAAACCAACCTTACACGCCCCGCCGCAATTCATCCGGTGCGTCTTGGCGAAACGGGCGATTAGCTTACCGCAATACTGGGTTTCACCGCACAAGAACACCTTCTCCCAGGGAACGAAAACATCGTCAAACACCATAATGCATGTTTCCCTCTGGCCGTACTCCGGGTTACCCAGGTACTTTGGGTCGTTTAGCTCTCGCTCAGCGGTAAACGGGGTGTACTGGCAGATGTAAGTAATCCCCGGCGCGCCGTTCGGCACGGCAAATGCCACTGCAAATTTCTCTTCTCCCGGCTTCATTCCCATTGTGGGAATCACAATTGTCTCATGCGCGCCAATAGCCCCGCTCTGCGAAACCTTTGCGCCGCGAACCACAATACCGTCCTTATTCTTCTCTTTCACGTGCACGTAAACATCCGGGTCTTCCTGCTGCCCGGGTCTTTTGCTCCTGTCACCCTTGGGGTCCGTGACCGCGCCGCTGCAAGCAAGGTCGTTTTCTTGTAAGTACTTAAGGTGTTTGTTGAACCTCTGGTGGTACTCGGTGCCGAGATCCTTATCCATCTCCCATGTAATACCAGCCAGGGCGTTAAGAATATCCGCGCCCACGCAGCGGTAATTACACGTCCCCAGGACCTGGCTGGTCAACAAGGCCATTTCCGCTCTTTTTTCCAGGTCTTCGGTACTTTGCGCAATATGCAAGTTGCGACTTACAATATCCCCGGTCAAATGCGACCGCGCCGTCATAATATCCTTGTGTTCAGGTTCCAAAGCAAGGTCATAAACTTTGGCATTGGCCTTTATTACTGTCATTGTGGTAGGATTTTCCAGCAACTTCACCTGTTTTCCGCCCAGGAAAATGCGAGGGTTGAACTTTTTCATGCTTTCTATATATTGCGCTCCGCTCATCAACATAGTTAATCCCTCCAGTTGAAAATGATTTTTGCGAAAATTTTTGCAAAAATCATGCCTATTTTTTTATATTTGTCACCATTACAGCATTAACAAGGAATAAAAATGCAATTTCTATGATTTACCAGAGCCAGCGGTGGCATCCGGGTAGACCTCCATGCCGCAGCGTTGCGGCACCAGTAGAAAGATGAAAACTGCTTGTAGGGTATACCTGTTCCGGTCGAGCGATTTGCGGGAGCGCCGGTAACGGCACCCGGCGCAGCGAGGCTGCGAAACCGGACGAGCGAACGTGATGTTCGCGAAAGCCTTTCACGA
>CBETWA010000031.1:0-36352 GCA_965539975.1 uncultured bacterium | reverse complement strand
CTGGCTCCAGTATTTTTTTTGGAAACCTATTTTACACAATTATACGGACTCAACTTACCATGGACAAACTATCAAAAAAATGTTAGTTTAATAAATAACAACAAAATAATTGTTCAGGTGCCCAGTTTATACCGGGGTAAAAGGGAACCGGGTGAAATTCCCGGACGGTCCGGCCACTGTAAGTGGGGAGCGGCTCCCATCATGCCACTGGGTCGTTACAGCCCGGGAAGGCGGGAGGTGCGCCATGATCCACAAGTCAGGAAACCTGCCTGAACAAAGCAAAGTATCGCCTTCCGCAGAAAGGATTGGTACTGGTTGGGAAGAAAACCAAGGTTTTTTAACCTATGGGCGAGCCCGGCTTTGCGGAAAGCCGGGTTTTTGTTTTCAAATTCCTCTCTGGATAAAAGTTTATACTTTTGACTAAAACCCATACTCCATTCTTTTTGTTTTCCTGGCGGGAATATAAACCCGCCAGGGATACGCATTTTGTGAACAATTTATAAATAACCGTACTTTTTAGAGTGGGGTTGCTTAAACCCGCCCGTCGCGGTTAGAATAATGTACACGTTTATTAAAAACAGCGTTGGAGAGCGGAGGAAGTTATGGATAAAATTCGCATTGCCATGGTACAAATGGAATCTAAGTTGGGAAACACCGAGCATAACCTGGCGAAAATTGAACAATTCTCCACCGAGGCAGCCAAACAAAAAGTGGACATTATTTGTTTCCCCGAGCTTTGCGTGCACGGCTACAGCCGCAATCATGCCGCTGAACACGCCGAACCCGTGCCTGGCCCGTCATCCGAGCAATTGGTGGAAATCGCCCGAAAAACAGGTCTGGTAGTTTTGGCGGGCCTGGTTGAAAGATCCGGTTCAATAAAGCCATACATCACTCATCTTATTTCATACCCGAACGGGCAAATTTTCAAGTATCGTAAAACACACCTTGGTAATAGTGAAAAACCGTACTTCACCCCCGGGGAGGAATTACCTGTTTTTTACCTGGAAAACCGGGTGGTATTCGGGATCGGTATATGCTGGGACATGCACTTTCCCGAAGTAGCCACCATTTTATCGCTTAAAGGAGCAGAAATAATTCTGGCCCCCCACGCGTCTCCTACAATAGTTGGAGACCGCAGAAAAATTTGGTTAAAATACATGACCGCCAGGGCTTACGACAACGCGGCATACCTTGCTGCATGCAATCTTGTGGGCGAAGACGGCGCAGGGCACAGCTTTTGCGGCGGAACCATTGTTATCGATCCCAGGGGAAACGTGGTGGCCGAAGCTTTCAACGGGCGGGAAGAAATGACTGTGGCAGATCTGGAACCGGGTATCATCAATACTATTCGTCGCAAGGAATCACCATCCATGAGGTATAGTTTTTACCTGGATGCAAGGCGTCCGGAACTATACAAGGACCTTGTTCGCAACAAGTAGTTTTTATTGTTTGAGTTTTATTGTTTAATTAGCTATTTATAACCCTTGGCCGAACCCACCGGTGGGATTAATTAATAGGAGTAAAAGATATGGAAACAGGGACTGGATTTATATACCGGACAAAAAGAACATATCCCCAGGTAAAACGCCGTAACCGGCAATAATACCTACAGCCGGTCCCCGGGCAGCAGAGCGGAAAACGAGTACTCAAGTCGCGTGACGACAGCGAAAAAAATAAACCAGTTGACGGGAAAAACTCTGAACGCTCCGGGTATAAATATGCCAGTTCGATAAAAATACTGTATTATGATCTAAAATATATCGCGTTTTTTCGGTTAAACCAGTCTAATACCACAAGGATAGGTACAATTCAAGTAACGGCGTCCCGGGAACCTGTCTGAAATGCGGTGCAGGTTTGCCCGGGGCGTTTTATTTTAACCGTTACACTTTCTCTTAAACATTTTCCACAAATTCCCAAGTGTCTTAGGAGACCCCTCAAGGCTTTTGCCTTGGTCATCAACTGATTTTACTAAACTCGAATCAAATATGATCTTATTTTTACCATGTAAGAAAGAAAGCGGCTTTGGTCTGATATTTACCGGCGCTTTTTCGCATAATAAGTAGGAGAAAAAAGTGTAAATTGGAGTGATACCCGTGGAATTTACAGGGAAACCAAATAGACTTATAAAAGAAAAAAGCCCCTATCTTCTTCAACACGCCAACAACCCTGTGGACTGGTTTCCCTGGGGACAAGAAGCCTTTGAAAAAGCTGCAAAGGAAGATAAACCGGTTTTTTTAAGCGTGGGATATTCGACCTGTCACTGGTGCCACGTAATGGAACGGGAATCTTTTGAAGACAGGGAGGTCGCCGATTTTTTAAATAAACATTTTGTGTCCATCAAGGTGGACCGCGAAGAGCGGTCGGACATAGACCATATCTATATGAAGGCCTGCCAGGCCCTAACCGGGCAGGGGGGATGGCCGTTAACCGTAATCATGACCCCCGACAAAAAACCTTTTTTCGCAGGCACTTATTTTCCCAAGCGGTCAAAGTGGGGCCGGCCGGGGCTTTTGGACATCCTGGAACAAGTGGTCGCGAAATGGCACACCGGCAGGGAAGCAATAACCAGGATGGGAAGCTTAATTGTAAAACATTTACAACAACAGCAACCGGCGGGCGGGGAAACCGGTCCGGAAATACAGGAAGAAATAATTAAAAACTGTTTCGCCCATTTGAAAGAGTCATTTGACCCGCTATACGGCGGTTTCGGGCCGGCACCCAAGTTCCCCACGCCACACAATATCATATTCCTGCTGCGCTACTGGGAGCGCACCGGTAACGGGGAAGCCCTGGCCATGGCGGAAAAAACCTTGCAGTCCATGTACCGCGGCGGCATATACGATCACATTGGATTCGGATTCGCCCGTTATTCCACCGACCGGCAATGGCTGGTCCCGCACTTTGAAAAAATGCTTTACGATAACGCATTGTCTGCCCTGGCTTACCTGGAAGCACACCAGGCAACCGGGAAACAACTTTACGCCCGGGTAGCAAAGAATATATTTACCTATATATTCAGGGATATGGAACACCCGGAAGGGGGCTTCTATTCAGCCGAAGACGCTGATTCGGAAGGGGTTGAAGGTAAATTTTACGTTTGGGATCCGGCCGAAGTTGAAAATGTTCTGGGTGAAGTAAAGGGGCGTATTTTCAACCAGGTTTACGATATCACACGGGAAGGCAACTTCGAGGGGCGCAGCATACCAAACCTGCTCAAAGGAATGCCGGAAGACAGGGCGCGTGAATTCGGTATAGAAGGGGACAAGCTTGTATCCCTGTTGGAAGACTGCCGGCGTAACCTGTTCACTCATCGCGAAAAAAGACCGCACCCTTTCAAGGACGACAAGATACTGACCGCCTGGAACGGGCTGGTGATTGCCGCCCTAGCCCGGGGCGGAGCCGTTTTAAACGATAAGGTATATATTGAAGCAGCCCAAAAAGCTGAGTTATTCATCCGGCGCAACCTGGTGCGAAAAGACGGGCGGCTAGTGGCCCGCTACCGTGACGGTGAAGCCGCTTATGAAGCATACCTTGATGATTACGCTTTTTTTACCTGGGGCTTGCTGGAATTATACCGGGCCACTTTCCAACCGGAATACCTGGTGCGCGCCGCCAATCTGGTTAAACAAACTGTAGAATTGTTCTGGGATGAAAAACAAGGGGGATTTTATTTCTACGGTAATGACGCGGAACAACTTATTACCAGGCCAAAGGAAGTTTATGACGGGGCACTGCCCTCGGGCAATTCAGTGATGGCCCTAAACATACTACACCTGGCCCTGGCAACCGGCGACACCGGCATGGAAGAAACGGCGCGTCGCCTGCTGGATACATTTGCCCCAACTGTGGCCGAGTACCCACGGGGGTACACGTTTTTTATCACCGCCATGTTGTTCGCCACGGGGCCGGCAACCAGCGTTACCGTGACCGGCGACATTGAAAACAATACGGTACAGGAAATGCTTGGCCTATCAAGACGACATTACACGCCGAATGCCGTTTTTATCCACCGCCCGGCTGGTGATGATGCCATCCCGGAAATACTGGACCTTATCCCTCATTTTAAAGAATACAAGCCGGTTAACGGCCGGGCACTGGCTTACGTTTGCCGGGGACGGGCGTGCCTGGAACCGGTAGCCGAACCGTCCGCACTGCTGGGTTTGTTGCAATAAAAAACGCCACGCTACATTGTAACGGGAGCCGTAACCACATCTCAAGAGTTGTCCCGGTTAGGATTAGGTAGTCGCTGATTTTTCTAAAAACATGTGCTATACTTTAACTTGGTGATCAAAAAACAGGTAATACGTTGTTACACCTGTAATTACCGGGGCGAAGTACTTCCATAAAAATATCGTGCCTTGAAATGGTATGCAACCACCCAGTCACAGCATAATGGGAAGAGGTGTTGAAGTAAAATGCCCGAATTAACCAGCGACGATGTGCGCAGGCTGGCAAAAGAATACGGGGTTAAATTCGTAAGATTGCAATTTACCGATATCTTCGGCGTTCTGAAAAACGTGTCAATAACCGTTGAACAACTGGATAAAGCACTGGATAACGAGTTAATGTTTGACGGCTCCTCAATTGAAGGCTTCGTCCGCATAGAAGAATCAGATATGTACCTGCGGCCCGATCCGTCAACATTCGTTATTTTCCCGTGGAGGCCTAAGGAAGGCGCCGTGGCGCGTTTAATATGCGATATATACAACGTGGACGGAACTCCTTTCATAGGTGACCCCCGCTACGTGCTGCGGCGGGCCATTGCCGAGGCGGCGGAAATGGGCTACACCATGTACGTCGGACCGGAGGCGGAATTTTTCTTGTTCCACGTTGACAGTGAAGGAAAGCCGACCACCATAACCCATGATCAAGCCGGTTATTTCGACCTTACCCCGGTTGACTTGGGCGAGAACGCGCGCCGGGACATGGTTTTAACGCTTGAACAAATGGGATTTGAAATTGAAGCTTCGCACCATGAAGTCGCCCCCGGCCAGCACGAAATTGACTTCAAATACTCCGATGCCCTCGATATTGCCGATAAAATTGTCACGTTCAAATTCGTGGTGCGAACCATCGCCCAGAGACACGGCCTGCACGCCACCTTCATGCCCAAGCCAATTTTTGGCATCGCCGGTTCCGGTATGCACCTTAACCAGTCATTAATGAAGAACGGGCGAAATGCTTTTTTTGATCCGAATACCGAAAACCAGCTCAGCCGGGATTGTCTATATTATATCGGCGGGCTGATGAAACATATTCCGGCCATTACCGCCATAACCAACCCCACGGTAAACTCATACAAAAGGCTGGTTTCAGGCTATGAAGCCCCGGTTTATATCGCCTGGTCTTATCGCAACCGCAGCCCGCTCATCAGGGTGCCGGCCAAGCGGGACCAGTCAACCCGGATCGAACTGCGCAACCCGGACCCGTCGTGTAACCCTTACCTGGCACTGGCCGTGTGCCTGAAAGCAGGTCTGAACGGTATTAAAAACCGAACTGAACCACCGGCCGCGTGTAACCGGAATATTTACGCGTTGACCCCCAAAGAACGCAAGGAACTCGGCATCAAAACACTGCCGGAAAGCCTGCAAGAAGCCCTGGACTGCCTTGAAAACGACAGCGTGATCAGGGAGGCTTTGGGGCCGCACGTTTATAGCCGTTATCTTGAAGCGAAAAGGATAGAATGGAATTCATATCGCATGCAAGTACACCCCTGGGAGTTGCAACACTACTTAAGCAAGTTTTGATCGTATCAATAAAGTACATTTCCGGTTTTTTCCGGCCCGGTACAACACCGGGCCATTGCTATTGTAAAGAAAACCAGCACAAAAGAAACCGGAACATCCCAAAAACCGCTTGGGGCAGCCCGGTTCTTATGATAAAATAATTTTTATAGCCATATGGCAATAAGCATAATAAGCTGAAATAAAGTTTTGGGGGGCAAGACAAAATGACACACACTCTGGCCGTTCTGGTATTGAATAAACCCGGGGTTCTGGCGCGAATCGCAGGCCTATTGAGTAGAAGGGTGTTCAACATTGAAAGTATTGCCGCCGGTTATACAGAGGAGCCCGACATAACCAGAATAACAATAGTGGTAAAAGGCGATGAAAGGGAATTGGAACAGGTAATCCACCAGCTCGGCAAACTTGTAGACGTCATTAAAATTACCCGGATGGAAGAACGTGACTCTATTGAAAGAGAGCTTGCGCTAATTAAAGTCAAGGCCGACCCCGAGAAGCGCCGCGATATACTGGACATAGTGGAAATTTTCAGGGCCAATATTGTTGACGTGGGAAAAGAAACGATGGTGATTCAAATTATAGGTGACGAGCAAAAGATTACAGCTTTTACACACGTGCTGGGGCACCGGGGCATAGTGGAAATGGTCCGTACCGGTAAAATCGCCCTTTCCCGCCAGCCGTACGCGGCAAAGGACCAGGAATAAGCCTGGTATTGACAACAAGATATAATATGTGTATATAATGTGGTGTCCGCCGTTATATAATTTTAGTATACAGAGGGGGTATTGCGGGTGGCCCGGGTCAAGCGTGTTATGATAAGCTTACCGGAATATTTGTTGTCTGAAATAGACTGCATAGCCTCCGCCGAAAATTTGAACCGCAGTGAATTTGTACGCGAAGCCATGATTCTTTACATTAAAGAACGTAAACGACACCTACTCAGGGAACAAATGAAAAAAGGTTACATGGAAATGGCAAAAATCAACTTGGCCTTGGCCATTGAACAATACAGGCTAGAGTCGGAGGCCGAACTAGCACTTACAAAGCCTGCGGCGGGAGGCAACAGATAATGCAGATTTGCCGTGGTGAAATATACTACGCCGATTTAAGCCCGGTAGTAGGCTCTGAGCAGGGTGGAACAAGACCCGTATTAATATTGCAAAACGATATCGGAAACCAGTACAGCCCAACAACCATTGTGGCAGCAATCACATCACAAATAGCAAAAGCCAAGTTACCCACCCATGTTGAACTGCCGGCCGGAAGGGCGGGTTTGGGCAAAGACTCGGTGATCCTGCTGGAACAAATCCGAACCATTGACAAAAGCAGGCTACTGGAAAAAGTATCATCACTTCAGGACGAGCTCATGCTGAAGGTAAATCACGCTATCGAAATAAGCCTAGGGCTTATAGACATATAATACATAGATAACTCATATATTTTATTGCCACGAAACAAATAACAACCTTTTACATAGTAAAACCGTCACCCAAAGTGGCGGTTTTTAAAATACCAGGTTAATGGTGATCTATCTGGCTGCCACAGTAAAACCGTAAACCGGAGGTGTTTTTTTGCGGCCCGTAATCGGCGTCACATGCTGTTATGACACGGAAGCTAACCGGTACTACCTGCCCCGTGATTATGTAATGTCAATTCATGCCGGCGGAGGAATTCCACTTATTTTACCCCACTACGGTATCAATGACGCCAGTGTTATAATCAATGAAATTGATGGCTTGCTTTTATCCGGCGGTGGAGATATAGATCCCGCATTATTTTACGAAGAGCCACGGCCTGAAACCGGAAGCATCGATCCTGACAGGGATGCTTTTGAATTAGCCTTGGCGGCCAAAGCCATGGAAGCGGGAAAACCCGTATTGGGCATATGTCGCGGTATCCAGGTAATCAACGTGGCGGCGGGGGGCAGCGTTTGCCAGGACATAACGCTTGCCGTGAACCACCCTTACAAGCATACCCAACAAGCGCCTCGCTGGCATCCCACACACGACATTACCGTGGTTAAAAATTCCCGCCTGTTTGACATACTGGGAGTGGAGAATCTGCGGGTAAATTCCTTTCATCATCAAATGGTTGGCAAGCTCGCCCCCGGATTTATGATTTCCGCCCGGTCCGGTGACGGGGTGATTGAAGCAATTGAGCCGGAAACCCAAACAAATTTTTGTATTGGTGTGCAATTTCACCCCGAGAACATGTATAAAAAGCATGACATTTTTTTAAAACTGTTCAAAGCACTTATTGCTGCTTCAAGTCGTTATATATCGAACAATAACAGCTTAAAAGTACAAGAAATTGTGAATGGTAAAAGAAAAGACTACTAAACATAAAAATATATACTTTAATGTTGTTTATGATCGTAAATAACATTGGCAAACTGGTAATAAAATACTTTTATTTTGGTCCAATATGCCTTATTATGTAATTGATACCAGGTTATTCAATAATATACAATGACAATATGTGACACTGTTCCGGAGGTGTAAATTTTGCCCGAGAAACTTAAAATACTGGTGGTGGACGATCAACCAGGGGTGAGATACTTGCTCAACATTGTTTTCAATGACTCCGGTTACATTACATATACCGCTCAAAACGGGTTGGAAGCGGTTAATATGGCTTCCGCTATTCGCCCCGATATAATCTTTATGGACGTGCGCATGCCTATGATGAGCGGTCTGGAGGCCCTGGCCAAAATCAAGTCCATCCTGCCCGATATAGAAGTCATTATAATGACAGCATACGGCTCTGACGAAACGATTGATGAGGCAAAGAAACTGGGCGCCATGGGTTGCATAGCGAAACCGTTCGACATCGAACAAATTAAAAGTTTTCTTCAGGACTTTGAACGAAAAAAGCACCGGGGAGGTTTTTTCAATACGGCCAGCGCAATATAAACCACCGGGTGTTACCATTACATAACGAGTTTACTACCTTTTACAGCGACGCCGGCCGGCGCTCGCTGTTTTCTATTAAATAACGGGCCGGGCAATACGGAACACTATTTAAACCAACCCTATGTATTAAGCTTTTATAAGGTTATAATAGTTTATGAGCCAACCTGTTTCATGGGAGGTTACCTCTTGTTTAAAATAATTACAAACTCGGAGCGGGAAACTATGCACCTGGGTAAAATACTGGGTTCCATTTTACAACCCGGTGATTTCATTGCATTGAACGGTGAACTGGGTGCAGGTAAAACTTGCCTGGCCCGCGGCATAGGTGCCGGGCTGGGAACAACCAGCAAGGTTAAAAGCCCCACCTTTGCTTTAATTAACGAGTATGAAGGCAAGATCCCCCTTTACCATATGGACACTTACAGGCTGGAAAGCCCGGAGGAAATTGAGGATCTGGGTTACGAAGATTTCTTCTTCGGACCCGGAGCCACCATGGTGGAGTGGGCCGATAACATCAAGCCATATTTACCCGGGCAACGACTAGATATATACATAAAAAAGAAGCCGGGCGATGACAACGCAAGGATTATCGAAATTGTGCCACACGGCGCACATTATAAACAACTGGCCTGGGAGCTGATGAAAATTGTACGTGCTGGGGATTGAAACCGCCACACCAGTGGCTTCAACCGCAATTGCCACGGAAGGTAAAATTATGGCCGAAAGAATAGTGAACAACAAGCGCACACACTCGGTAAACCTGTTACCCATGGTGCGGGACGTTTTGTCGGATGCGGGAATAGATAAACGACAGCTTTCCGGTATAGCCGTCACCACCGGACCAGGTTCATTTACAGGGATTCGGATCGGTATGAGTACCGCCAAATCACTGGCCCAGGTACTTGGCCTGCCCGTAGCCGGCATTCCCACCCTCGAATCGGTGGCATACCCATTGTCCGGCCGGCCGGGACTGATCTGCCCCATACTCAACGCCCGTAAAAACGAGCTTTACGCCGCCCTGTATCGTAGCAACGGTAGAGAACTGTCGTGCCTGCTGCCCGCTTTTGCTGCCGGGGTCTCCAAGCTGGCTTCTATTATAAAGAACTACGACGAACCGGTAACTTTTTTAGGAGACGGTGTTGGAATATACAGGAACGAGCTGGCGAATTTGCTGGGCAACCAGGCTCTTTTTGCACCGGAATGTTCTTCTTTTCCGCGCGGTGCAGCGGTGGCTGAACTCGGTTTGGGTATTATCAAGGCAGGCGCGGGAATGGACCCGGTGTCACTTTTGCCCCATTATGTAAGAGAATCCGAGGCGGAGATCAAGTGGCGTGAAAGGTGCCGTCAGGAAAATGCCTAAAGATCCGGTTTTTCTAAAACAGGTTAAATTTGTCCCGTTGCAAATAGAACACGTCAACCAGATTACGGCTATTGAGCAGGAAGCGTTTACAACTCCCTGGTCCGAAAACTCTTTTGCTTATGAGATAAAATCAAATAAATTTGCCCGTTACTTGGTGGCACTGTTAAGCGAAAAAGAGGTGGCCGGTTACGCAGGCATGTGGCTGATTCTGGATGAAGCCCATGTAACAAACATTGCGGTACACCGGAAATACCGCGGGCGCGGTCTAGGCAAAGAACTTATGCGTAAACTAATTGTCTGGGCGGCTATTGAAGGCGCCACAACAATGACCCTGGAGGTACGCCCGTCCAACACTCCAGCCAGGTCGCTATACGCCAGCCTGGGTTTCCGGGAAAAAGGCATCAGGAAGAAGTATTACTCGGATACCGGGGAAAACGCCATTATCATGTGGAAAGAGAACCTACCTTAAAAAAGGGGCTGAAACCATGAATAAAAGATTTCTTTTGCGGATTGCCGGGCTTGGTTTAATCGGAGTTGCCTTGTTTACCGGTTTAACCGGGGCTTGGCAGATTATCGCCGGCCTGGCAGGTGTAGCGCTGTTCCTTTTTGCAGGCCCCACGTGAGGGAAATGCTAGACCGGGGACCGGTCTTATAACCAATTAAACTCAAAGCGTATGAATAGCCACCTCCCCCGGAAACAATAATGTAAAAATTCCCGGGGGTTGATGTCTTGCCAACAGATTATCGCAAACTGGCAGTAGTAGGAGCCGGAGCCGTAGGGTCATCGGTGGCATACGCCATCCTGATGAGCGGACTGGTCAGCGAAATAACGCTGGTTGACATTGACAGGGAACGTGCCCAAGGGGAGGCAATGGACCTGGCTCACGGAGCCGCCTTTGCCAAACCCATAAAAATAAGTGTAGGCGAATACGAAAGCTGTCATGACGCGGACATAATTGTTTTTACCGCAGGTGCGAACCAAAAACCAGGGGAAACCCGCATCGACTTGGTACACAAGAATGTAAAAGTTCTGCAGGAAGTTCTACCGCGTGTCATTGCTCCCGGAGGGGAGCCAATACTTCTAATGGTCTCCAACCCCGTGGACGTCTTGACTTACGCGGCACTGCAAATTACCGGGCTACCTCCAAGTCGTGTAATCGGCTCCGGTACTGTTCTCGACAGTTCCCGCTTCCGGCACCTGATCAGCGAGCATTGCCATGTTGAGCCGCGTAACATTCACGCCTACGTAATTGGAGAACACGGAGATTCGGAAGTCCTTGTATGGAGTAAAGCAAATATAGCGGGACTAACACCGGAAGAATTTTGCAGCTGGCGCGGAATTCCCTGCCCCGACCGTAAACTGATAACAGCCGGGGTAAGGGGCGCCGCTTACGAGGTTATTGCCCGGAAAGGCGCCACCTATTACGCCATTGGTCTTGCCGTACGGCGAATTTGTGAAAGTATATTTCGAGATGAGAACTCCATACTAACCGTGTCGGGCCTGGTAAACGGGTTGTACGGTATTTCCGGTGTTTGCCTGAGCCTTCCATCGCTTGTGAACCGCGAAGGGCGGGTGCGCGTTTTGCCCATACCCCTTGACGAGCCGGAAAAAGCGGCCCTGCAAAAATCAGCCGCATTACTCAAAAATGTTCAAGAAGAAATAAAAGGAATAATTTTATAACTTGCATTATACATGTTTTGTGTTAAAATATTAGTTGCAGCATTTTTAGTTTTATTTCCGCGCCTGTAGCTCAGGGGATAGAGCGCCGGCCTCCGGAGCCGGGTGCACAGGTTCGATTCCTGTCAGGCGCACCAAGTCAATTTCCGGAAAAACCCCTGCAACACTAGAAAATACTAGGCTTGCGGGGGTTTTTACTTTATGGAGCAGAGAACCCTAAAATTTTGCTTTTCGGTTGAAGTTGGAATTATTTTCCCCACTGTGTATTAAAAGGTATTTCGTTATAATTGAAGAATCTCCCCTGTATTAAGGTAATTCAAAATCATAATTGACATATTATGGGGGGAAAAATTTTAGTGAGAATTAAAATAGTCTCAAAGCTCATTGGAGATGAAAATACATTTCCATTAATGCATCGAGTACTTAACGTAATTATACTAACAGGGATTGCTATGTCATTTTCTGCTTCCATATTTAACTATATTATCGGGCTAGGGGTAATAACTATTATTGTGCCTTTTATATGTGGTGTTATTACAATAGGATTATACATACTTTCTTATGTTGGCAAGCAATACGAACTACCATCGTTAATAGCCGTATTTATGCTGAGCTTCATTTTTTTCCCGACAATGTGGTTTATAAATGGAGGTTTTTGCGGTAGTATTCCATACTATATAATTATAAATGCCGGAATAATAGCGGTACTGGTTACAGGTATAAAGAGAAAATTAATCTTTACTTTTTTTATGTTGGTGGTCGGTGCCCTTGTAGTAATTGAATATCGAATGCCCAATTTGGTAGTTGAATATAAATCCGATTTAATAAGATATCAAGATTCATCTTTTGGATTTTTTATTTGCTTGCTATCAATTGCCGTTATCGTTTCTGTTTTTGTGGATAACTACATCAGCGAACAAAAAAAATGTAAGAAATACCTTTCCATACTAAAAGAGCAGAATAAAATAATAGAGGCCAAGAACAGGGATCTCGAAAAAAGCAATGCAAAGCTTAAAAAAATGATACATATGGGCACTTATTCGGTGACTATCTATTAAAGAAGATAAGTGAAACTATAACCAGCAACTTAAGGGACAATGATATTGTGGGTCGTTTTGGGGGAGATGAGTTTTTAATCTTGTTACCCGATACAAACCGGGAAGAAGGGCTTGCTGTTGTGGAACGAATTAGAAAAAAAATCTCTGAATTGGCTTTGGAGAACAATTTAATTATTACAATTAGTGGCGGTGTCATAGAATTTGATAACCAGGACCACCCGGCAAATATATTAACAAAAGTCGACGAGCTGCTATATAAAGCAAAGCACGCAAGCAAAGACCGAATAGAGACAGAAAAATGATAGCATTGTAAAGCCGGTTATTCTTTCGGAATAATTGCTTGATTCCCCTCGCAGACATTATTCTTTTACCAAGTTACTCGCTCGTGCTAAAACGAGCTAAAACGAACAACCAACTGGTCTTCCAAATCGGAATAAAAGGATAGGTATTTTAAGGAAATCCCACCTGCCTGAAAAGGGAAGGTGGGTTTTTCTGACGCTGGCCGCAAATTACTACAAATAGCTATTGTATCCGCCACAATTATATTTTTATTTTCAATTTTAAGGAAATTACATATAATTGTGATTGATAGCACAATCACTTAACCTTTTCATTTAGGCAATCCCTTCAAAATTAGTTACACTGCAATAATGGCGGCTAATTTACTGGCGGTTAAAACATTTAGTTAAAACATTTATTTAAAGAAAGGATTGAAAGGCATGTCCGAGTCCGGGAAACAAATAGAAGAACTCATATTTTTAGATGATATTTACTATTACGAGGAGCACACCTGGGCCAGAACCGAAGGCGATTTGATTCGGGTGGGCATAACCGACTTCGCCCAGGATCAACTGGGGGATATCATTTTTATTGAACTGCCGGTCACCGGCGAAACACTTGCCAAAGGAGAGCCGTTTGGCAACGCGGAATCCGCTAAAACGGTGTCACCGCTTTACATGCCTGTTAGCGGCTCAATTGAACTGGTAAACGAACAATTGCTGGATAACCCCCAGCTCGTTAATAAAGACCCTTATGGCGACGGCTGGTTGATAGTTGTCAAGCCACTCTCAACCAGCGAGGTTTACGACCTGTTAACCAAGGACCAGTACATCAGCATGTTAAAACAGAAATAATTGCAAAAGGAGTAGTCATCAATGATACCTGAATTTGATGTTGTTGTAATCGGGGGCGGTCCAGGCGGGTACGCGGCAGCGGCCCGGGTAAGCCAGCTGGGATTTAAAACGGCGCTGGTTGAAAAAGAACGGCTTGGAGGGGTTTGTGTCAATTGGGGATGTATTCCCACCAAGGCTTTATTGCGTAACGCTGAGATTATGTACACGCTGTCCCTGGGGAAAACCTTCGGATTCCAATGTGATAATATTGCCACAAGTTACGCATCGGCCAGGTCCAGAAGCCGTCAAGTTGCCAGTCGACAGCACAAGCGAGTGGAATTGCTGCTAAAAAAACGCCATGTTACCCTGTTCCAGGGTGAAGCGCGCCTGGTAAATGAAACAACAGTGGAAATTTCGCCCTCCGGTGACAGAATTTTGGGAAAAAATATCATTTTGGCCACCGGTTCCAAGCCAAAACTTTTGCCGGGTATCAATGCGAATAGCAAAAAAACCATCACCTACAGGGAAGCACTGCAAATGGACAACCCTCCTGCACGGGCAATCATAATAGGCGCCGGGCCAATCGGAATGGAATTTGCCACCATATGGAACCGTTATGGCTCGGAAGTTGTGGTACTGGAGATGATGCCCCGTATTTTACCGGCCGAAGATGCCGACATATCCATTGAGGCCCTTGCAAACTTTAAAAGAAGAGGTGTCAAAGTTAAAACCGGGGTTAAAGTGGATAACATTGTCGAGACGCCCGCAGGTGTTGAAGTGCTCGTTAGCAATCAAAACGGCCGGGAAAAGATTGATGGAGAAATTGCACTTATCGCCACCGGCTTTTCACCCAACACCACCGGCCTGGGTCTTGAACAATTAGGTATCGCAATGGATGGTGGTTACATTGAAATTGACCACCACATGCGCACTAATTTTCCAAACATATTTGCCATTGGCGATATAACCGGCAAGCTCGCCCTGGCCCACACGGCCACCGCCCAGGGTTACATAGCGGCAAGTGCCATAGCGGGCCGCCATGTTGACAAGCTGGCCTATGAAAACATACCCAGGTGTGTATTTGGCGAAGTTGAAGTAGCTTCGGTGGGCTTAACGGAAAAACAAGCGCAAGACCGGGGATATGACGTGGTCACCGCCATCAGCCCGTTTGCACCAAATGGAAAGGCAGTGGCATTAAACGAAAACCAGGGGTTTGTAAAGATTGTGGCAGATAAAAGAAGCAAAAGACTACTGGGTGTCCATATAGTCGGAAGTCATGCCAGCGAGCTTATTGCCGGCCCGGCAAGCATGATTGCGCTGGGTGCCACGGTGGAACAAGTGGCAAAAGCAATTTACCCTCACCCGACATTAAGCGAAACCTTCATTGAAGGTGTACAGATGTTAACAGGCCAGGCCATTCATTTTTAACTGCAATTGCCTGATTAACAGGTAACTGGTAAGGGGGGTGATTATCAATGAACAACATGCTGTTCACAATAACGGGATGTAACCGTTGCAAAATTGTCAAACGCTTTATGAAAGAGCGAGACATTCCTTACCTGGAAAAGAACATAAGGGAAGATGGCAAGGAGGACTTTCAGAAGTTTTATGCCGCCAACCGCAAAGCAATATACCGTGGTCCCGGTGGAATTGAGTTCCCCGTCTTTTTTGACGGTACTGAAATCCGGCAAGGTCTGGGGCATGTAATAGCATATCTCATGGCCGGAAAAAAACTGGACGGCTTTGTTCATATAGGTGTTTTACACCAGGAATGGGTTGACGGGCTGCATGTTTCCGGCGGCAATATGGCGCATGCCCAACAGTTCCTCCAGCTTTTAAGATTCCTCAAAAGCATCAACATGAAACTCCAACTGGAAACCAATGGTAAAAATAGCGGACTGCTTGAACAAATCTTACATGAACAACTGGCCGACAAGGTCATTATGGACATTAAAGGGCCGATGGCGCTTTACAGCTGGATCCTCGGGGAAACAGTGGATACCCAAGACATCGAAAAAAGCATTGCTTTAGTGCCTCGTTTTCCTCAATACCGGTTCCAAACAACAATCACACCATTTACTGCCAGGGAAGCGGGAGGACCGGTTACCCGCTATCCAACCCCCGGGGAAATTGCCGAAACCGCCAAACTGGTCAAGGAGGTGACGGGAAGCAAAAAACACCCTTATTTTATCCGGTTAGCCAAGCCACAAAAAGCATTTAACCAGGAGACAGAAGCATTAAAACCTTTGCAAGCCAGTGATTTACTTAAATACCGGACAGCGGCGAGGGCTTACCTGGTACATGCGGATTTGGAAAAAAATTAAATACCGGTAATGAAACCGGTAAAATGAAAAACATTATAAGGAGGAATGCCGGCGTGACTTACCCGAGTGTTTACCCAACAGGTGTTACAATTTACGACCCGGAAAAATGTTGGAATGGATACACCATCTTCCAAGCCAAGGAACTGGGCGCGTTGTTGATTGACATGAACGGGAGGGAAGTTCAATTATGGAAAGGGCTGCACGGCTTCCCGAACAAGCTTTTGCCAGGCGGTTATGTAATGGGACATACCGGGGAAAGAAACGCGGCTTACGGCATGCAAGATCAAATAGACCTGGTTCAGGTGGATTGGGATGGAAATATCGTCTGGAAGTTCAACCGTTACGAGTATATTGAAGACCCGGGTGAAGAACCGCAATGGATGGCCAGGCAACACCATGATTACCAAAGGGAAGGAAACCCGGTGGGATACTACGTGCCCGGCATGGACCCCCTTGTGGACCGCGGTAACACATTGATTCTCTGTCACAAAAACCTAGTTAACCCAAAAATTTCAGACAAACTGCTCATCGACGACGTTATCATTGAAGTCACCTGGGACGGCGAAATCATCTGGGAATGGATCTGTAGCGACCACTTTGACGAGTATGGTTTCAGCGAAGCCGCCAAAAACATTATGTGCCGCAACCCCAACATAAGGCCGGCGGGCGGGGGTATGGGTGACTGGATGCACATAAATTCCATGTCCGTCCTGGGACCCAACAAGTGGTACGACTCCGGTGACCAGCGTTTCCACCCGGACAATATCATTTGGGACGGAAGGGAAACAAACATTATCGCTATTATCGACAAAAAAACCGGTAAAATTGTCTGGAAAATTGGACCGGATTACGATACCAGCGAGGAACTCAAGCAGCTTGGCTGGATTATCGGGCAACACCACGCCCACATGATCCCCCGCGGGCTACCCGGGGAAGGAAACATACTTGTTTTTGACAATGGCGGCTGGGCCGGTTACGGTCTCCCCAATCCGAGCTCGCCCACAGGTATTAAATGCGTCCTGCGGGACTACTCAAGGGTTTTGGAATTTGACCCTGTAACGCTGAAAATAGTTTGGCAATACACGCCCTTCGAAGCCGGTTTAGTCATGCCCGTGGATGCTAACCGGTTTTACAGCCCCTTTATCAGCGGTGCCCAGCGGTTGCCCAACGGCAACACCCTCATCACGGAAGGCTCCGGCGGGCGCATCATAGAAGTGACTCCGCAACATGAAATAGTCTGGGAGTATATTAGCCCTTACTGGGGAAGGAAAATGAATATCAACATGGTATACCGGGCCTACCGGGTTCCATACGACTGGGTTCCGCAACTGGACAAGCCTGAAGAAGTGCCGGTGGAGCGCATTGATGTCAGGACATTTCGCGTACCCGGTGCCGCACCGCCCGGACGCCTCAAAGAAACAATAGTGGAAGGAGTCAAGCCATATCAAATAACAACGGCATTGTGTGTGGATGACGTCAAATAATCCTTTTACTTACAGGTTGGGTGTACCGAGTTGCCGGCAGGATAGTGAATAAAGGTACAATCCGCCGGCTGGTGTACCCGGTTTTGCAATACATTTTATAAGGCGAAGGAGGGTGTTAACATGAGAAAAACAGGGTTTGGTCTTCCTGGGCTGGTTTTAATGGCGCTACTGGCGGCGTGTTTTCTTTTAAGCGGTTGCGGCGGGCAGCAGGACGACACAACCGCGGGAGAAACAACGGAGAAAACATTTGAATTAAACTGGGCGGGCGCCTATCCCGAAGCCCACCCCACCACCATTAACGCGTTTAAGCCGTGGATTCAGGCCATGGACGAGCAAAGCAACGGCCGGTTAAAAATTCACTTCTTCGCCCCGGATACTTTATGCCCGCAGAACGATACCTTTGATTCCACCGTTTCGGGCTTTGTGGACATAGGCAGCGCTTACGAAGGGTATAATCCGGGTAAATTCCCCTTGACCGATGTGATTAACGTGCTTCTCGATATTCCCAGCGCCGAAGCCGGTGCCCTGATTTTGTGGGATCTCTACAATACTTTCCCCGAAGTGGCAAGCCAGTATGAAGAAGCCAAATTGTTATGGAACTGGACCAGCGCCACATATCAAATTCACACGGTAAACAAAGAAGTACGCACCCTGGAAGATTTAAAGGGATTGAGAATTATCGGCTGGGACACCCAGCGGCTGGATCTCCTCAGGCACCTGGGAGCCAACCCCATGGAAATATCTCCCCTGGACACTTATTTGGCACTTGAAAGGGGAATGGCAGATGGGGTAATGTGCCCGCTGGCCCCGGTCAGGTCGTATAAAATTTCGGACGTGGCCAAATACCATACCATTGTCGATTTGGGAGTCGGCCCCTTCTATGCCGTAATGAACTTGGAAAAATGGAATTCCCTGCCCGCTGATTTACAGTCCCTCATTGAGGAAACAACAGGCGCGGAAATGGCTCGCCGTTGCGGCATCACTCTGGACGAAGGAGCAGTTGAAGACAGCAAGTGGATGCTGGACAACGGGCATACCTTCTACGTCCTGCCTCCGGAAGAAAAAGCAAGGTGGATAGAAGCCACCAGCCCTCTTCAGGAAAGCTGGCTAAAATCCATGGAGGCCCAGGGTTTCAGCAGCGCTAAAGAGATACTTGAAACAGCAAAACAACTGGCGGAAAAGTACGCCCCAATAACAGGCAGAGGTTATGTTCAACAATAAATACTTGAAAAACCACGATGGCACCAAAAACAACATACCCGGTTTGCCGGCGAACCGGAACGGTTCGCCGGCAAACGCCGGAAAGGAGGGAGGTTTATGTTTATTGTAAACTTATTGGACTCCGCAACATATCAACTAAACAGAGTAATTCAGCCAATCTGTCAATGGTTTAACTATTTTTCCGCCCTACTGGTAGGCATCATGAGTATACCGGTGGTTTGCAACGTTTTGTCCCGCCTTCTTTTTAAAAAATCAATTCCCGGCATCATAGAGATTTTGGAATTCATGCTGGCGGTAATTATATTTGGCGCATTGGCCTACACCCAGCTGGAAAAGTCCCACATTAGAATACAGCTGCTGGTGGAGCGCTTGCCGCAGCGGCTGCAAACTGCAATCGACGTTTTTATTTATACCATTTTGCTGGCATTGTTTCCACTGATGTCGTGGCAAATCATCCGGCAGGTCTTCAGAAAAGTTGGCTTGGTCAGTTCGGCACTGCATATTCCCGTTTCCATTTTTATCGCCTTTGCCGCACTGGGAACCATTTTGTTATCACTGGTCATATTAACCGATTTATTGCGTTCAATCTCTCAAATGCTCAAAGAAGGGCACTGGTTATGGCTTCTGCCGGCTGTGGCGGTTGGGTTGCTGGTATTTTTCATCCCGGAACTGGTAAACGCGCTATCCTGGAAAATAAGCAGCTTGGCTCTGGGAGCACTGGGATTTTGCTTTCTCCTTACCCTTATGCTACTGGGAATGCCGGTCGCCTTTGGCATGATTTTGACGGGCTTGCTGGGCGCGCTTATTGTTTCCACCAAAACCGCCGCCTTCGGCATGCTGGGCTTTGTGCCCTATGACGCCGCCGCTTCACACATTTTAACCGTGGTACCCATGTTTGTTTTAATGGGAGAACTGGCTTTCCGGTCGGGTATCAGCCAGGGTCTTTTTGAAGCGGCCTACAAGTGGCTGGGCCGCCTGCCCGGAGGCTTGGCCATAGCTTCGGTTTCAGGGTGCGCGGGGTTTGCCGCGGTTTGCGGCGACAGTATCGCCACCGCAGTTACAATGGGCACCGTTGCCTACCCCGAGATGAAAAAGAAAAACTACCAGCCGTCGCTGGCCACGGGTTGTTTGGCGGCAGGCGGAACACTGGGCATTTTAATTCCGCCCAGCATGGGTTTTATCTTTTACGCTATTGTCGCTGAAGAATCCATCGGTAAACTGTTTATAGCCGGCATCATCCCCGGGATACTAATGGCCAGTTTGTTCATGTTATACATATATCTTGTTTGCAAGCGTAATCCGGCCATGGGACCGCCGGGCGAGCCAAGTTCCATGCGGGATAAAATACTATCCTTAAAGGGCGTAATCAGTATGCTCCTGTTGATTGTGATTATTCTCGGCGGGATTGTGGCCGGCATATTCAGCCCTACCGAAGGGGGCGCCATCGGGGCCTTTGCCACCTTCATTATGAGTGTAATAGGAAAAAGCCTGACCCGGCACGACTTCAAAGTGGCTTTACTGGAAACTGTAAAAATAACTTGTATGCTTCTTGCCATACTGGTAGGCGTGGACGTACTGGGCTTTTTCCTGGCCGCAACTCGCCTGCCCTTCGAACTGGCAGCCTTTGTCACCGACTTGAACGTGGGACGTTATGTAATATTTATGGCCATTGCAGTTTTATACATCATACTCGGTTGCATTATGAACATAATACCCATAATACTGCTTACCATGCCGGCTATTCTCCCCACTGTTTTAACACTGGGTTTCGATCCCATCTGGTTTGGGGTGATCACCGTAATTCTAATGCAGATGGGCCAGATAACCCCGCCGATAGGCATTTGCGTTTTCGCCATTGGCAGTGTGGTAAAAGATGTGCCTTTTGAAGTTATTACCAGGGGAATAATACCTTTCTTTTTCTGCATGCTTGTCACCATAGTTTTGCTGGTTTTCTTCCCCGAGATAGCCCTTTTCTTGCCCAACCTGTTATTTAACTAAACATTTAACCTTTACCCAGCTGGTTCACAATATAAACAGGTAGGGAGGTTGTGTCGTGCTGCATATCATAAATGAAGGCACGGACCCCTATTTCAACCTGGCTTTGGAGGAATACTATTTAAACCTGGACCACCGGGAGGATGCATTTATCATTTGGCAAAACAAACCCGCAGTGGTGGTGGGAAGGAACCAGGACACCCGGGCGGAAGTCAATCATGAATTCGTTCGGAAACATAAAATTAAGGTGGTGCGCAGGTTGTCCGGGGGAGGAGCTGTTTACCATGACCTGGGAAACATCAATTTTACCTTTATAAAACGAGGTGTTTCAAAAGAAAAGACCAGCATTAGCGATTTGCTGGGCCCGGTAATAAAAACTTTGCGACAAATAGGCGTTGCCGCCGAATTCACCGGCCGCAACGACATTACAGTTGGCGGCAAAAAAATCTCAGGTAACGCCCGGTACTTTACACGCCGAGCCATGCTGCACCATGGCACTATCCTCTTCAACACCAATTTGGCTATGCTGGCTGGAGCATTAAACGCCAGCAAGAACAAATACGCCGCCAGAAAAATCCAATCCGTGCGAAGCCGCGTAACCAACGTAATCGACCATATTGCTCAACCGGTAACAAAGGAAGAGTTTATTACGCTACTGGTTGGCAATATCTATGAAGATAATAAGAAAGAATACCGGCAATACCGGCCTACCAGGGAGGATATGCAAAAAATTTCACACCTGGCCGGTAACAGGTATCGCACCTGGGATTGGAATTATGGTTCAGCCCCTTCATTTAACATCAAGGTGGAAAAAAAACTCTCTGGTGGAACAATAGCCGTATACCTGGCGGTAAAAACAGGAGTTATCAAAAACTGTAGGATTTACGGAGATTTCTTTACCAGCGGGGATATAAGCGAACTAGCTTTGCAATTCGAAGACACACCATATGAAAAGAAAGCCATAAGAGAGCTGATAGACAAAATACATGTGGAGAATTACCTGGATAATATTTCAGGGGCGGAGTTGCTTACTTGTTTTTTCGAATCAGGATAATGGCCAATGCTTCCTACTTCAACGACATCTCCAGGCACCTGATAAATTTTAGGGCTGCCGGAGATACCGGGTGACGGGCGGAATAAACCCAACCGTAAACAAGAGTTAATTCAGTTGGCAAGATAGTGACCTTATCTGCAAAATTCCGGTGCTGACTCAATTCGAATAAAGTTGCGAATCCAAAGGCCAACCCGTCAACAATCACTTTTCTATAAAGCTCGGTATTTAGAGTTTTTAACAACGATACCGGCTGGCCATAGTCCCGAAACAGGATGGATACGATTTCATTGTACTGAGCAACATCATAGTAAACCAAAGGATATTCATGCTTGACAAAATCTTCTATTGTCGTCAATTTTCCCATGGCCAGCGGAGATGATTTGGCAATACAGGCTACCAGCTGATCCTGAAAAACCTTTCTAAAACATATCTCATCATTGTTAAATCTTGCCAGCACTTCAGGATCATCATAATAAGAACGGGGCATGTTTATCAAACCAATTGCCGAGCCATCTCCCTCCTTTATTATGTCAACTATTTCGTAAGGTGACTTTTCATTAATGCTCAATTTTACCTCGGGAAACTTAAATTTAAATATATCCAAAGCCTTGGGCAGGATGGTGACACCTGAATGAAACGTGTTGTAAATGGCTAAAACACCGCCAGTCTCGGAATTTTCACGCCAGCAGTTTATATTATTAAGCAACTGGTCATATTTCAACAATATTTCCTCTGTTAATTCAACCACTTTTTCGCCAGCTTCCGTCAAGTACACACCTTTGGTAAAACGGTTAAACAAAGTAATGTTTAATGTTTTTTCGATTTTACGGATTGTGTGGCTAACTCCCTGTTGTGAAATGTGCATGTTCCTTGCGGCTTTTGATATGGATTTTGTTCTGGCAACCTCCACCAAAAGCCGCAGATCTTTAATATTCACAGCCATTCACCCGTTTTTTATTTTATTATACCACCTGCAAGGGCCCCTCTGATATTTCCATTGACAAAGTCGCCCGCCGGGGTTATTTTTGCCTTAGCGGGTATTTTTTTGAGATGTCAACCGCCCCTAAGCTACCGGCATCATTTTGCACCGCCGATACCAAAGCCCCTCCGGTTCGAGGGTTGTCACCATAACCCTGGTGCCGCAGGATGCGATGATTTCCACAAGGTAACGTTGCCTTCACCGGTGCCCCAGTAAGAGAAGTAAATCACAAGCGGCGGTGATATAAAGAAATTTGTCATGCAACTGTAGAATTTATAATATATTAGAAGAATTAGATACATTTAATATTTTTTTACAAATATAACAAAACAAAAGGGTGGATGCAACTTCCACCCATAAGGAACACATGGCACTGGCTTCTTAATTAAACCAATTGTATACATTCATATTGGCCAGCTTTATTTTCCATTTAGTTTTTGCGGTAAACAGAGGCCTTCATACCTTAGTTTTTTGAACGGAATGATTTTACCACCAGTCTTTTTGTGAAAGACAATGCACTTACTTGCATTGTAAAACAACGCTTTAATTTCAAAGCCTTTAATCTACCCACACGGGTTTTCTTTTTTCCAAAAAAGCGCTAATTCCTTCCCGGGCATCCGCGGTAGTGCTGTTCAGCGTTATCACTTCACTAGCGTAATTTAGGGCCTGGAAATCCTCCATGTTAATCTGCTGGTAAAAAGCCCTTTTCCCAATGGCAATGGCCGACGCGCTGTAACCGGCAATTGTGTTGGCCATGTTCCTGGTTGCCTCGTCCAGCTGTTCCGGAGGTACAACCTTGTTCACCAGCCCGTGAATAAGGGCGTCGCCGGCGGACAAGAACTCGCCTGTTAAAAGCATCTTCATGGCTTTTTTTCTACCCACGTTCCTGCTTAAAAACACCGCCGGCGTGCTACAAAACAGCCCGATCTTAACACCGGGTGTACCGAACAAGGCGTCCTCTGATGCAACAGCCAGGTCACATGCCGCCACCAACTGGCAACCAGCGGCGGTGGCTATCCCGTGTACCTGGGCGATTACTGCCTGTGGCATCTCGCGTATCGCCCGCATGGTGAGGTAACAAGTTTGAAATAATTCAAGTAGCTTCCGGGGTTCGCTTTCATACACTTCTTTCAAATCGTGACCGGAAGAAAAAATTTTGCCTATGCCCTTAATTACAACTACCGTAACCTTCCTCTCGGAAGCGATCCGGTTAAGCAGCCCGGTCAATTCCTGTAGCAATCCCCGGGAAAGGGCGTTTCGCTTCTCCGGCCTGTTTAAGCTAACGTAACCCACTTTTCCTTCTTCATCATACAAAAGGTATTGCAATCCCATAAATTTTGTTGACCCTAGCATTTAAAAGCACAAAAAAGTCAAAATAATTTGAATATTGCCGGGCCAACATCCACCTCCTCGTACAGGTAAACTGACCGTTAATTTACACAAATTTGCGCCAAAATCCTGCCAAAGGTAAGCATTAAATATTTTCAAATTTATTTTCACCCCGGTATTTCCATACTTTCCAAAGCGAGGGAACTGTTTTCCCAAGAAATGAATAGCCAATTATACAAGTTAATTAATTGCTTCCTGTAAAAGCTTAAAACTGGTATGATAATGAAGGTTTAATACTAATAACGCAAAGGGGGAGCTCTGAACTTGAACATTGAGGCAAATCTTTCGGCAAATAAAGAACATGTAGCCCTGTGGACCAGAGATTTTATCCTGGTATTCCTGGTAAACATGATCATCTTTCTCTCCTTCCAGATGCTTTTACCTACTCTGCCCGTGTACGCAGTCAAACTGGGCGGCAATGAAACCTCCATGGGTTTGATAATAGGTGTATTCACCGTATCCGCGGTACTAATCCGCCCTTTCGCCGGCAGGATGCTGGATACGGGAGGCCGGAGAGCTCCAATGCTGTTCGGTTTGTTTGTTTTTATTTTTTCCGTGCTTGCTTATAACTGGGCCTGGAGCATTGCTGTGCTGCTGGCGATGCGGTTGGTACACGGCTTTGGCTGGGGAATCATTACAACCGCATCGGGTACTGTGGCCGCGGACGTAATACCGCCCAAACGGCTTGGCGAAGGTATGGGTTATTATGGACTGGCAAGCACCATGTCCATGGCCGTTGCCCCGGCCGTGGGTATTTATATAATAAACCACTACGGGTTTTCACCCCTTTTCACAGCCTCCGCCGCATTGGCCACCATGTCCCTGATGCTGGCACTGGTAATCAAGTATCGCAGCGCAGACAAAAACATTAAAAAAACCGGCGCGCTTTTTGAACCCAAAGCTTTCCGGCCCTCTCTTACCATGTTTTTTATTACCACCACTTACGGTTCGGTTGTTTCATTTATAGCCATATATGCCGCTGAAAAAGGCATATCAAATGTCGGAATTTTCTTTACTGTTTTTGCTCTGGTATTAGCCGTAACCAGGCCCCTGTCCGGCATGCTGGCGGATCGCAAGGGTTTCGACATTGTAGTGATCCCGGGTATTATTATGGTTATACTAGCCATGTTGACACTGTCCAAAGCATCTGGCCTGTGGATGTTTTTGCTGGCGGGGGGATTGTACGGATTGGGCTTCGGGTCGGTACAACCAAGCATGCAGGCTCTTGCCGTAAAGGACGTGCCCCCTATGCGCAGGGGAGCCGCAAACGGGACATTGTTTTCCGCTTTCGATCTGGGCATAGGGACTGGAGCAGTTTTATGGGGATCCGTTTCTCAATCCCTTGGCTACGCGAACATGTACCTATTGGCGGGCATTCCAGGGTTAATTGCCCTGGCATCATACCTGTGGCTCAAAAAACCCCAAAACACTCCCCGGGAAGTTCCCAGCCAATGACTTACTCGTTCTATATTAAAATAATTATTACCGGAGCTTCATTACAGGTAATGGTCCAAGCTTTATGAAATTGATAATAACAGTGGATAACAAAAATAATTTCAAATAAATTACAAGTTTCGACATGAAAAAAGTGATTATATCTGGTAATATGCTATTAATTATAAAATAATATAAAAATTGTTAGGAGGTTACCATTAATTGAAATCCATGCTTTTTACAAAATTCAAGATTAATGATTTGGAACTGAACAACAGGATTACCATGGCACCGCTGTTTACGGCATACGGAAATGAAGACGGCACCATTAGCCCTGCCGTATTAGAACACTACAGGGAAATGGGTGCCAGCGGTGCCGCCATGGTTGTAGTGGAAAACATGATCATTGATAACGAGCGCTCCCGGTTCGGCAGATTGATGCGCATTGATACTGATGAGGTCATCCCCGGTTTAACCAAGCTGGCCGGTGTAATTAAAGAAGGTGGTACCGCAGCATTTGTCCAAATTAACCATGGCGGAAGGTACGCATTTATCCCCAATCCCATGGCCCCTTCACCGGTACCTGCTTTCGACGGGCCTGTTCCCGAAGAAATGAGTATGGAACAGATAGAAGAAGTTCAGCAAAAGTACGTGGACGCGGCATTGCGAGTAAAAAGGGCAGGCTTCGACGGTGTGGAAATACACGGCGCAACCGGTTATTTACCCGCCCAATTCCTTTCACCACGCACCAACAAGCGGTCGGATATGTATGGTGGTAGCCTGGAAAACCGCATGCGTTTCGGGTTACAATTAGTTAGTAAAGTGATTGATGCCGTTGGACCGAATTATCCCGTGGGCTACAGGTTTATGTCCGACGAGTGGATGGATGACGGGTTGCAACTAGAAGAGGCAAAGGTATACGCGATGCACCTCGATAAATTGGGCGTCGCTTATCTTTCCGTAACAGCGGGACTTTACGAGTCCATGTTTACCGAGGACAAGCTGGCTTTGTCCTCACAACCCAATTACATGGCCGACCAGGCCGAGGCCATCAAAAAAGTAGTTGCCACTCCGGTGATAGCAGCCGGCCGCATAGCCACGCCCGCCGATGCCGAGCGTATTCTCCTCACGGGACAAGCAGATTTGATCGGCCTGGCCCGGGTATTATTAGCGGATCCGGAATGGCCACGAAAAGCGCTTGAAGGTAGGGAAAACGAAATAAACCTCTGTCGTACCAATTGCGATGTGTGTTTGAAACTAGTTATGCAACAAAAACCGGTCACCTGTGTGGCATGGAACGAAAGCAGGAGAAAAAGTTCAAAGAATTGCTAAACATTTAGGGGGCTATCATCTTGTCCGGCGTTAAACACGCTACCTTACTGGATAAAAACGGCACGAGAATTATTGAACCCATATTGGATTCAATCAATTCCGGCATAGTGGTAATTGATAAAGACGGGCTGGTTGTATACGCAAACAAAACATGCGAAAAAATCCTCAACGTGTCTTTTGAGCAAATAAAAGAAAAACATTACAATGATGCCTTTGCCCAAATTCCTTACGAGGAGCGCTTTACGCTTATCACCCTTGAAACAGGTAGGGAATTTAAAAACATTGGGTCGGACAAGGCCCGTTTCAATAATCTTTACATTATCACAGATACCGTATTGTTAAAAGATGAACACGGTAATGTAATTGGCGCCGCCGGTATCTTCAAGGATATCACTTCACTACACGAATTACACAAGCAACTACGGGAATCCAGCAAGATATCCATGTTTGTCAACATGGCGGCCGGCATGGCACATGAAATTTTAAACCCCCTCACCACAATTAAGGGGTTAACTCAAATTCTGTTGCAAAAATCAAAGGAGCATTCCGTTACAGCGGAAAGTGTTTACGAGTACTCGCAGATCATGTTGTCAGAGTTGGAAAATATCAATAATATACTGGGCAAACTGATTGACATAGCCAGGTTCAAACCGGTGAATACAAGGACGGTGGACGTGAACCAACTGGTGCAAAGCGCTACAGGTCTGTTGGCCAATCAGTTCAAAGAAAAATCCGTCCAGCTGGAACTTGAACTTTGTCCCGATACGATTATTACTATCGGTGATGAGGTATCGCTAAAACAAGCATTGTTACATTTGCTAGATAACGCCCTGGAAATGCTCCCCCCCGGAGGGAAAATATGTATTAAAACAGCAAAGGAATCGGACCAAATTGTTATCACTGTGGCCGATAGCGGACCAGGTATACCGGAAGATTGCCTGGAAACAATTTTCACACCTTTTTTTTCCACCAGTGAAGGCAAAAAAGGACTTGGACTTACTATTACCCAGTGCATCATACACAGTCACAACGGGCATATAGAAGCCGAGAACCAGCAGGGTGCCGGTGCCTGTTTTAAAATTACGTTGCCGTATAACAAACCCGTAAAGTAAGAAAACCACTTTAAAGCAACCAACCGAATTGAGATAAAATAAAGGTATATCATTAAATTGTAATAGAAATTGAATACAAGGCCTGTTAACAATATTACCGCGCCGTTTGGCAAAAATGGTAAGCTTCAAAAACCCCGCGAGCGGGGTTTTTTTTACACGCCCTCATATCACACAAAATTGACATTAAACATATTATGGCAAATAAGTTTAATACTGGAGTGATTGCCTTGACCTCAAAAGACAACCAGAAAAAAGAACAAGATAAAACCCAAGCGTATATGCCACCGGGTTTTGGCGGTAAACCCGACAAGCATTACCCGGGCATACCGTATCCGGGCGTGGAACTGGCCAGAGCTTATGTACCCATCCAAAGATTTGGCGAGGGTTTTCCGCCGTCCAGGGCACTGGAAACTGGAACCCTATTCCCCGAGCTATATCGCCCGTATCCTTATTAAGACCTAATACGGAGGTGACTTTTTTTGGACGCAGTGCAACAAGTTAAAATGCTACGCAAAATACAGGAACTGGAGTTTGTGGCCACGGAGCTTCAATTGTTTCTAGACACACACCCTGATGACCGGCAGGCGTTGGCCAAGTTCAACAATACGCATAAAGAATTGCTTAAACATGTAAGAAATTACGAGCAAGTTTACGGTCCCCTGTTGAGCTTTGGTTTTTCACCCGTCATGCAGAATCACTGGAGCTGGATAGATAGCCCATGGCCATGGGAAATAAATTATTAATACAAAATATTTTTGCAGAAAGGAATAATTTAAAATGTGGGTTTACCAAAAAAAATTACAAATACCCGTGCGGGTCTCGGCTCCCGACCCCCGCATGGCAAAATACGTTATAACACAATACGGCGGGCCGGAAGGTGAACTTTCAGCATCCCTGCGATACCTGAACATGCGCTATACTATGCCCACCAACCGGGCCAAGGGTGTTTTGACAGACATCGGTACCGAAGAGCTGGCGCACATGGAGATAGTTGCCACCCTGGTATACAAATTATTAGATGGCGCACCCATCGAAGCCATTAAAGCCGCCGATCTTGGCAGCCACTACGCGGATCACGGGCGAGCCCTGTACTGGGAAAATGCCGCCGGCGTACCCTGGATAGCAGCTTACGTTTCAGCCACCGGTGATCCCGTTGCCGACTTGTACGAAAACATGGCTGCGGAACAAAAAGCAAGGGCAGTATACGAAAACCTGATTCACCTTACCGACGATCCCCAGGTAAAGGATGTGCTGCGCTGGCTTAGAGAGCGGGAAGTAGTACATTTCCAGCGTTTTGGGGAAACTTTAATGCATGTGGAAGAATATTTGAACCAGAAAAAAATATTTTAAAACAAAACTTAAAAACCACACTTTTGAACTGCCTGCCGGCAGTTTTTTTATAACAGGTTTTACAATGCCGGGTATTGTGCAAAATTATACATTACAGAATAAATTACCGTCATGGAAAGTCGAATGGAAGGATAAAGCCCCGGGCCCGGAGAAAAGATTATGTTGGTTTTTGTATTGCATTACCTGCTCGAACACCATATGTAACACCGTTGCTTGTATTTTTAGTTTATTTTGGTTACAATGGTAAAGTAAATTGATTGGAGGCTACGTGAGTGAAGCGAGTGGTCAGCGTAAGCCTGGGATCTTCCAGGCGGGATCACCGGGTGAATGTAAACCTTCTCGGTGAAGAATTTGAAATTAGCCGTGTAGGTGTCGACGGCGATTTTGAAAAAGCCCTGGCCATGCTGCGGGGTCTTGACGGCCAGGTTGATGCCATTGGCCTGGGCGGCATCGATGTATACATATACGCGGTAGGCAAAAGGTACGCGTTCAAAGACGGGCTGCGCTTGCTGGAGGCGGTAAAAAAAACACCGGTAGTGGACGGCAGCGGTTTAAAAAACACCCTGGAGCGAGAAACAGTGCTCTACTTGCTTAAAGAAACCGGTTATATCAGGCCAATGACACGGGTACTGATGGTAAGCGCAGTGGACCGATTCGGTATGGCCGAGGCATTTGTAGACGCGGGTTGCGATGTCACCTTCGGCGACCTGATATTTGCCGCCGGCATTCCATACCCGGTTAAAACCCTTACCGAGCTTGAAGATCTGGCCAAAAAACTGTTGCCGGAAATGACCAAACTTCCTTTCCAGATGCTATATCCCACTGGAAAGAAACAGGAATCCAGGGATGATGAAAAGGCGCAAAAATTCGCTTCGTATTACCACGAAGCTGAAATCATAGCCGGGGATTTTCACTTTATCAAGCGGTACATGCCGGACAAGCTTAACAACCAGACCATCATAACAAATACCACCACTGGGGACGATGTGAAGCTTCTAAAAGAAAAGGGAGCCCGCCGGCTGGTTACCACCACACCTGAATTTGATGGCCGTTCCTTCGGTACCAACGTAATAGAAGGCGTAATAGTAGCTCTTCTGGGCAAAAGGTGGGACGAAATAACCCCGGAAGAGTACTTGGATATTTTGAAGCAGCTGGATTTTAAACCGCGCATCATAGAATTCATGTAATTTCGAAAATATCCTGGCGGAGGAAAAATGACATGGCCACGCACGAAGAAATTAAAGAGAGTTTAATAGCCTTTCAAGAAGGTTATAACAAAAACCAAAAACTAAAACTAATGAACCGTGACTGGAACCGGGTCATACTAATCAAGGCGAATGATATTCATTCCGAACACGTGCTGGAACTCCGGGACGGGGAACTGTACATTAACGGCAAGTCCCCCAAAGACCCGGACCTGGTGGTTGTATCCGACAGTGAAACCCTAGCCGACCTGTTTTACGGTGACATTACGCCCACCGAACCGTACATGAATGGAGACCTGGTCATTCATGGTTCCGAAGACGACATTGTACGCCTGGACTTCATTTCCCTGATGATTTGGGGTGAATAAACTGGCAGCGCTGAAAAAAGTTCTCACCCTCCGCACAGTGGTGGCCACCAGTGCCGGCCTGACGCTATCCAGTTCAACTTTTGTAGCGGCCGTACAGGTGGCCGGTTTTCTGGCCGGCGACGCCGCCTGGTTGGCCATACTGACAGGCGGCTTGCTCTGTATGATGGCGGCCCTGTGCTTCGGTGAATTAAACGGGATGATCCCTTCCGCGGCGGGTATCCGCCTGTACTTCGGCAGGGCTTTCAACGACCAGGTGGCGATCACCGTTTCCATGTTGTACATGGTTGTAATCATCGGAGTTATCGGCGCGGAGAGTTACGTGCTGGCCCAGGTGCTTCACGAAGCATTACCGCTGGTTTCGCCCCTGGTCTGGATCATTACCATGTTCACCATTGTGGCCACCATGAACGTGCTGGGCATATCGATTGCAGGCTGGTTTCAGGATATCATTACATACGGTTTAATCATATCCCTGGCGGCACTTGCCGCAATAGGTTTATACTTCGCAGACTTTCAACTAAACGCACCGCTGGCAACCGGCGGCACAACCGCCTTTATAAACGCGGTGGCAGTGGGCGTCTTTTTATTCGTTGGGTTTGAATGGGTAACGCCCTTGGCTGAAGAAGTGACCAAAAGTCGCTTGATCTCCAGGGGTATGCTTCTGGCCATTGGTATCCTCAGCGTTATTTACTCCTTTTTCACCGTTGCCATGACAACCACGGTACCCCGTGAGATACTGGTTGGTTCGCCGGTGCCACAGCTTATTTATACCCGCACCCTGTTTGGCGATGCCGGCGTATACCTGATGGTTTTAATCACCCTGGCAGCCTCCATCACCACCTTTAACGCCGGGTTAATCGGCGTATCGCGTTTCATGTACGCTTCGGCGCGCGAGCACGTGCTACCGTCGATATTCAGTAAAGTGAGCATGCGCTTTTTTACCCCGTGGGTTGCGGTAGTAACCATTTTCATGATCGGTGTAATCATATCAGTAATAACACTGCTTACCCACCGTTACCTGACACTGGTTAACATGGCAGCCGCAATGGAATGCATCATTTACGTTTTGGCCGGCCTTTCAGTCATCGCCTTGCGCAGGAAAATGCCAGACGCGGACCGGCCTTACCGCATTCCCGGCGGTTACATCATCCCCGGCGCGTGCGCGGTTGTTTTTTCATTGCTGGCCCTTGCCATTTTCACCACTTTCCCCAGGGTATTCATTTACACCGGCGCGGGCCTGGTATTATGTGTCATATACGTATCTACGGTGGTACCCCGGTTGAAGGAAAAACACAGGCGCGCCCGCTCTACAGCCAGGCGCAGGCGGCGCCCCTCGGCACAGGCAGTAAGGGAATAAGAAAGCAAGCTATAAACTGTGCGCAGTTAATTTTTAAAGTCCCAGCAACCTGTAAACCCTTTCATCTACAGAGTTATCCGCGGGCAGTCCGCTGTCTTCCCTGAACTTGATGACTGCCCGTTCCATTCCCCCGCCCCATATGCCGTCAATTGGACCGTCATAATATCCCAGCCTTTGCATCCGGTACTGCACTTCCATAACGTCGCCACCGCGCGCTCCCCTGCGCATCAGGCGGAATTGTTCGGTCTGGTAGCTGAACGGGTTACCTACTATAACCACCCTGGTACCTGGTTTTACCCACGGGTAAATTTCCTCCACGTTTCGGTTGTTCATCCTTATGCAACCCTGGCTGGCATAACTGCCAATGGAATGAGGTTTGTTGGTGCCGTGGATGCCGTAAATACCCCAGGGAACGGTAAGCCCGATCCAGCGGGTACCAAAACCGGTTCCCCAGTTTCTTGCCTTGCGCAATACCTTGAAATTACCCACAGGGGTGGGAGTACTGTATTTACCCACCGCCACGGGGTACTGCTTGTAAGGTTCCCCGTTGGACAATACTGTCAACTTACGGTGTTTGGTGTCCACCAAGATACTTACCTCACCAGGGGGAGCCGGAGCCTCTTTACCTTCTGCAACAACGCAATACGCCTCGTCCAAGGCTTCCCATGTCGTTTCATCAACAACCCCGTTTGGTTCAATACCCTTTGTTTCCTGGAAATTCCGCACTGTTTCAATGGTGTTGGAGTCATATACACCGTTGACGGGCCCGTTGTAAAGCTTCATGTCTTTTAACATGATTTGCAATTGTTCAACACCCCGGCCCCGTATCGCCGGGTCTGCCGGTGTAAGGACGCTGCGGTCTTCCTCCACCACCTGGCAGATAGGGCAGCCGGTTAAAGCTTCAGCCATGTCCCGGAAACAAAATAATACAACCATAGTTAAAGAAAGTATCATAATTACGGTTTTACCCGCTCGCATTCATCTTCTACCCCCGCAAAAAGGATTAAACCTGGCTTGAATATTTTCTCCCACCCGGAATGTTGGATGCCGGTTTTTACTGTCATATTATGCCCAGGACGGGCATAAATATGGCTTAAGGGACAACCCCGGGAAGGAGAGATCTACATTGAAATCGGTAATTAAATTCTTTCTTTACATGGGACTTATCAGCTTAATACTTTACACTTCGGGTTGCGGCGCCGAACCCGGCTCCGGCATCGAAAAAGAGAATAAAACCATAGTGCTTGAAAGAACCGAGCCCGCTGTAGCACCGGGCGAAACCCTACCCACAGTGGCGGATTTCATAGAGAAGACAACAGTCGCCCTGTACTTTTCCAACGGAGACGGGAAACTGGTGGCCGAACAGCGCGAAATACCCAAGGTGGTCGGTATAGCCCGCGAAACAATACAGCAGCTTTGCGCGGGTCCCGAAAACACAGAACTCGAACCAACGCTGCCCGTGGGAACCAAATTGCTCGACATCGATATTCGAGATGGTTTATGTACCGTGGACTTCAGCAGGGAACTGGTGGAAAGGCACAGCGGCGGTTCGGAAACCGAATACTTGACTGTTTATTCCATAGTGAACACACTTACCCAGTTCAGCACCGTGGAACAGGTGCAAATTCTGGTTGAAGGCCGCATTATCAAAACAATTGCCGGTCACGTTGGCGTGGCCACACCACTTGTTCGGGATGACGATGTAATCACAGCGCTATAAATATCGCACGATAAAAGCCCGGTTTGTTTGCAAAACCGGCCGGGCTTTTGTTATATGACGCACCTTTTCGAGGCGTGTACCCAACTTATGCAAATACCGGCCTTCAATTATAAAGTATAAAGCGCGTGCCGGGAAACACGAGCACGCGTTTTCTAGTGCCACTCGGGCTGGTGAAACTCGAATTGGACTTGCTGGTGTGCGGGAATATATGCGGGTATGCCCTGCCTCGCTGTATCCACGGGTATAATTCTTTCCTCGCGCAGTGAACGCAATATATCCAACACCGTTTTAACGTCGCCATATTCCATCTCGGGCGTTACCGAAATTGTTTCTTTCCCGGTCAGTGCATTATACAGGTTTAATAGCTCGTTGTAGAACCCTCTCTGGGGCCGGTAAGGGATCTGCTCGCTTTTTCCATCGTTATAAGCCACGTTTATCGTGCCGCAGTCTCTTTCTTCAAGGAATATCATCCCCCCGGTGCAAAAGATGCGTAACCCCACGAGGGGGCGCTGCATTTCCCGGCCGGCACAATAAAAGGAAAATTGACCCGTAACACCGTTCTGGAAACGCATGTTTACATTTACAACGGCATAAGGGGAAAAATCCTCTTTTTGTGGCACACCAAAAGCCTGCAGCTTATCTACCGGCCCGAAAATATGCCTAAGGGCCGCAATATCGTGGACCGCGATATCCATGATGGCACCACCATAAAATTCTGGATGTTGCCGCCATTCCGCGCGCGGAAACTTATCTTGATACATGTCTCCGGGGAAAAATACCACCCGGTTTTGTATGAAGTAAACCGCATCTCCAACTTTTTTTTCATGGACCATGGCTCGAATCATGTTGATTTCTTCGTTATAGCGGTAATTTTCCGCAATCATTACAGGTATACCGTAACGCCGTGGGATTTCTGCAAAAGCTCTTGCACTTTCATATGAAGCCGCCATTGGTTTTTCACATATTATCGCCTTGCCCGGCCGGTACGCAATGGCCTTGGCAACATTTTCGCTAACCATGAAATTATGCTCTATAGGTACCATGATATCAAATACATTTATATCCTCCCGCCATAACATGGGCCGGTAATCCGTATAAACATCGTTACCACCCAGGCCCAGTTGTGAAGCCCATTTTTCGGCTTTCTCACGTTCGGGGTCGCAAACAGCGGCTATCTCAAACTTATCCGCAAGCTCCTGGTATGCCGGGTAATGTAATCGTTCAAACGCCATTCCGGCTCCTATAATACCTACCTTAAACTTTTCCAATGCACATCCCTCCAGCAATGTTGATCATTGTTATTATGCGGCTAAAACCAGTAATCTATCCCACAAAAATGGAACTAAAGGGAACTTTTTGTTGTCAAAAGTCGTCACAATACTGTGAGCAAGTCTATTATAAAAAAGCGAGACGGAACAGTTATGCCCATGCCCAAAAGCATTCTCCGAGTAGTGATTAATAAAGGGGAACAAGGGAGGACAGACCATGACACTTTGGAACCCCAAGCGAAAATTGAAGTCAGGGCTCGTAATATCGCTGATTTTTACCGCAAGCCTGGTCTTTCCCGGTTCCGCGTTTTCCAGCAACATCGTAGTAAAAGGCGATGTAGTTAACGTCCGGAGCGCACCCGGCACCGCTAACAGCATAATTGCGAGCGTCAGAAGCGGAGATGTATTCCAGGTCCTGGACACCCGGGGAGACTGGTACAAAATTAAGGTTAACGGCCAGGAAGGTTGGATTGCCGGCTGGCTGGTACAACAGGTAAACAAAAACACACAAAATAATCAAAACAACGTGCAAAAGATTAAGCAAGCTACCGTTACTGGCAGCGCAGTAAACGTGCGGTCCGGCCCAGGAACCTCTTACAGCACGTTGACCACGGTTACCAAAAACAGCAAGTTCACTGTCACCGGCACCAGTGGCGACTGGGTCAAAATAAAACTGAATGACGGTAGACAGGGATGGATCGCCGGGTGGCTGGTATCCGTCAGCGAGGTAACCGTCAACAACACCGCACCGCCAGCTACCAGCCCTCCGCAGCAACAAGCGCCACAACCGCAAAACAACGTGCAAAAGATTAAGCAAGCTACCGTTACTGGCAGCGCAGTGAACGTGCGGTCCGGCCCAGGAACCTCTTACAGCACGTTGACCACGGTTACCAAAA
>CBETWA010000030.1:0-38442 GCA_965539975.1 uncultured bacterium | reverse complement strand
AGCGCGCCACCGAGCCTGCCGAATGGGGTTCTGGCGGCGCTGACGATTACTGTTTTTCGCACGGTATCTCTCTCCTCCCGGAAAAAGTTTATCGCGAGATGACTTTAAACTACATTGTTTAATTTCCCTTGCAATCCTGGTGCCAGTGTGAAAAGTGTCAAAAAACCGGGTTGGTTAATGTTTTTTAGCAACATGATTGTTACAGCTGTTATAATAAATGTATCTATTGTTGACACTAACACTGCAAGCATGTAAATGACTGTATTTCATTTGAATTGCACACATAATATGGGATGGCTGTTAATATGTTTTCCAGTGGTAATTACGGGGGGGAACAGGTTGTGCCGCATTATGTTTTTTATTTCGGCAAAAGGGACGCCGAGGTGGAACTTCCTTTCATTCGAGAGGTAAATTACCCTTACCAGTTAAAAGAGGGCGATATTATCTTTGTTGATGAAAAACTGATCCGGGAAGTTATTGGGAAAGATTGCGAAACAAATGAAATGGTCGTTGACTCACTTGTATATTTTCTAAGAGACCCGGCCAGCGAAAGCGAAAACGTGTGCATGGTTTACCTTGTGCCCAATTTGCCTTAAATGTTGCAAACAAACAAGGGAAGAGCTGGTACAAGCTCTTCCCTTGAAGCTTAGTTAATTATTTAATGGCTGCTATGAAAGCGCCTGCCGCAACCGCGGTTCCGATAACTCCTGCCACGTTGGGTCCCATGGCATGCATCAGCAGGTAATTCTGCGGGTTGGCTTCGGTGCCCATGTTATGAACCACCCGGGCGGCCATGGGAACCGCTGATACGCCGGCAGCTCCAATTAGGGGGTTTACCTTGTTCTTGGTAAACAGGTTCATCAGCTTGGCGATAAGCACGCCGCCTGCGGTGGCAAATACGAAAGCCACAATGCCAAGAATAAAAACACCTATAGTTCTTATGGTCAAAAAGTTTTCGGCTGTCATGGTGGAGCCAACGCCCAGGCCCAGCAAGATTGTTACAATGTTCATCAACGCGTTGCGGCTGACGTCGGTGAGTCTTTCTACCACTCCGCTCTCCATGAACAGGTTGCCAAGCATGAACATGGCAATGAGCGGTGCGGATTTGGGCACCAGCAGTATGATGATTATCGATGCGATAATGGGGAAAATAATTTTTTCCGTCTTGCTTACCACGCGCATCTGGGTCATTACCATGGCTCGTTCCTGCGGGGTGGTTAAAAGCTTGGCCACCGGGGGAATAATAATCGGCACCAGGGCCATGTAAGAATAAGCTGCCACGGAAACCGCGCCCATCAATTCCGGGGCCAGGTTGGCCGACAGAAATATGGAAGTTGGGCCGTCAGCGCCACCGATGATGCCAATGGTGGCGGCTTGAGCCACGCTGTAACCCATTAAAAGAGCGCAGAAAAAGGCACCGTACACGCCTAATTGCGCCGCTGCACCCAAAAGCAACGTTTTGGGATTGGCAATCAGGGGTCCGAAATCAGTCATCGCCCCCAACCCTAGAAAAATAAGCGGCGGGATAAGCTCGGTCTTTATGCCGTAATGATAAAAGATATAAAATAGCCCGCCTTCTTCCAGTAAGCCCGTCATTGGAAAATTGGCGATAAAAATGCCAAACCCGATAGGTAAAAGAAGAAGTGGTTCCACGCCTTTTTTAATGGCCAGGTAAAACAGGACAAAGGCTATGGCCCACATGATGACATTGCCCGGGGTCAGGCTGAAGATACCTATGCTTAATAGGGTTTCTGTAAGTTCTTCAAGCAAGATTGTCCCCCCAGGATTTTATTCAAGGGTCATGATAACCGTTTCGGTGTTCACCACATCGCCGGGGTTTGCCTTTATTTCTTTGACGGTGCCGTCGGCGGGTGCGTATATTTTCACCATCATTTTCATGGCTTCGATGGTAGCCACGGCGTCATTGGCCTTAACCTGGTCGCCAACCTTAACGTCAATTGATACCAGCTTGCCCACCATAGGTGATACAACGTTGGTCATTATATATTACCTCCTTGGTTTTTGGAATTTGAACAAAGATAACCGGGCTAAAAATTTTGAAAATAATCAATAGTGCCTAACTTATGCTTCTTGCTTTTTCCCGGGCGGCTATTTTTTGAAATACTGTGCCGGTTATAGCTACCGCTACGTTTAGAATACCCAGCACCAGGAATACTGAAATAATTCCCGTCAAGGCAACGACCCCGGCGCTTGTCCAATCAACCAATCTTCCACCCCCCGGAGGGTTTATATTTGTTTTCAGCCCGGCTTACCGAATTAACACGCCCCTCCCTTCATACCTCCTGTATCCGGTAATTTCCGGGCTCCAGTGTATGTATAACCAGTAGTAATTATTGCACATTTTAAAAACATCGTCAATTACCAAAAGACATTTTGATTTTTTGCACGCATAAAGTTGACGCTAAACCCGGCTGTTATTATTTTTATTGCGGTGGAGAACAAATTATGCTAAAATAAAACGTCAATTATAATAGGACGATAATGAAATTTTTTAAGGCAGGAAAATTTACCCGCCTGGAAGAATTCATACTCTGTTATTCTTAAAATATACCGGTATTATTGTTAGTATAATATGGCATTACTGCTAGTATTTACAAATTTGAGCCGGGAAAAATATTCGCAATGAAATTTTTATAAGACATTTTCACAAGGGGGAGCAAGATGAAAGCTACCGCGGAAAGACTGGAAAACAACGAAGTATTACTTGAAGTTGAGGTGGAGGCCGGCCAACTTGACAAGGCGATGGAACAGGCTTACCGCAAGCTGGTGAAAACCGTGAATGTGCCCGGGTTCCGCAAGGGAAAAGTACCCAGGGTGGTATTTGAAAACTTTGTGGGCAAGGCCGCCCTTTACAACGAAGCTGTGGAAATGGTAATCCCCGAAGCTTATATAGAAGCCGTCAAGGAAACCGGAGTTGAGCCGGTTGCGCAGCCCAAGGTAGAAGTGGTTCAGCTGGAAGAAGGTAAACCGGTGAAATTCAAAGCCACGGTGCGGGTTAAACCCGAAGTCACCCTTGGCCAGTATACGGGGTTGAAGGTAACCAAGCCTGTTATTGAAGTAACCGAGCAAGACGTGGAAAACGAGCTTAAGAGGCTGCAGGAAAGGCATGCCCGGCTGGTTAACCTTGAAGAAGGGATTGTGGAAAAAGGCGACATTGCGGTAATTGATTATGTGGGCCGCAAGGACGGCGTCGAATTCGAGGGAGGCAAGGGCGAAAATTATTCCCTTGAAATTGGTTCCGGGACATTTGTGCCGGGATTCGAGGACCAGCTGGTTGGCGCCGCTATAGGTGAAACCAGGGAGATTAAGGTTACTTTTCCGGAAGATTACCCAAATGATGATCTTAAAGGGCAGGAAGCGGTGTTCACCGTTACGGTGAACAGCGTAAAACGCAAGGAATTTTTGGCCCTGGATGATGAATTTGCAAAAGACGTCAGCGAGTTCGATACCCTGGATGAATTAAAGGCGGATATTTTTAACAAGTTAAAGGAAAACGCCGATAAGGAAATCAAATACCTGATAAACAACGAGGCCATCAAAAAAGCGGTGGAGAACGCCGAGGTGGATATTCCTGAAGAAATGATAGATACGCGGCTGTTGGAAATGCTGGATAACATGGAAAACCGCCTGCAGTCCCAGGGCTTGGACATGGAGAAATATCTCAAGTATACCGGCTCGACTCTTGACGAGCTGAAAAACAGCCTGCGGGACGATGCCGCCAGGGGCGTAAAAACGACTTTGGTGCTTGAAGCCATTGCCAAACGGGAAAATATTACTGTAACCGGCGAAGACGTGGAAAAAGAAATTACCAGGATGGCCGAACATTACCGGCAGGATCCCGCTGTTTTGCGTAAAATACTTGAAGGCCAGAACCAGCTTGATTATATAAAGGAAAGTTTAATACAGCAGAAAGTCATAGAGTTTATCGCTGAGAAGGCAGAGCTGGTTGAAGCTGCGGAACAGGAAGAAGACACGAAACAGGAGAAAAAGGAATAATCTGTTCTGGTAAGGTTGAAAATTTTACCCATAAAAGGTGGTATGGATTAATTGCATGAAGTATAATCTTGATAGGGAGGAGATGCCAGTGTCATACCTTGTTCCCATTGTGGTGGAGCAAACCAACCGGGGGGAAAGGTCTTACGATATATATTCGAGACTTTTAAAGGACAGGATAGTATTTATTGGCGGTGCCATAGACGACCACATGGCCAACCTGGTCATAGCACAGCTTTTGTTCTTGGAAGCCGAGGATCCCGAAAAAGATATCAATGTTTACATTAATTCTCCCGGCGGGGTTGTTACGGCCGGAATGGCCATATACGACACCATGCAGTACGTCAGGCCCGATGTTTCCACAATTTGCCTGGGCCAGGCGGCCAGCATGGGAGCGTTTCTCCTGGCGGCAGGTGCGCCCGGCAAGCGCTTCGCATTGCCATTCGCCCGGATTATGGTACACCAGCCGGCCGGTGGCGTACAAGGCCAGGCAACCGACATTGATATCCATGCCAGGGAAATACTGCGCATGAGAGAGACGATAAACAAACTGCTGGCCAAGCACACGGGGCAACCCGTGGATAGAATAGCCCGGGACACCGAACGCGACTTCTTCATGTCTGCTGAGGAGGCCAAGGAGTATGGTATTATCGACAAAATATTCGTGAGGTCCAAGCAATAGCTAAAATGGGGTGGAATTATGTTTAATGAAAAAGGTCAGCTGAAATGCTCCTTTTGCGGTAAGCTTCAGGACCAGGTTAAGAAACTTGTGGCCGGACCGGGTGTTTACATTTGCGACGAGTGCATTGAGCTGTGCAACGAAATCATTGAGGAGGAGCTTAACGAAGATATCGGTCTGGACCTTGGTGATGTTCCAAAGCCAAAGGAAATCAAGGATATCCTGGACCAGTACGTAATTGGGCAGGAAAGTGCCAAAAAAGCGCTGGCTGTGGCGGTATACAACCACTACAAGCGCATCAACCTTGGTGGCAAAATAGATGACGTTGAGTTGCAAAAGAGTAACATTGTCATGCTTGGCCCCACGGGCAGCGGTAAAACATTGCTGGCTCAGACGCTGGCTAAGTTGTTGAACGTGCCCTTCGCCATCGCTGACGCAACATCTCTCACCGAGGCCGGTTATGTTGGCGAGGACGTTGAAAACATCCTGTTGAAATTGATCCAGGCGGCCGATTACGATGTTGAAAAAGCGGAGAAGGGCATAATTTATATTGACGAAATTGATAAAATTGCCCGTAAGTCGGAGAACCCCTCCATTACCAGGGATGTTTCCGGCGAGGGTGTCCAGCAGGCGCTGCTTAAAATCCTGGAAGGGACTGTGGCCAGCGTGCCGCCGCAGGGGGGTCGCAAGCACCCTCACCAGGAGTTTATCCAGCTGGATACCACAAATATACTGTTTATCTGTGGTGGTGCCTTTGACGGCATCGACAAGATTATTCAGAACCGTATCGGCCAGAAGGTGATGGGGTTCGGGGCCGAAATCCGGCCGCAGCAGGAACGCAAGATAGGCGAAATTCTTGCCCACATCCTGCCGGAGGACCTTTTGAAATACGGTCTGATTCCGGAGTTTGTGGGCCGGCTGCCCATTATAGTGACCCTGGATGCCCTGGACGAGGAAGCACTGGTGAGAATTCTCACCGAACCGCGTAACGCCCTGGTTAAGCAGTACGAAAAACTGTTCGAGCTGGACGGTGTAAACCTGGAATTCCAGCCAGACGCGTTAAAGACCATTGCCCAGGAAGCGCTACGCCGTAAAACAGGTGCTCGTGGCCTGCGTTCCATTATAGAGGATATAATGCTGGAAATCATGTACGATATCCCGTCGAGGGATGACATCGCCAAGTGCGTTATTACCAGGGACACCATATTAAAAAAGGAAAAGCCCATGCTTATTTCCATGGAGCGCAAAAAGAAAAAAGAGGAATCCGCATAAGAGGTGAGAATTCAAAAGCCACTCCAAGCACGGAGTGGCTTTATAGTTTCGCACTTTTTCAACTGACGGTTTTTTTCTTGTGCTTTTTCTTATAGATTTTTTCCCGGTACATGTTATCATCGGCTTGCTTGTACAGGCCGCTTATTTCGCTGGGGGATTCGGCAGTGGCCCAGCCCAGGGAGATACTTATAGGCAGATCCGGATTTAATTTATTGTACTCATCAATACTCGCCCTGATCCGCTTTACTATTTTTTCAACAGTGTCGCTGCCTGTTTCGGGTAGTATAATTACGAACTCGTCGCCGCCGACCCGTGCGGCCACGTCCCCGGCGCGAATTGATTTTTTCAGAGTATTGGCCGTGGCTTGCAACAATTCGTCTCCCTTTTTGTGTCCCATTGTATCGTTGACGGCTTTTAACCCGTCCAAATCACCGGAAATGACGGAGACCGGAAAGTGACGACTCTTTTGCAGTCGCTGCATTTCCTCTTCAAAATAGGCCCGGTTATACAGCCCGGTAAGGACATCGTGCATGCTTAAAAAACGCAGGCGCTGTTCAAACCGGATGCGCTCGGTGACATCTCTGACCGTACCCATGAAGCCGGTAATTTTCCCGCTGGCGTTACGGATGGGGGAGGCGGATACCTCCACGTATATTTTTTCGCCTTTGGGGTTGTAAACAACCCAGGGGATCCTGCGTTCGGGCACGCCGGTGGTCAGTATCTTGTTATAAGCCTGGTAAATTTTTTTGGCGTTTTTACTGTCCGTTAATTCCCGAAAGTTGCAGCCTATAAGCTGTTTCCGGGGGATCCCGAACACGCGGTTGACCGCGTCGTTGAGAAAAATGAAGTTACCGAAAAGATCCACCTCGTAAAACACATCTTCAATGTTTTCCAGTAGCTGCTTGTATTTTTCCCTGGATTCCCGCAGCTCCCTTTCCATTTGCTTGCGCTTGGTGATATCGATCATGGAACCGATACTCTGGCCGGTGCCCGGAATCATGGCGATGGAATAATAAATGTCCTTTATCTTTCCATTTGCGTCTATCAGGCGAAATTCGTAATGATTGGGTACTTTGGTGCCTTCCTGCCTTCTGTCTAAGTGGTATTTCATCATCCATTTCACATCGCCGGGGTGAACAAACTCGTCCCACCTTCTACCCAAAATATCTTCTATGCGGTAACCGGTAATTACTTCCACCTTGCGGTTGGCCATGGCTATGGTTCTATCCTCGTTTATAACCAGCATGGCTGTGCCGGTATGCTCAAACATGGCCTTGTACATGGCTTCGGAACGGCGCAGCGATTCTTCCAGCTTTTTACGCAGGCGCAGCTCTTCCTCCAGCTGGCGCCTGGTTTTTATATTCAGGGACTCGTACTCGTGTAAGCGGGTATTGTCCTGCATGATTACGATGGTGCCGGCAATTTTGTCGTTTTCATAAAGCGGGTACGTTGACACTTGCATGTAGCGTTTCTGGCCGGAATTGGTTGTCACTATTTTTTCAAACTGGTAGTTTGACCGCATATCAAGATTTTTTTTGTAAACCGGGCATTCTGATGTGCATTTACCGGAAGAAAAATGAAACATCCGGTAGCACTTTTTGTACAAAACTTCTCCGGCCGGCCGGCCGGTTAATTGCTCCCCGGCCTTGTTAATATATAACAGGTTGTTATCCGGGTCACTTACATATATTATTTCATTCAGGTGATCAAAAATCGAACTGACCAGTTTCAAGTGGTGCATTTTACTCCTCCCCGGGTACAATCACTATGCCGGCATTTAGGCGACATTAAGCTGTCTGAAACACTATAATTTACAAAAAATTATGTAAACGAGCCGGCGCTGGATTGCAAAATAGTGGCAATCTTGAAGTTAATAATTTTTCCGTGCAATCCAGTCTTTAATTATTCTCCAAATTTCTTCCTTTCCCTGCCCGGTAACGGCAGAAAATAATACGGGTGTTTGCTCGTAACCCATTTCACCAAGTTTTGATTTTATAGCCTTTAAATTTGCAAGGGCTTTGCCGCGTCCCAGCTTGTCCGCTTTGGTGGCGACAACGGCCGTGGGTATGTTGTAGTGCTTCAGCCAGTGCAGCATTTGCATGTCACCGGCAGTGGGGCCGTGGCGCGCGTCAATGAGGAGGATGACGCCGCGTAACTGCTTGCGGTTTAAAAGATATTCTTCGATCATGGGTCCCCACTGCTGTCGCACCCGGGCGGGCACCCTGGCGAACCCGTAGCCGGGCAGGTCCACCAGGTGAAAAGCGTTGTTGATAACGAAAAAATTGATCATCCTTGTTCGTCCCGGGGTGTTGCTGGTTCTGGCCAGTTTTTTCCGGCCGGTCAAGGAGTTTAGCAGGCTTGACTTGCCCACATTGGAACGCCCGGCCAAGGCGACCTCGGGGAGGTCGCCGGCCGGGCAGTCTTTTAATCCGGTAGCACTGGTTACGAAATCAGCTGTAATTATTTTCATTGGGTAACCTGGTTCCTCCCTCGTTTTCCACAACAGGCCCGTATGGTACCCCGGGTGATACTTCCGGGGGCGGTTCTATTTGCGCGTCACGGGGAGTAATTTTGATCTCCCTAAGGGCGATGTTCAAAACTTCGTCCATGTGGTCCACCAGCACAATCTGTAATTGTTTTTTCACGTTGGCCGGGATATCGTCGATATCTTTGCGATTGTCCACGGGTAGAACCACTGTTTTTATGCCGGCCCGGTGCGCCGCCAGTACTTTTTCCTTGACTCCGCCGATTGGTAACACCCGGCCGCGCAGGGTGATTTCGCCGGTCATGGCCACGTCATGCCGGACCTTGCGGTTGGTTAGGGCAGATGCCAGTGCTGTGGCCATGGTAATGCCTGCCGACGGGCCGTCCTTGGGAATGGCTCCTTCGGGCACGTGTATATGCAAGTCGTATTTTTCAAAAATTTCCTCTTTTATGCCTAGTTCTGCAGCCCGGCTGCGCACGTAACTGTAGCTGGCCTGGGCCGATTCCTTCATCACATCGCCCAGTTTGCCGGTAAGGGTTAGTTTACCCGAGCCCTTGTAAATTGTTACCTCTACCTGGAGCGAGTCGCCACCTACCTCCGTCCATGCCAGGCCGGTGGCCACGCCCACCTGGTCTTCCTGTTCGGCTGTACCGTAACGGTACTTGGGTTTGCCCAGGAATTGCTCCAGTTGCTGAACATTGATGCGAACCCGCTTGGATTTCCCGGCCACGATTTGCTTGGCCGCTTTCCGGCAAAGAGATGCGATATTGCGTTCCAGGTTGCGCACGCCGCTTTCCCGGGTATATTCCCTGATAACCCGGCGCACGGCATTTTCAGAGATGTTGATCATCTTATTGTCCAGGCCGTGCTCCTTGATTTGTTTGGGCATCAGGTGGCGCATGGCGATCTGGACTTTTTCTTCCTCGGTGTAACCCGGAATGTAAATGATCTCCATTCTGTCCTGGAGCGGTCCTGGTATGTTGTGCTGCACGTTGGCGGTAGTGATGAACATTACGTTGCTCAGGTCGTATGGTACCTCGATATAGTGATCACTGAAGGTACTGTTCTGCTCGGGGTCCAGTACTTCCAGCAAAGCCGAGGACGGGTCGCCCCGGAAGTCCATGCTCATTTTATCCACTTCGTCCAGCAGGAATACAGGGTTCTTTGACCCTGCGGTCTTCATGCCCTGGATAATCCGGCCCGGCAACGCGCCCACGTAGGTGCGCCGGTGACCGCGAATTTCGGCCTCGTCACGCACGCCACCAAGTGATATGCGTACGAACTTGCGCTCCAGCGCCCTGGCGATGGAGCGCCCCAGAGAGGTTTTACCCACACCCGGGGGACCCACAAAGCACAGTATGGGGCCTTTCATTTTTTTGGCCAGTTTCCGGATGGCCAGGTACTCCAGGATGCGCTCCTTGACCATGTTCAGGCCGTAGTGATCTTCATCCAGTATTGCCTGTGCCTTGTTGATGTCCAGCCTGTCGCGGGTACTCTTGGACCAGGGCAAGGCCAAAAGCCAGTCCAGGTAGTTGCGTACCACCGTGGCTTCTGCGGCCATGGGGGGCATTTTTTCCAGGCGTTCCACTTCCTTGAGCGCCTTTTCCTCGACATCCCTGGGAAGCTTGGCCTTTTCGATTTTTTCCCTGTATTCCTCGCTTTCCGCAATGCGGTCATCTTTTTCACCCAGCTCCCGCTGGATAGCTTTAATCTGTTCCCGCAGGTAATACTCTTTCTGGGTTTTTTCCATCTGCTTGCGAACCCGCACGTTGATTTTTCGTTCAAGTTCCACTATTTCCAGTTCCCTGGCCATGATGGAGCACAATTTTTCCAGGCGGCGGACGATGTCCTCCGCTTCCAGGATAGCCTGCTTATCTTCTATCCGCAGGGTTAGGTGTGATGCCACAATGTCGGCCAGGCGCCCGGGTTCCTCGATGTTTACTACGGCCACCACCGTTTCCGGCGGAATTTTCTTGCTCAGCTTGACATACTGCTCAAACTGTGTCACCAGGCTTCGCATCAGCGCTTCCACCTGCGGGTTTTTACTTGTTGTCTCGCTGTATTGTTCGATGACCACTGTAAAATAGGGGTCATGGCTGGTGTATTTCTTAATTCTAGCCCTGGCGACGCCTTCCACCAGTACCCGAATGGTACCACCGGGTAGCTTCAAAAGCTGTTTCACCTCGGCAACCGTGCCGACAGTGTAAATATCGTCTTCATCCGGGTCGTCGGTCTGGGCATCTTTTTGGGTGGCCAGAAAGATATGCCTGTCTTTGATCATGGCTTCTTCTATAGCTTGAACCGATTTTTCCCGGCCCACATCAAGGTGAATGACCATGTATGGAAAAACCAGTATCCCTCTTAAAGGTAAGAGGGGCAAAACCCGTTCATGTGTCGAATTCATGGGGCACCTCCCTTGGTGAGTTTTGAACTGCTTATTGTTTTGTATGCATGGACGGTTTTATAAATTTTTTATAATTTATTGTAACATACCTTCGGGGGCGCTGCCATAGCAATAAGTGTCATGAAGCCGGGAAACCCGGCATGGGCCGGGTTTCGGCAGGAATAACGAAAAAAAGCTTTCAATTACTCATTGCCAATCTATTGTGGCTTTTTGTGGTTGAATATGAACGCGGCTCAGGTGGTGCCTGTAGCCGGCACGTAGTTGCCCGTGGCAGGGTCGCGCAACCCGGCCAGGGACAATTTTTTTTCCTGGGCGGGCAGAAGCGCTCGTTTAATAATGTCTTCCAGGTTTTCCACGGGTATTACTTCTATACCATGCATGTTGCGGAACAAGTCCTGGTAATTGCCTGCCGGGATGAAAACTTTTTTTGCCCCTGCATGGGCTGCCGCCTCCACCTTGGGTACAATGCCGCCCACGGGCATGACCAGCCCGCGGATGGATACCTCCCCGGTCATGGCCACCGTGTTGTCTACTGGCATACCGGTTATGGCAGAGTACACGGCGGTGGCGATGGCCACACCGGCCGATGGCCCGTCCACAGGCACGCCACCGGGGAAATTGATATGCAAATCATAGTCCCCGGGGTTGACACCCATGGTGTGCCGCAGTACTGTCAGCACGTTTTCCACCGATCCCCTAGCCATGCTCTTACGGCGCATTGTCCGGCCCCGGCCGCCCAGTTCCTCTTCTTCAACCAAGCCGGTAATCACCAGCCGGCCTTTACCCTTGGGTGCGGGAATGGCGCCTGCTTCTACTTCCAGCAGCGCGCCGGTGTTAGGCCCGTATACCGCCAGCCCGTTAACAACGCCCACCTGGGGCCGGGCCGGGATTTTTTTCTCCGGCCTGGGTACGTACTGGCCGCTATTCACAACCCACTCTATATCGGGTTTTTTGATTTCATTGCCGCCTTCTGTAATTACGATACCAGCCGCAAGTTGTATGATATTCACAGCTTCCCGGCCGTTGCGGGCGTATTTTTTGACGACATCAAGGGCTTCGGGTTCCAGCGGGAAGGCAATTTTTTCGGCAGCTTTTCGGGCTATTATACCGATCTCGTCCGGGTTGAGCTGCCGGAAGTAAATTTCCATGCACCTGGAACGGATGGCCGGGGGAATTTCCTCGGGAGTACGGGTGGTGGCCGCCACCATGCGAAAATCCGCGGGTAACCCGTTTTGAAATATGTCGTGGATGTGCCCGGGGATGTTGGTGTCCTCGGAATTATAGTACGCGCTTTCCAGCAGCACCCTGCGATCTTCCATTACTTTAAGGAGTTTATTCATCTGAATCGGGTGCAGTTCGCCTATTTCATCAATGAACAGCATACCGCCGTGAGCCTTTGTTACGGCTCCGGGTTTGGGTTGTGGTATTCCGGCCATGCCCATGGGACCGGCGCCCTGGTAGATGGGGTCGTGTACCGAGCCAATCAGGGGATCAGCGATGCCCCGTTCGTCAAAGCGGGCGGTGGTGGCATCCACTTCCACGAACTTGGCGTCTTCTTTGAAAGGGGAGGTGGGGTTTTTCTTGGCCTCCTCCAGTACAAGCCTGGCCGCCGCTGTTTTTCCAACCCCGGGGGGGCCGTATATAATCACGTGTTGCGGGTTTGGCCCGCACAGCGCGGCCCGTAAGGATTTAAGACCTTCGGATTGCCCGATGATGTCTTCGAACCTGGTGGGCCTGGTTTTTTCTGCCAGCGGCTCGGTGAGAGAGATCTGGCGCAGGCGTTGCAGTTTTTCCAGTTCCTTGCGTGATTCCCGTTCCACCGCCATTTTGTTGCCCTGCTGGGCTTTTAAAAGATTCCAGAAGTACAGCCCGATAATGACGGCGAAGAATACCTGGATAAAGGTAATAAAACCAGCCAAACCTGAATATTCCACGCCAAAGCCTCCTTGTTCAGGCGTTTACACGGCCCCGCAAAACGCGTGCCCGGCAATGTAATTCAGTTTATACATAATATTATTGCTAAGTTTTGCATAATTTATCCGGTAATTATAATAGACGCTAAAACCGGACCGCCATAAACTCACCGTCCTGGTTCGGGAAAGGCTTTCGCGAACATCACGTTCGCTCGTCCGGTTTCGCAGCCTCGCTGCGCCGGGTGCCGTTACCGGCGCTCCCGCAAATCGCTCGACCGGAACAGGTATACCCGCAAATATTTTCATCTTTTTGCTGGTGCCGCAGTTTTGCATGGACGTCTGCCCTAATTACGGCATTAGTAATGAGAGACAAAAAAAATAGGGTTGTTTCAACCCTAAAATCCAGGTAGTTGCGTATTTATTTCACGCGTTTTTAATGCCATTCCACGTCGATGGTGCGATGCCGCCCGCGTGTTTCCCGGGGCATTCTTATTTCCAGCACCCCGTTGCGGTAACTTGCCCGGGCTCCTTCGGGATTCACACGGGCGGGCAGGCTGATACTCCGCTGGAAGCGGCCGTAAAACCTCTCGGTGCGGTGAAAACGTTCCCGGTCCGTGACTTCACTGGTCCTGTTCACAACGCCGGAAATGGTTAGCATATTATCGCGGATGTCGATATCTATGTCTTCTTTTTTTTCTACGCCGGGTATTTCGGCCAGCGCCACAACTTCATTGTCGGTTTCGTAAACGTCAATCCTGGGACCGGCAAATTCGTGTCTGAAACCTTCCCAGTAAGGAGTAAATAGCCTGTCCATTTCCCGCCGCATTAACTCGGTGGCTCTTAAAGGATCAAAGGGAACAAGTGCCATCCGGTACGACCTCCTTATTTGTGATATGATTACTCCCGGCAAAGAATATTTTTTACCGTGTGCAAGAAATCTATTCCGGAAAAACAGGTTGTTTCAATTAGCGACGCGCAAAACCCCGGTAATTTTTTGTAACCAGTTTTTATCCCTTTCCTCCGGCGGAATGTATTGCACTGTTTCCGCCGCCAAGCGGGCGAATGTGTTATCCACGGAGTCGCCGAACGAAACGGAGGCCGGTAACTGGCCCGATACTTTCATGGCATTCGCCAAAATGTTGAAATGGGACTCGTCAAGCCATGGCTCGTGTTGCCACATACCCATCTCGTAATATTTTTCATATGCTATTTCTGCAATTTTGTGTTCCTTTCCGCCGAAGCGGGTGCGGCAGGTGGCAAGGCCCAGTTCCTTTTCTTTATTCAACCACAACTGGGCTTTGTATATGGCATTGATAAAACCCTGCACGGCACGCGGGTGTTCTTTTATAACTTCCCGGGACGCAGTGCACACAACGGCTGGAAATAAATCATCTTTCCCACTCACTGGCAAGGCTATGAACCCGTCACCGTTCAATTCTGCGGCTACAGCTTCCGGTCCCGTAAGCTGTATATAGTCGCCGCTTCCTGCTTTGAAGACTCCCGGCCGCAACTCCAGGGGGATACGGTTGTACAGCGCTGTTTTACGGTAGGGCGCCGTCCCGCCGGCCCGTAGTTTCATATCCAGGGCCAACCCGCGACCGGTCTCCGGGGGGTAACTAATAACGGCCTTGCCTTCAAGATCCTTCCAGCCCGGTGTTTCCCTTTCCCTTGATACCAAAAAGGTGTCATCCCTGCTTGCAATAACAGCAACAATAACCGGTAGTTCCGGTTTAATGGACTTGTGATAAAGATAAGCCGCGGGGTCGGCAAATACCAGGTCGGCCGCCCCTGCATCGTACGTGCCGGGTTTTTCCTTGCCGCCCGTCACCTTGAGCCGGATACCCTGTTCTTGGAAATAGCCTTCCGCCATGGCGATGTAAAGCGGAAGGTGCAGAATACTTTTTGTTCCTTCCCATAGCGTAAGGGTGATGATTTCCTCTTTTTGTTTTAAAAAATAGTGCCGGGTGAGTAATGCCAGTACCAAAACCAGCACGACAACCAGGACTATTACGATGATTGCCCGCCTGTTCAAACACCTCACCTCCGGGGACGTCCATATCAATATTAAGCTATGGTGGGGCAGGTACATTAATGCTTTAAATTTTCCTCTATATCATAAATTTTGCCGGGCAGCATAAACATAGAGTAAAAATACACGGGTGTTTTACGGGGGTGTGACAATGTTTAGGAGAATAACCCTGGTAAGCTGGTCCCGGAAAGGAGGACAGGCAATGGCACTTAGAGCAGGCGCCATTATCGGGGGGTTGCTGTGGGCGCTTACCAGCACGGTATTCATATGCGCCGCACTGGTGATATGGGTACTAATGACTTCCGGGCAGTTTTACCATTTCAGCGGCATATTTACCGCAGGTACATTGCTGGGCGCTCTTCTAGGCGGTTTTATCAGCGGGAAAACGGCCGGGTTCATGGGCTGGTTGCACGGTGCGGCGGTGGGGTTGTTATACACGCTGATAATGACGTCTTTTCTCGCCGCCTGGAACGGGGGGTTTTCCACGCTACCGGTCCTGGCCGCGCGTGGGGTGGGAATGCTGGTTATGGCGGTAACAGGCGGGGTGCTGGGGGTAAACCTTGCCGCCCTTGACCGCAGGAGGACCGGGTTTAAACCGGCTCCAAAAAGTTGACAGCGGGCGGTAAAGAAATTATTATTATTGGTAGGTTATTTGGCAGTAGTTTTTTGTAAAAATAAAAAGCAGGCTTTGAAGGGGAGTACGATAGTTTTACGCGAACCAAGAGAGGGAATACCCGCGGCTGAAAGGTATCCCGTTCGCAAGCCATCGTTGTCGCCCCGGAGCCGCCGGGTCGAAAGGCTGCCCCGCGCATCCCGCTAGGCCCGCGCCGGGAGAACAGCCCGTTACAGCTGCAGGAGTGCCGGGTAGAGCCTGGTACAACAGGCCGGTTTCCGAATTTTTGAATGAGTTTGCTTGTCGAGCAACCTGTTTCAAGTTGACCCGGAACTAAGGTGGTACCGCGAAACACCCTTTTCGCCCTTAGAACGAAAAGGGTTTATTTTTTGCCCTGATTTTTTTCACTCATATATAAAAAGACTGGCTCCTTTTTCGTTTTATGAAAAAGGTGCTGCCCTTTTTCCCGGGCAATGCTTTTTGCACACATACATGGACGGAGGAGATGGATATGACAGGGAAATTTGACATGCCCACCACTTACGATCCCCATAATGTGGAGGAAAAGTGGTATAAATTCTGGGAGGAAAACAAGTTTTTCCGCTCCGTGGTTGATCCGGACAAAGAACCGTTCACCATTGTAATGCCGCCGCCCAACGTTACGGGGCAACTACACATGGGACATGCCCTGGATAATACCCTGCAGGATATACTGACCCGCTGGCGGCGCATGCAGGGTTACAACGCCCTCTGGCTGCCCGGCACCGACCACGCCGGCATAGCCACCCAGGCCAGGGTGGAAGAGCAGTTGAGACAAGAAGGGTTGAACAAGTACGACCTGGGCCGGGAGAAGTTCCTGGAACGCGTGTGGGAGTGGAAAGAACAGTACGGCGGCCGGATTACCACCCAGCTCCGGCGCCTTGGCGCTTCCTGCGACTGGGACCGGGAGCGGTTCACCATGGACGAGGGCTGTTCCGAGGCGGTGCTGGAAGTTTTCATTCGCCTGTACGAGCAAGGATTGATTTACCGCGGCTATTACATCACCAACTGGTGTCCACATTGCCAGACAACCATCAGCGACATAGAGGTGGAACACCAGGACAAGCCCGGGCACCTGTATTACATCAAATACCCTGTAAAAGGGGTTGACGGCGAGTACATTCCGGTGGCCACCACCCGGCCGGAAACCATGCTTGGCGATACCGCCGTGGCTGTTCACCCGGGTGATGAACGATACAAATACATGATAGGTAAAACCGTGATCCTACCGCTGGCGGAGAGGGAAATCCCGGTAATAGCGGACGAGTATGTAGACCCGGAATATGGCACCGGCGCGGTGAAAATCACCCCCGCCCACGATCCAAACGATTTCGAGGTGGGCCGCCGCCACAACCTGCCATCGGTGCAGGTTATCGACCGGGAGGCGCGCATGACCGCCGAAGCAGGTGACAGGTTCAAGGGGCTGGACCGCTGGGAGTGCCGCAAGCGGGTGGTCAAGGAACTGCAGTCCCGGGGGCTATTATACAAGATCGAAGACCTGTCTCACGCCGTGGGTCACTGTTACCGCTGCGCCACTGTAATTGAACCCATGTTGTCGAAGCAGTGGTTTGTGCGGATGAAACCGCTGGCCGAACCTGCCATCGCCGCCGCAAAGGAAGGCCGGGTAAAATTCGTGCCCGAACGGTTTACCAAGGTGTACCTGAACTGGATGGAAAATATCCGCGACTGGTGTATTAGCCGCCAGCTATGGTGGGGACACCGGATTCCGGTTTACTATTGCCAGGACTGCGACGAGGCCATGGCCGCTAAAACCCGGCCGGAAAGGTGCTCCCGGTGCGGTTCCAAAAACCTGGAGCAGGACCCCGACGTGCTGGATACCTGGTTCAGCTCCGGATTGTGGCCTTTTTCCACCCTGGGATGGCCGAAAAAAACCATTGACCTGGCTTACTATTATCCCACTTCGGTGCTGGTAACGGGCCGCGATATAATTTTCTTCTGGGTGGCGCGCATGATATTCACCGGGCTTGCCTTTATGGACGAGGTGCCCTTCCGGGAGGTATTCATCCACGGGCTGGTGCTGGACGCCTTGGGACGCAAGATGAGCAAGTCCCTGGGGAACGGGGTGGATCCCATTGATGTAATTGAAAGTCACGGGGCGGACAGCCTGCGTTTTATGCTGGTTACCGGGAACACCCCGGGCAACGACCTGCGGTTCCACTTCGAGCGGCTGGATGGCGCGCGCAATTTTGCCAACAAGATTTGGAACGCTTCCCGGTTCGCCCTGATGAACCTGCAGGATTTCGAACCCGGGGAAGCTCCGGAGCGGGAGCGGCTTACCCTTGCCGACCGCTGGATACTCAGCCGCTTGGAGCGTGCTTCCCGCCAGTGCACGCATTTCCTGGAGCACTACGAGCTGGGCGAGGCCGCACGAGTACTGTACGAGTTTATATGGGATGAATTGTGCGACTGGTACATTGAACTGGCCAAGCCGCGGCTGTATGGTAAAACCAGTCCCGCCGACCGGGAGACGGCCCAGCACGTGCTGGCCACGGTACTGCGCAGCGCCCTGGAACTTTTGCACCCCTTCATGCCCTTCATTACCGAGGAAATATGGCAACGCTTGCCACACCGGGGCCGGACCATCATGCGGGCACCCTGGCCGGCCAAACGGGATGAAATGCTGGATCCCGTGGCCGAGGAGCAAATGGGCCTGGTTATGGAAGTAACCCGGGGCATCCGGCATATACGCAGCGAAATGAACGTGCCACCGGGTAAGCAGGCCGAGGCCATCATCGTTTCAGCTGATGCCGGGGTGCGGGGAGTAGTGGAAGCAAACCTTGCCTACATTGAAGGCCTGGCAAACTGCCGGGCGGAAGTGAAGGCCGAACTGGCCCAAAAACCGGAACAAGCAGCCACCGCAGTGGCCAGGGGCGCCCAGGTTTTTGTACCGTTGCGGGGGCTGATCGATATCGAAAAGGAAATAGCCCGGCTATCCAAGGAACTGAAAGCGGTGGAAAAAGACCTGGAGAAAGTGCGGAGCAAGCTGGGCAACAAGAATTTCCTGGACAAGGCGCCCGCCGAGGTGGTGGAAAAGGAGCGGGGCAAGGAGGCAGAGCTGGCATCCAAGGCAGGAGCGCTGAAAGAGCGCCTGGCCGTTCTGGGGGAAAAATAAATTGTTGTATTGACATGTAGGCGGGAAATCGTTTCCCGCCTTGCACCATTACTTGGAAAAACTTTTAAGTATGGGTACACCTGTTCCGTCTCGCTTTTTCTAATCAGGTGATGCGCCATAATATTGGCACCATTGGGAGGATAAAAATATAATTACAGGCGACGACCGACACCGTGTTTAAAAACTCCCGCGTCGACGGCACCAACAGCTTACACGTTGGGGACATACCTCCGACCCAAAAGTTTCGACCCCAAAGGGGAAGTGTGTCCCCTGACCGCTTTCCGAAACCGGACCGCCATAAACTCACCGTCTGCGGTTCGGGAAAGGCTTTCGCGAACATCACGTTCGCTCGTCCGGTTTCGTAACCTCGCTGCGCCGGGTGCTGTTACCGACGCTCCAGGACATCACTTGCGGGGAGCCACCAGCCCAACCCAGTGCTATTTTCATCTTACTGCTGGTGCCACAACGCGGCACGGGCGTCTACTTGGTCATAATTAACACGATGTCTTCGCCTTGCGTTTCAACTTTTACATGCCAGCCCTTGTTTTCCGCCAGCCGGGTTACGTTTTCGCGGGCCGCCATGTTGCTGACCAGCACTTTAACGGTACCGCTGTTCATATTATCCAGCACCTGTTTGGTCAACAGAACCGGTTCGGGGCACATCAAGCCCCGGGCGTCAACTTCCTTTACCAACACCGACACCTCCCGCCACCGCCGCCGGGCGGTTTATTAATGCAATAACCAGCACAACCAGCAAGCCCAGGATAACCGCAACCTGCCCGGCAACAGGAACTCCCGCGGGGCTGGCGGCCAGTCCGAAATTATGGGCAACCGCCGCGCCGGCCATGAGCCCCAAAACGGTTACCGCGCTGTCGGTATTGCCTTCGGCTCCGGCAACCAGCTGCCGCAGCGGGCATCCACCCAACAGGACCGATGCCCATCCCGCCAGGGCCATGCCCAGGAAGTTCCACAAGCCGTCGGCATGGGCCACCGGTTGTTCTACAAATCCCAGTTTAAAATTGCCCAGCGCCAAGTTGGCCAGCAGGGCGAATATGAATATGGCAATAAATCCGTATAGCATGTGCGGGTCACGGAAAAAGATCCAGTCCCTAATTCCCCCCACCATGCACAAGCGGGAGCGCTGGGCCAGCACGCCCACCAGCAGGCCTGCCGCCAGTGAAGCCAGTACGGGCGCGTGCATGGAACCCGGGCCACTGGAGCTGAAAAACAGGAATGCCGGCTTGGCAATCAACAGAACGAGGATGATAAACATGAGAGCCGGAAAAAAGTAACCGTTTTCCCTTTTTTGAACCTCGGCCCTGCCAAGGGAAAACCCGGACTTTATAAAAGCAACTCCTACGGCGACACCAACCACCAGGCCCAAAAGCCCAGCTAGAGCGTTAAGGTCCCCTCCGGCCAGGCGTAACACTGCCCTGAGAGGGCAACCAAGGAATACCAGCATGCCGGTCATGGCCACGAATCCCAGCACAAACCGTGTGAATGTGCTCGAACCGCTCACGGCGCGGAATTCCCTTGTTGCCAGGGAAGCCAAAAATGCTCCGATAACCAGGCCCGGGATTTCCGGCCTTATATACTGTACGGGTTCCGCCCGGTGAAACCCAAGTCCCCCGCTGATATCACGCAGGAAACAGGCGATGCAGTAACCCATGTTGGCGGGATTGCCCATGGCTACCAGAACCACGGCCAGAATACCGGTGATGCCACCGGTGGCCACAAGCAACAAGCGCTTATTGGACAAAAAAACCACCCCCTCAAAAAAATTGTGGAAGAGAAACAGAATTTAACCGGTTCCCGGTCCGGGCAACGGAAACCAGCAAACCGGTTTCTCTCCGAAAAACAGTAATTCTATAAATTTAAATAGATAACCTTTATGGTTATTATTTAAAAATCTTATAAAACAGAGCAATATGCAAAGATTTATTTATCGGCTTGTAATTTTATTCCGCGCCCGGTAAATTGTTCATGTTTAACCTTTTTGATTCTTAAAGATAGGAAAAATATATTATCCGTCGAATTGTAGTAAGTGTTTTCTTATTAAAAGCTGGGAGATGAAGAACTTTGCAATACAGCGATGCAATGGAATACTTGCGGAATCTGACCAAGTTTGGAATGAATTTTGGGCTGGGGAGGATAACAGAGCTTCTGCGCAGGCTGGGTGACCCGCATCGAAAGATCAAGGTTATTCATGTCGGGGGTACGAACGGAAAAGGCTCCACCACGGCTATGATGGCATCAATATTGCGAGCTGCCGGGTACCGGGTGGGGACTTTTACTTCCCCGCACTTGCATTCATATACAGAACGATACCGGATCAACGGTAGACAGGTGGAACCGGAAAGGGTGGCCGCCCTGATAACCATGTTGCGCCCACACCTGGATTGCATGGTGCGGGAGGGTTTTGAGCACCCCACCGAGTTCGAGGTAAGTACCGCCATGGCCTTTGTGTACTTCCTCGAGGAATCGGTTGACTACCTGGTGCTTGAAGTGGGCCTGGGCGGCTCCATTGATTCCACAAATGTTGTTACGCCGCTGGTTTCTGTAATAACCAACGTAGCCATGGATCACATGGATTACCTTGGTCACACCTTGCAGGACATAGCAAGGGTTAAAGCGGGAATCATCAAGCCGGGGGTGCCCGTGGTTACAGCGACGTCCGCCCCCGAAGCCCTTGATATTATAAAAGCCACATGCCGGGAAAAAAAGTGCTCCCTTTACGAGGTGGGTGTTGATGTTAAGTGGACGCCCGTAGAACACTCATTGAAGGGCCAGTATTTCGATTACACGGGGTTGGACAGGCAAGTGAGCGGGTTGTTTATACCGCTTATTGGCGGGCACCAGCTTGTTAACGCGTGTACTGCCATTGTGACACTGGAAGCACTACAAAGAAACGGGTACGTATCGAAAGTGGATGAAAGAGCGGTTCGCCGGGGGCTCTCGGCAACGGACTGGCCAGCCAGGTTGGAGCTTATTGGTGACGACCCACCGGTTTTGATTGATGGCGCGCACAATTATGATGGCGCTTGCAGCCTGCGCTGCGCCCTGGATGAATATTTCCCGAACCGGGGTGTGATCATGGTACTGGGGATGCTCGGCGATAAAGAGCGGGCCAAGGTGGTGGCCGAGCTTGCGCCCCGGGCCAAGTGTGTGATTGTCACCAAGCCCAACAGCCCGCGGGCCGGCGATTGGGAACAGATGGCCGAGGAGGCGCGCCGGTTTACACCGCGGGTTGATATTATAGAGGATATAGGCGAAGCAGTCCGCTCAGGGATAGCCCTTGCCCGCCCCGGCGATCTGGTTTGTATTACCGGCTCTCTTTACATGGTGGCCGACGCCAGGGAAGCGGTTTTTAAACTTCTGAAACACAAGCTGTGTAGCTGAACCAACCCCAGCGCCGGCCCGGCGGCGGGACATTTTTTCGGGGTAGTTGTTTTTAAATACAATCATTCTTCATTTACAGGAGAGAACGGCATGCGCGACATAGCGATCCTCATACTGGGGCTGGGCATTATACTTACGGCTGCCGGTTTTTTTACTAACGGAATCGAATGGCTGGGCAAAAAGTTGAAGCTTACCGAGGGCGCGGTGGGCAGCGTGCTGGCTGCGGTGGGTACCGCCCTGCCGGAAACCATAATACCTTTAATAGCCATTTTATTTGGAACCGGAGATGCCGGCCATGAAATTGGCATCGGAGCCATTCTCGGCGCTCCTTTTATGCTAAGCACGCTGGCTTTTTTCCTGGCCAGCGGCTCGGTATTGCTATTTCGCAAAGTGCGCTTGGAAAATTACCCGCGTATTGAACCAGACCCACGGGTTATAAAAAGGGATCTGGGTTTTTTCCTGGTGGTTTATACCGTTGCCATAGCGGCCTCTTTTATGCCCCATGCTCTGAAAGTGCCGGTCATTGTGGGACTTTTGGCCGCTTACGCCTGGTTTGTTTATCGCACTTGCACCTGTGGTACCTGTATGGGCGAGGATTGCAGCCTGGAACCGCTGTACCTGGCCCGGCGGTATGACGAACCCCCCTTGTGGCTGGTTATCTTGCAGGTGACGCTGGCATTTGCCGGGATTATAGCGGGGGCCAAGCTTTTTGTGGGCGGTATTGAGAGTCTTTCGGCCAAGCTGGGAGCTTCGCCGCTTCTGGTATCACTTTTAATAGCACCGGTAGCCACAGAAATGCCGGAAAAATTCAACAGCATCATCTGGCTTAGCCAGCGCAAGGATACTCTGGCTATAGGCAATATAACGGGTGCCATGGTTTTTCAGAGTTCAGTCATCCCCGCGGTGGGTATAGCGCTCACACCTTGGCAGTTGAACAGTGTGGCCTTGACAAGTGCTGTGCTGGCTATTTTGTCGTCTTTGGTGGTATATTTGTTGATTCGCTTGCGTGGCTACCTTGACAGCCGGGTGATACTGTGCACAGGTGGTTTGTTCTATGGTGGTTACGTGCTGGCCGTAGCCAGGGGATGGTTGTTTTAGGTATTGCCATATGCTTTGGAGGTGTTATCATTTATGAAACCAAGCGAAAGACTTGTGGCTGCCGGATTGACCCTGCCGGAAGTGCCGCGCCCGGTAGCGGCATATGTTCCCGGGGTAATTGCGGGCGGGTTGATTTATGTTTCCGGCCAGCTACCTTTTGCGGAAGGAACACTTAAATACACCGGCAAGGTGGGCAATGAAATAACCCCGGAAGAAGGTTATGAAGCGGCCCGCTTGTGTGCCCTTAATTGCCTTGCCGTTGCTTCGGAACTGGCAGGCGGCCTGGATTCCATTGGTGGTGTAATCAAGGTTACGGGATATGTTAACAGCGCCCCCGGCTTTACCGGGCAACCCGCTGTGATTAACGGGGCATCTGAGCTTCTGGGAGAGTTGTTTGGCGAACGGGGAAAGCACGCCCGGGCAGCGGTAGGGGTAAGCGAATTACCATTGAACGCGGCCGTGGAAGTGGAAATAATTTTTTCAGTGCAGTAAAATTATAAAACGCAAAGCCTGTACCACCAGTTTGTTGTGGTAAAATATATAGTATAAGGAATTTGTTTTTTTTGGGTGAACAAATAATAGAGTTACCGCTTATTTTGCATTTTCGAGGTGTTCGGGATTGACCAGTGCGTATCGGGGTACCAGAAGCCCCTGGGTTCTATTGTTACTGTTGCTGGCCGGCGCTGTGGCCGGAAGCGCGTTTAACGGTGCGGTAGCCGGCATAATACCGGTGCTGGCTTCAAGCGCACAAATCGGCATACGCGATTTCACTCTTGATTTGCATTTTATGCGTTTAACTTTTGGTTTTATAATAGATCTAAGCCCGTTAACCGCTTTGGGGATGGTGCTTGGTTACCTTGTTTACCGTAAAATATGATGGTTTCGGGTTGATAGCGTTGTTGAAAACGGAGGTTGGGTTACGGCATTGTTTCCGGAAATATACTTGGCTTCGTCCTCCCCGCGCAGGCGCGAGATACTGAAACAAATCAAACTCCCGCATAAAATTATTGCCGTCCAAGTCGATGAAAGTCTTGTTCGTGGTATCCCACCGGAGGAGCAGGTTGAGTCATTATCCAGGATTAAAGCCCGGGCGGCCGCGGAACAAGTTGACGAGGGGCTAATTATTGCGGCCGACACACTGGTGGTTTTGGATGATCAGGTACTGGGCAAACCGGAAAATGTTGATTCTGCAATTAGTATGTTAAAACAGCTAATGGGCAGAACACACCGGGTATTCACCGGCGTGACTGTCTTGGACGTTTCCACGGGGCGTGCTGTTACCGCTCACGAGTGCACGGTGGTGGAAATGAGGCAGGCCACACACCAAGAAATATCCAGGTACGTGCGGACAGGCGAACCCATGGACAAGGCAGGCGCGTACGGTATTCAGGGTTTGGGCTCGATATTTATCACCGGTATACAGGGCTGTTATTTCAACGTGATGGGGTTGCCGGTGTACAAGCTGACACGATTACTCAGGGAGCTGGGGCTCGATGTCACTGGATACTGGGAGCAGAGTAAAACAGGGACGGGTTGATTACCGGGTGGCCATCAAGGACATGCCCGTGGACCTACGGCCCCGAGAAAGGTTATTAAAAGAGGGACCGCAGTACTTATCGGATATAGAACTTTTGGCCATTTTACTGCGTACGGGCAGCGCCGATGCCAGCGCAATGGACCTGGCCGCTGGGCTGTTGGGCCATTTTGGCGGCTTAAAGCAGCTTCTTGATGCTACAACCGAAGAATTAAGCGCCTTTAAGGGCATAGGACCGGCTAAAGTAGCCCAGATTAAAGCTGCTTTGGAAATCGGGAAACGCGTGGCCATGGCTGTAGCCTGGGACAGGCCTTCCATAAAGTCACCGGAAAGTGCCGCAGCGCTGGTTATGGAAGAAATGCGCCACCTGGACAGGGAACATTTTTGGGCGTTACTGTTAAATACCAAAAACCAGGTGCTGGCGCGGGAGGTTGTTTCCATCGGCACTTTGAACTTCTCGGCCATTCACCCTAGGGAATTGTTCAAGGCGGCCATCAAGCGCAGCGCGGCGGCCCTGATCCTGGTGCATAATCACCCTAGCGGCGATCCCACACCCAGCAAGCAGGATTTGGAGGCCACCAGAAGGCTGGTGGAAGCGGGCAACATACTGGGAATCGAAATATTGGATCACCTGGTTATCGGGGATAATAAATTTACAAGCTTCAAGGCTGAGGGCCTATTGTAAAAAAACTAGAGAGGGGCCGGAATATGCGGTTTGGTATATTTTCCAAAGATATGGGTATTGACCTGGGAACTGCCAATTCCCTGGTTTACGTAAAAGGAAAGGGTATTGTATTGAGAGAGCCGTCGGTTGTCGCCATACAGCGTGATAGCGGTCAGGTGCTGGCCGTGGGCGAGGAAGCTAAGCAAATGATTGGACGTACCCCGGGGAATATTGTGGCCATCCGCCCCATGAAGGACGGCGTAATCGCGGATTTCGACGTTACCCAGAGCATGATCAGGCATTTTATAAACAAGGCGCTCCGCAGGGGATCGTTTTTAATCAGGCCCAGGGTAGTTATTTCAGTGCCTTCGGGAGTAACCGCGGTGGAAGAACGCGCGGTCCGCGAGGCCGCGCTGCAGGCCGGGGCCCGGGAGGCGTATCTCATCGAGGAACCCATGGCCGCAGCCATAGGGGCCGGGCTGCCGGTGCACGAGCCCACCGGTAACATGATAGTCGATATCGGGGGCGGCACCACCGAAGTGGCTGTTATTTCGCTGGGCGGGATCGTCACCAGCCGGTCCATCCGCATTGCCGGGGATGAAATGGATGAAGCCATCATCCAGCATGTAAAGAAAGCATATAACCTGATGATTGGAGAACGCACCGCCGAAGAAATAAAAATAGAGATTGGCACCGCGTATCCTTCTTCAAAGGTGGAAACATACGATGTGCGCGGGCGGGACCTGGTGAGCGGGCTGCCCAAAACCATTGAAATCACCTCGGAGGAAATCTACAAGGCCCTTTCCGAGCCGGTGGCAAGCATACTGGATGCCATCAAGAGCACCCTGGAGATGACACCGCCGGAACTGGCGGCCGATATAATGGATCGCGGTATTATGATGGCCGGCGGGGGTTCGCTACTGCTGGGGTTGGATCGCTTGGTAATCGAGCAAACGGGAATGCCGGTGCACTTGGCCGAAGAACCGCTGCTGGCAGTGGCTTACGGTACCGGCCGGGTATTGGAAAATATTGATATACTGCACAAGGTGCTCATTCAGCACAGAAAACTGGCCTGACATCGCCGTTTTAACAGGTTTTGAAGTACATGTGCCTGAAAGGCTTTGTTTTTATCAATAATTCAGACCGTGGGCCATAGAAGGGTGGTTTCTGCGTGTCCGGCCTTTCCTTTTGGAAAAAATTATTACTTTGGGGGATAGTGCTTGCGGTTATAATTGGCGGGTTGCATTACTCCGCCAGTAATATTATACAGCTTACACCACTTGAATCCGCCATACGTGATGCCACCGCACCGGTAAAGCGAGTGATTTTGGTTACCGGCAGGGAAATAAGGGACTTTGTTTTAATGCCGGTTAGATTAATCAACCTTACCCAGCGTTACGAACAACTGGAAAAACGCAACAGGGAATTGGAAAGCAAGCTACTTCAGTTCGAGGAGATCAGCGAGGAAAATACCAGGTTGAAAAAACTTTTGGATTTTCGCACGGGGCTTTCCACCCAGCTTGAAACCATGGCTGCTTCTGTAACCGGGCGCGATTACAGTAACTGGTTTGGCAGTATAATAATTAACAAGGGAACGGAGGACGGTATTCGCCGGGACATGGCGGTAATTACGCCGGACGGTCTTGTGGGCAGGGTAATCAACGTGTCTAGCCATACCGCCAAGGTTTTGTTGATTACCGACCCCCGCAGCGGCGTGGGCTGCCTGGTACAAGGAACCCGTGCCCCGGGTATTGTCGAAGGTGTGGCCGGCGGGCGTGGGCAACTTCACATGGTGAATATACCTATTGATCTTGTCCCGGACACCGGGGACCGTATTATTACTTCGGGGCTGGGAAGTGTATTCCCTAAGGGTATCCCGGTGGGATACGTGCGCGAGGTAAAAGAGGAACAGTCTGGTTTGTTCAATATGGCGGTGGTGGAGCCTTACGTGGACTTTAACCGGCTGGAAGAGGTATTGGTAATCATATCGTTCACCCCGGAAAAAATGGATTAAGACACCAGGAGGTGAGTTTGCTGGGCCCGCTGTACTTTATATTGCTGGTGCTGGGTTGTATGGTGCTACAATCCACGGCTGTAAATTTCGTTGCCGTAAAAAATATCAAACCCGATCTTGTACTTATCTTGATTATCCTGAACGGCTTCCTCCGGGGCACCCGGCAGGGGGCTTTTTTGGGGTTTGTGGGCGGGGTGTTGATGGACATTGCCGGCGGGGAATACTTCGGGGTTTACGCACTGACGGGTATGACGGCGGGTTTTTTGGCCGGGCTCGGCGAGGGAAGGTTGTATAGGGAAAGCCGCTTTATTGCCTCCGGGTTGACATTTACCTGCACCTTTTTCGCCCAGCTGGTTTTTTACATGCTGTTGGCCCTGGTGGGCGTGCGTATTCACGTGGTGAACGCGGTGGCCGGAATTATCATTCCGGGGGCCGTTTACAACGCGCTGGTGGTGCTGTTGTTATACGGCTTTTATTACCGGTGGCACCGGCGGCGGGTCTTAGACAATGAGGAGTACTAATACAGGTACCTTTCTTTTGTGCATGGAAGGGTGTAAGCCATGAACCGCGAGGAAACGGGTAAAAAAGTTAAATATATGCTGGCCGGGGTTGCCCTGGTTTTTTTGGTTTTGCTGGTGAGATTAACCTTTCTTCAACTGGTGCATACCGAGCAATACCGCACCCTGGCCCGGAACAATTATATACGTATTGCGCCGGTTTACGCTCCCCGCGGGGAAATTTTCGACCGGGACGGGCAAAAAATTGTTACCAACCGGCCCATATACAAAGTTTCCATCAATGACATCAATGTAAAGGGCACCAGGTATCATTTATTTTTACAACAGGTTGGTGCGGACACGGTGCGGGTGACCGAAATGCTCGCGGGGGTGCTGGCGAGGGACACTGAGTACTGCCAGGAGAACGGTTATGGCTCAGACGGCGAAAAACCGGTAAACAAGCTTATTGAAGACCGGATAAAACAAAAAATTGAGGAAAACAAAATTAAACTTGAAAAAGGGGAGCCGCTGGAGATTGCTGTCATTTACGATCCGGCGGTGGCCCAGAGCCTGTCGGGCCAAAAGTGGGCGGATTTCGGGATTAAGGTGGAAAAGAAAACCGATGTGCTCAGCAAACTGGTGGATTACTTGTACTCAAAAGGTGTTTTCGAGGAAGCCAGTCCTTATGAAGTGGAACAACGGGTGCGCCGGGAGATAAAGGACAAAAAACCTTATGAACCGGTGCCGGTGGTGGAGGATATACCGCCGGAAACCGTGGTGGGATTGAGGGAAAGGCAGCTTGAATTACCCGGAGTGCTGGTGGATGTACAACCGGTGCGGGAATATCCTTATAACGATTTGTTAACCCACGTGCTGGGATACGTGCAGAATATCAAACCGGAACAATACCAGCAACACAAGGACGAGGGTTACTTGCTCACCGACCTGTACGGCCAAAACGGGCTGGAACTGGTTTATGAGCGTTACCTGCGCGGGGTACACGGGGCAAGACAGGTGGAAGTGGATACCTATAACCGCCCCGTGCGCGATCTCGGTATGAAACCGCCCGTACCTGGCAACGACCTGATATTGACGGTGGACCTGGAACTGCAGCTGGCGACCGAAAAGGCGCTGGCCGAAGGGGTCAAGCGCGCGCGGGATGCAGGTCATTCATTGTCCCGGGCGGGCGCGGCGATAGTGATGGACGTGAATACGGGGGCAATTTTGGCCATGGCCAGTTACCCCTCCTACAACCCCGGTTTGTTCGCCAACGGGCTATCTTCCGGCGAGTGGCAGGAATTACAGGAGTCCGGCGCCCTGCTTAACCGGGCCATATCACTGTACCCACCCGGATCCACTTTTAAAATGGTTACAGCGGCGGCCATACTGGAAAAGAATGTGGTGGATCCCGAGTATAAAATTTACGATCCCGGGTACTACATGCTGGGCGCCAAGCGTTTTAGCGACTGGAAACCGGGCGGGCATGGAAGAGTGGATTTGCGCACTGCCCTTCAGTTCTCTTGTGACACTTATTTTTGGCAATTCGGGCGCCTTGTAGGCGTGGAAGCCATAGCTCAATACGCCCGCGAGTTTGGCCTGGGGCAACGTACCGGTATTGACCTTCCCGGTGAAATGGCTGGGACGGTACCCGACCCGGAATACAAATATGAAATGGTAAAAACCCTCTTGACAAGATATAATCCTGATTTTGCCCGGGTGCGGGAATTAAACGCGCAAATCGAAGAGGTTGAAAATGAAATTAATGACGCTGGCGGTGATAACGAAAAGGCGCGCCGGCTGGAGAAGCTTAAAAAGGAGTTGATAGAAGAAAGAGATAGCGAGCTGGAAAAGCAATTAAGAAAGCACGAGTGGGAACTGACATGGCAAACCTTCGATACATTGAACATGGCCATTGGCCAGGGGGATAACTGGTATAGTCCCCTGCAACTGGCTTGCTATGTTTCCGCCATCGCCAACGGGGGTACGCTTTACAAGCCTTATCTGGTTGATAAAGTGGTTTCCCCTTCGGGGGAAGTGATCAAGGAATTCGGCAAGGAAGCAAGGCGCCAAGTGAATATTAAACCTGAGAACCTGAAAATAATCCAGGAGGGTATGCGCCTGGTCACAGTGCCGCCGGGTACGGCGGCGGGTGTTTTTGGCGGTTTCAAACAGACAGTGGCCGCCAAAACCGGCACTTCAGAAGTTTTTGACGCGGAGGGCAAAAAGAAAGGCAACCATGCCCTGTTTGTTGCTTACACTCCCTTTGAAAAACCCGAAGTGGCAGTGGTGGTGGTGCTTGAGTACGGCCATTCCGGTAGCGGTTATGCCGGACCCATTGCTCGCAAGATACTGGATGCTTATTACGGCGCCGATCTGAAAGAACTTTTTCCCGGTGATGGGAACACGTCAAGTACCGGTAACGAAGCCGGAGAAGAGCCGGGCATAAGCGCGGAACTGTTTACCGGGCGAACCGGAGATTTACTGGCGGCTATTGACATGATGCCCTCCGTGTCCTGGCCGGGCTGGGATAAAAAGGAGGAGGCACAACCTGCCCCGGAAAGCGAGAGATTGCGCTGGTATAAAAACCGTCTTGAAAAACTAAGAGCTCCTTTATCCCAGGCGGCACCCGTCGCTCGGCCGGAAGCTGTAAGCAGGGTACCCGCCACGCCGGCTCAGGAACAGGCTCAAGAGCAGGTCCAAGAGCAGGATACAGCGCCCGTCCAAAACGGCACCCCGGGGGTAGAAACACCTGTGCAGGATGATGCGCAACCAGTGGAGCCGCCAGCGTCTGAACCGCCGCAACAAAACGGCCAGGAGCAGCAACAGGAAACAACGCAGGGTAACACCGGTAACAACGGGGAGTTTACGGACCCGGGGACACAATGATTATACTTTTTTAGCAGTTATAGCAGGATATGGTTATCAACCGTAGAATACTAAGTTTTATAGTACAAAACCGGATGGGATAGCTTCTATTTTAACTGGTTAATTGTGTAACACTGGGAGGAAAATTGCTTGACCGCTGGCTGGTATGGAGACAACCTGGTGCATTTCCCCGGCAGGGGAGGAGGGGAACCGGAGGAAATGGCGGATGAAAATACTATACTTGTTCAACGTACCCTCCGTTCGGGGCAATCTCTGCAATTTGACGGAAACGTGGTTATACTGGGCGATGTCAATCCCGGTGCGGAAGTGGTGGCTACAGGCAATGTGGTCGTGATGGGCTCACTGCGCGGAGTGGTGCATGCCGGAGCCGGGGGTGACAGTAACGCTGCGGTTTACGCTTTCCGCCTGCAACCCACCCAGCTGAGGATAGCCAACTACATCACCCGCGCTCCAGACGGGGAGGAAAACGTTTCCACCACTCCCGAGGTGGCCAGGATAAGGGACGGTGTGGTGGTAATTGAAGCATTTTCAGCCGGTCCGGAACGCTAGGGGTAATTAACGCTCACACGTTAAAAGCGCAAAAGGGAGGAAAATAATCGGATGGGAGAAGTAATCGTTATTACTTCGGGAAAGGGCGGTGTGGGTAAAACCACAACCACGGCCAACCTGGGAGCCGGACTGGCGGCCCTGGGAAACAGGGTTTGCCTGATTGACGCCGATATCGGCTTGCGTAACTTGGATGTGGTAATGGGTCTGGAAAACCGTATTGTTTACGACCTGGTGGACGTAACCAGCGGCAATTGCCCTTTTCGCAAGGCGTTAATTAAAGACAAGCGTTTTGAAAACTTATTTTTGTTGCCGGCCGCCCAAACAAAAGACAAAACCGCGGTCAGCCCAGAACAGATGGGAGCCCTTTGCAACGAAATAAGGGATAATTTCGATTACGTGATTATCGATTGTCCCGCCGGTATTGAACAGGGATTTCGAAATGCCATTGCAGGTGCCGACCAGGCGATAGTGATTACTACCCCCGAAGTATCGGCGGTGCGTGATGCCGACCGGATTATCGGTCTTCTGGAAAAGGAGGATATTCGCGACCCAAAACTAATCATAAACAGAATGCGTTTCCAAATGGTCAAACACGGGGACATGATGAGCATAGAGGACATAATTGAGATACTGGCAGTGGACTTGCTGGGTGTGGTGCCCGAGGACGAGATGGTGGTGGTGAGCACCAACCGCGGAGAAATGGTTGTAATAAACAACGCCTCTAAGTCCGGGCAGGCGTATAGAAACATTGTGCGTCGCATTAAAGGCGAGGATGTGCCCATGATGGATTTTGAAAACGGTGGGTTTTTAAGCAAGTTGCGCCGGATTATTGGTTTGAAGTGATACGAAGGGGGGTTGCCGGGTGCTGGATTTTATTAGCCGGATTTTTGGCCGGGAAAGCCATTCCAGTAGGAACGTGGCAAAGGAAAGGCTGCGCCTTGTATTGGTCCATGACAGGGCCGGTGTTTCACCGGAGCTTTTGCAGCTTTTAAAGGCGGATTTGATAAACGTAATTAGCAATTACATGGAAATCGATGAAGAAGCGCTGGAAGTTTCTCTGGACAGCACGGAAAATCAGGTGGCGCTGGTGGCCAACATACCTGTGAGAAAGATGAAGCGAAAGTTTCAGACGGAAACCGCCTGAAACCACGGGCAAGCCGGTAACTTTATTTACCGGCTTTTTTTGTGTCAAGGCTTGTTATATAATTTAGCTTGTAATTGGTTGGATGTTGTTCGAATTATTTCTTATTACGTAAGGCAAAACGGGTGATGACAATTGGCCACCAGGCGCCTTTTAAAAGGTTTGGATTTTACGCTGATCGGGACCACTTGTTTGATTGTAATGTTCGGCCTGGTTATCGTGGGAAGCGCCAGCACCGACTTCAGCTGGCTGATGCAGCTGGGCGTGGACATTGATAAGCTGCAAAACTCGAACATTTTGCAGCGACTTTTATGGATGAAAAAGGAATATATTTTTAAACAGCTTGCATGGTTTCTCCTGGGTGCCACCGCCGCCGCGGCGGTTCTTTATATACCTTACGACGACTGGCGCAGGTATTCCAAGCACCTGTACGTGCTAAACCTGGTTATGCTGGGCGCGGTTTTGGTTGCCGGGCATGTTTCCATGGGCGCCCAGCGCTGGATTGATATCGGCCCCTTTGTTTTTCAACCCTCCGAGTTCGCAAAGATAATAATTATTATCACTCTTGCGGATTTTCTAGCCAAAAGGGAAGGGCGGTTGCGCAACTTCAAGGAGCTCCTGCCTTGTTTTATTTATGCCGGCTTGCCAATGCTGCTGGTACTGGCGCAGCCCGACCTGGGAACATCGCTGGTATTTGTAGCGGTTGTGTTTACCATGCTGTTCATGGCCAGTTCCCGCGTTTCCCTGGTGGTAGGGATATTTTGTGCGGGCCTTGCGGCGGCGGTGGGTCTTATCTGGTCCCACCTAAAATTTGGCACCTGGATACCGCTGCACGATTACCAGTTAAAGAGATTGCTCATTTTTCTGGACCCGTGGTCTGATATCCAGGATGCCGGTTACCATGTGGTCCAGTCCCAAATAGCCATTGGTTCCAGCGGGTTTTGGGGAAAGGGCCTGCTTTGCGGAACGCAGAGCTTTCTGGAGTTTTTGCCAATCAGGCATACCGACTTTGTTTTTTCCGTGCTGGCGGAAGAGTTTGGTTTTATTGGTGTAGTTGTTGTTTTAACCTTGTACGGAATATTTTTGTACCGTGCCATACGGATAGTTGCGGAGGCGAAGGATACTTATGGTATGCTACTGGCAACGGGCGTTGTGGGAATGATAACATTTCATATCCTGGTAAATATAGGCATGACGGTTTCCATAATGCCCGTAACGGGTTTGCCGTTACCCTTCTTTAGTTACGGCGGTAGCAGCATGATAGCGAACATGATGGCTGTCGGGATACTGCTTAACGTGCACCTGCGCCGGCGAAGAATTATCTTTTAACTATTTTTGTTTTACAACCGGGTAATTTTATATCACATTGCAGTGAAAATGTAATATTTTAACAGTACCCCCCATATATTTAACACAAGTTGAGTATTTGGGGGGATTGACGTGTTTAAATGGGACAAGTTGCCCTTTGGCAGGAGCAAAAAAAAATATAATGCCGACGATTGGGCCACGTATTACCAGTCCACCGCGGGACAGGGAGTCTACCCGACGTACAACCCGCCTTACAGGCGGCGCGGTGGTCGAAACAGGTTTTTCCGGATAACGGCAGTTCTGGTCATCCTGGGGGTCCTTTTTATGGTACGCCAGTTCCCGCACCCGGTGGGTGAACAGGTAAGGGAAAACTTGCGCTACCTGTTAACTGCTGAATGGGATTTTAAACCGCTGGTGGACAAGACAGTCCAACTGGCTGCCCAAATGGTTAATTGGGACAATCCTTTATTATACGGAACCCCGGATCCCGGGTTGGAGCCGGTTTCCGGTACGGGTCTTGCCGTGGAGGGGCTTGGTGTGCCGGTGTCCGGGAAAGTGGTGCGGGAATACGGCTGGGTACAGTCCCCCTTGGATGGTATGGAAAGGTTTCATTCCGGTATAGATATCAGTGCGCCTCCCGGCGAGACTGTGGTTGCAGCCCTGGCCGGCACGGTCAAGCGTATTGGCAGGGATGAAGTACTGGGAGAATATATCCTTATTGAACACGGCAAAGGAAATTACACGTTGTACGGGGGAGTGGCTGAAATCGCCGTGGAAGAAGGACAGGAAGTGGCGGCCGGGCAGGTCATTGCCGTGGTGGGTGAAGGCGATGTACCCGGCGGAGGGCTGCATTTTGAGGTGAGGGAAAACGGCGAGCTGGTGGATCCCCTGGAGCGGCTGCGGGTTGGCGGTAATTGACGGGGGTGCGCCTGATGCGGTTGGGACGCTTGCTGGGGGTGGAATTTTATCTAAACCCCTTTTTCATTGCGTTGTTATGCCTTTTTTTCGTGGCCGGGGTACTGGAACTGGGATTAATTTGTTTTGGCATAGTGCTGGTACACGAAATGGCTCACGTTTTAGTGGCAAAACGTATGGGTTTAAAAGTCGACAATGTGGAACTCCTTCCTTTTGGAGGAGTGGCCAGGATCAGAAACGGCTTGGAAATCAACCCGGTGCGGGAAATATACGTGGCTGCCGCCGGGCCGGCCAGTAACCTGGCCATGTTCTTTGCCGGCTTAGCCTTAAAAAACAACGGGATCTGGCACGAAAGCTTGGGCCCGTTTTTTTTGCAAAGTAATCTTCTCCTGGCGATTTTTAACCTGCTGCCGGCTCTGCCCCTTGACGGGGGGCGGATATACCGGGCGCTGGTGGCCAAACGCCTGGGTCTCGGGGAGGCTACTCTCAGGGCCGCCGGGCTTGGCCGAATTATATCAGTTTTCATTTTTGTTGCAGGTGTGGCCGGCATGCTGGCAGGCTACTGCGGGCTGGACATCCCGCTAACCGCTGTGTTCCTTTTTTACGCTTCCACCAGGGAACGGGCAGCTTCACCGCACCTTTTGCTGCGGTTGCTAAGGTACAAGCACGAAGAATTGAAACAGCAAGGGCTGTTACCCGCGATGCACTTTGCGGTATTGGAAAACGTACCCCTGGGCATGCTGGTAAAACCCTTTGCACCCCACCGTTTTCACTTGGTGGAAGTGTTTGACGGGAGCCACAAATACCTGGGAACATTAACGGAAACTGAAATCATCAATGCCCTTTTGCACCGGGGAGCTTATGTCACCGCCGGGGAGTTATTTAAGGAAAGGTAAAGGGCAAACTAATTACAGCTTGATTTTTCCGCCGAATAATGGTATTTATCTTTGGAAGGCGGATGTTCGGAGGATATGGCTATGGACAAGCTTTTGGAAAAGGTGCTGCGCCGGGTGCAAAAACCGGGCCGGTATACAGGTGGGGAATGGAATGCCGTTTACAAAAGCTGGAGCGATACGAGTGTAAAAATGGTATTTGCCTTTCCCGACGTTTACGAGGTGGGTATGAGCCACCTGGGCTTGCAAATCCTCTATCACGAGGTTAACAAGCGACCGGATGCTTTGTTGGAGAGAGTTTTTGCGCCGTGGACAGATATGGAAAAGCAAATGCGTAATAACGGGCTACCGTTGTTTAGCCTGGAATCCCGCCGGCCGGTGCGGGATTTTGATATTATCGGTTTTACTTTGCAATATGAATTGAGTTTTACCAATATATTGAACATGCTGGACCTGGCCGGAATACCTTTGCGCAGCGTGGACCGTGTTGGCGGCCGTTACCCGCTTGTGGTCGCGGGAGGTCCCTGTTCGTTTAACCCTGAACCGCTGGCGGATTTTATCGACCTGTTTGTTATCGGTGAGGGGGAAGAAGCGGTACACGACTTGCTGGACACATATTTGGATTCACTCCGGGCCGGGGAGGACCGGCAACAATTGTTAACGCGGCTGGCAAAAATCGACGGTTTTTATGTTCCTTCGCTATACCGGGTGGAGTATAATGAAAATGGGTCCGTGGCGGCGGTTAGGCCAATTATCCCAGGAGTGCCGGAAACTGTTAAAAAAAGAGCACTGGCGGACCTGGATAAGGCCGATTTCCCATCCCGGCCGCTGGTTCCCGTAATGGAAGCGGTGCACGACCGGGCTATGCTGGAGGTGCAGCGCGGTTGCACCCGCGGTTGCCGTTTCTGCCAGGCGGGGGTGATTTACCGCCCTGTCCGGGAGAGAGAGCCCGAGACTTTGTTGGGACAGGCTGAACAGGTACTTAAATCAACGGGTTGGGGAGAAATATCCCTTACTTCGCTGAGCACGTTGGACTATTCAATGATCAGGCCCCTGATCGAAAAGCTAACCGCTCGTCACGGCGCGGCGGGGGTTAACGTCTCCCTTCCGTCCTTGCGGGTTGACACCTTTTCTGTGGATTTGGCCAAAGAAGTGCAAAAAGTGCGCCGGTCCAGTTTGACTTTCGCCCCGGAAGCGGGTACCCAGCGCCTTAGGGATGTCATAAACAAGGGTGTTACCGAGGAAAACCTGCTGGAAGCCGTGTCGGCGGCATTTGCCGGTGGTTGGCAGGCGATCAAATTGTACTTCATGATCGGATTGCCCACTGAAACCGACGAGGACCTGGAAGGGATTGCCCTGCTGGCCCGCAGGGTGCTTGAAACGGGCCGCGCGCTATCACGTACCCCCGGGCGGCTGAAAGTTACCGTCAGCGCGTCATCCTTCGTTCCCAAGTCACACACGCCGTTCCAGTGGGAACCGCAAGCTGAACTGGACGAGTTAAGGCGCAAGCAGGCATTTTTGCGCCGGCAACTGCGCGGCAAGGGACTGGTGTTCAACTGGCATGACCCCGAAGGAAGTTTCCTGGAAGCCGTGCTCTCCCGCGGCGACCGGCGCCTGGGAGCGGCAATTGAAGCCGCCTGGCGTTTGGGTTGCCGGTTTGACGGGTGGTCCGAACACTTCAGTCTGGACAGGTGGATGCAGGCATTTGAAGAAACCGGAATAAACCCCCGGAATTATGCTTACCGCCGGTTTGCATACGACGAGGTTCTGCCATGGGACCACATCAGCGCCGGGGTTAGTAAAAAATATCTTGAGCGCGAGCACCGCCGGGCCATGGCCGGAGAAAAAACACCCGATTGCCGGGCCGGAAAGTGCCCGGGGTGCGGGCTTTGCTCCACACTGGAGGTTAAACCGCGCCTGGCGGGGGGTGAAACCGTTGCCCCGTTACATGTTGCAGTACAGTAAAAAAGGGCCGGCACGTTATATAGCCCACCTGGACATGATGCGGGTATTCGAGCGTGCTATTCGCCGGGCGGGTCTGCCCGTGGCTTTTTCCGAGGGGTTCAACCCGCACCCCCGCATAAGCATCGCAGCTCCCCTTCCGGTGGGTACCGAGGGCCTGGCGGAGATGGCGGAATTGGAAATGACCGAGCCGGTGGCTGAAAAGGAGCTGTATGAAAGGCTAAACGCATCAATGCCGCCTGGTATACAAATCAGGAACGTTTCCAGGGTGCCGGACGATGCACCCGCCATAATGTCCATTCTGGACAGGGCTTCCTATATCGTACACATTGACGGAGAGGACTTACCGTCACCTCCACCCGCGGACGCGTTGCAGCAATTCCTTGCCCGGGACACCGTGGAAGTAACGCGTCGCGGCAAGGACGGTGGGATAAAAAAACGCGACATACGCCCCGGAATCATCATGATGGAAGTCCTTCCGGACGAAAGCGGTTTGACCATGCGGCTGGAGCTGAAAACCGGCAGTTCCATGAACGTTCGCCCGGTGGAAGCGGTTTCCGCGTTTCTGGAATACGCCGGCCTGAAGGTGGACCCTGAAGACATCCTGGTAACAAGGACTGCCCTGCATTTTGCCGGTTAGAAATGCATCACCGTTCTGAATACGGCTATTTTCCGGGTAGACCCCCATGCTGCGTTGCGGCACCAGCTGGAGGATGAAAATAGCACTGGGGTGGGCCGTTGGTCCCCGCAAGTGATGTACTGGAGCGTCGGTAACAGCACCCGGCGCAGCGAGGTTGCGAAACCGGACGAGCGAACAGGACGTTCGCGAGAGCCATAACCGAACCAGGACGGTGAGTTTATGGCGGTCCGGTTTCGCCCGAAGCAAGCCGCTGGTGCTGTCGACGCGGAAGTCCTGAACGCAGCGGGGACCACCAGCCCACAAGAGACAAAAGAGTATTTTCCGGGTAGACGCCCATGCCACACTGTGGCACCATCAGAAA
>CBETWA010000029.1:0-39128 GCA_965539975.1 uncultured bacterium | reverse complement strand
TCCCCAACGTATAAGCCGTTGGTGCCGTCGGCGCGGGAGTTTTTAAACACAGTGTTGGTCATCACCTGTAATATGCTCTAAACCTTTATAATGGTGCCGTTTAGGTAGTGCATCACCTGTTTAGAAAAAGCGAACCCGGAACAGGTATACCCATAACCAAGAGTATTTTCTGGGTAAACAACGGTTTGTAGGTAAGGAGAATAAATATATATTTTCCTTATCTTATAAAACCAAAGCGACCAAAACAGATTGAACAAAGAGGTGCGGACATTTGCCTGTTTTAAACAAAGGAGAAACAATCCTTAAAAGCAGGGTCATGGTGGACGTTGCGCTGGACCCGATGAGCCGTAAAGAGTACCTGGAACTAAATCCGCCGAGCCTTAACGACAACCGGGCGGATATTGACCGGCTGGCGGATGCATTAAGTCGCCGGTATGCAGGCACCACGGTTCCGCTGGTCATGATGAACAAGGCAAGCGAGGTGTTATACCGTTCCGATTGGCGGGTCACCGCAACAATGGCCCTGTTTGACGATGGCTGGAAGCTGGTAAATATTGAAGAGGGCGACACTACGGGAAAACATTACGGGCTGGCGGTGGACCTGGGTACCACCACGGTGGTGGGCTACCTTGTGGATCTGAATAGCGGGGAAACACTGGCCAGCGCCGCGGACTATAACCAGCAAATCCTACATGGTGAGGATATACTAACCAGGATATACGTGGCGTCCGACCTAAAAGGTGCCAGGACGATGCAGGAAGCCATTATAAATACTTTGAACGGTATTGTGCAAACCCTGTCACGCCAGTTGCGAATAGAAAGCGGTATGATTAGCGCGGTGACGGTGGCGGCCAATACCACCATGGTTCACTTGCTTCTTGGATTAAATCCCGCGCGCATTTGTATGGCCCCTTACATACCGGTAGTGAACCGGCCTGGTTGCATCAGGGCCGGCGATATAGGATTGGTTGTCAACCCCGAGGCTCCTTTATATTGCTTGCCGAGTGTAGGCAGTTACGTTGGCGGGGACGTGATAGCAGGTGTGCTGGTCAGCGGGATGAGCGAACTGCCTGAAGTGGCCTTTTTTGTAGACATAGGCACCAATGGCGAAATGGTGCTGGGGAACAGGGACTGGCTGGTGGCCTGTGCCGGGGCGGCTGGGCCCGCGCTGGAGGGCGGGGTGGCCGGGTACGGCATGCGGGCCGAACCCGGGGCGGTGTTTTACGTGCGCATTGACCCCGTTACCGGCAAAGTCAAATATAAAACGGTAGGAGGCGTTAAAGCAAAAGGAATTTGCGGTTCCGGCCTGGTGGACTGTCTCGCTGAACTGTTACTGGCGGGTGTCATAGACCGGGCGGGGAAATTCAAGGACGGGCGCAGGGAATATGTTGTTGTGCCGGCTTCCGAATCCGCCACCGGAAAGGATATCACTTTCACCCAAACCGACATAAACAATATTATGCGTACCAAGGGTGCGGTCAACGCCGCCTTGGAGTACCTGCTGGAAAGCGTTGGCATTGATATGCGGGATATCAGTACTTTTTACGCGGCGGGAGCTTTCGGGCAGTACCTTGACCTGGAGTCGGCAATTACCATTGGCTTGTACCCGGACCTTCCTAGGGAAAAAATGATTCGCCTGGGCAACAGCTCGGGGGAGGGAGCCAGGCTGGTGTTGATTTCAAACCAGTGTAGAAAAAAAGTAGAAGATATTGTCCGGTCAATTACTTATTTCGAGCTGAATGCCAGCGAGGTTTTCATGAACAAATTCGTGGGCAGCAAGTTTCTTCCCCACACAAACCTGGACTTTTACCCGACGGTAAAGGAGAAGCTGGTTGAACGCGGGCTGGTCAAACTTTAAAATGGAATATAACTCATCCCGGTTGTTTTTGAGTTGAAAGAAATAACGTATTGGCAATCTTTGAGGTTATTGGTTATTGCCAGGTTGTGCTTTTCGGAGGACCGGTTTATTTTAAATAAGCAAATGTCTAATTTGCATACTTGCCCTGGGCTGAAAAATCCGGGGCAAGTTTTTATTTTACCGGATACAACACTCCGGGATTGATAAACAATAAAAGTTACCGGAGGTGTTTGCATGATATACTTTGATAATGCCGCCACGTCCTGGCCCAAACCGCCGGAAGTGGTGGAAGCCATGAATAATTGCTTGCGGGAAAAAGGCGCCAACCCGGGTCGCTCGGGGCACAGGCTTTCCCTGGCGGCTGGTGAAATCGTTGACGCTGCCAGGGCTTCCATAGCCCAATTATTTAACATTAAAAACCCCGACCGGGTAATATTTACCCTTAATGCCACCGATGCCCTAAACATGGCCATAAAAGGGGCTGTAAAACCAGGTGATCACGTGGTCACCACTTCCATGGAACATAATTCCGTCACCAGGCCCCTTTACGGTTTAAGAAAGTTAATCAGCGTGACAAAAGTACGCTGTGCAGCGGATGGCTCGCTGGAACTTGGCGAAATCAAGCGCGCAATACGTATTAATACCAGGGTTGTGGTTGTAACACACGCCTCCAATGTTACCGGTACGGTGATGCCTGTTCGGGAAATAGGGGAGTTGGCCCGGGAAAAGGGGTTGGTATTCATTGTCGATGCCGCCCAAAGCGCGGGCATCCTGGATATAGATGTAGAGGAAATGAACATCGACCTGCTGGCCATACCAGGGCACAAGGGGTTGATGGGACCGCACGGCACCGGGGTACTGTATGTGGGCGAGCGGGTTGACCTGCGGCCGTTTCGAGAGGGGGGCACTGGTAGCTACTCGGATTTGCCAGGCCAGCCCGGTGCGCTACCGGAAAAATACGAAAGCGGCACCCTCAATTTGGTTGGCATAGCCGGTCTGGGGGCCGGGGTAGAGTTTGTACGCCGTACCGGCCTAAAAACCATCAGGGAGCATGAAATGGAATTAACCCGCAGGTTTATTGAGGGGGCCCAAAAAATTCCGGGAATCAAACTGTACGGGCCGGCTGCCGGTGTTGAACGGGCACCAGTGGTTTCTTTCCTGGTGGAGGACAAGGACACTGCCGCCGTGGGAGGTGCCCTGGACAAGTGGTACAATATAGCCTGCCGGGCCGGGCTGCACTGCGCCCCGGACGTCCACCGGACGCTTGGCACTTTTGACAGGAAGCTGGTAAGGTTTAGTTTTTCATTTTTCAATACAGTGGATGAAATAGATTATGCATTGCAGTGCTTGCGGGATGTCAAGGAAAGGGATTTGTCAGGGGTTGCAGGCGGTTGTAACTGTTGATAAAAATAAACGCCGCCGGCGTGGTGTTCCAGCGGCGGCGTTGTATCAATCCACTTTAACGTTGGCTTTTATCCAGTCCACAATGGCTTCCAACGGCGTTCCGGGTGTAAATAACTCGGCAGCCCAGCCGCCTTCCTTAAGTGCAATGATGTCGGCTTCGGGGATGGTGCCGCCCCCTATCACCGTTATGTCACCAGCACCGTTTTCCCTCAACAACTCCGTAACCCTGGGAATCAGCGTCATATGGGCGCCGCTTAGAATCGATAACCCCACCACATCGACATCCTCCTGGATAGCCGCTTCCACTATCTGCTCCGGGGTTTGGTGCAGCCCCGTATAAACCACTTCCATGCCGGCGTCACGCAACCCGCGTGCTATAACCCTGGCTCCCCGGTCATGGCCGTCCAACCCCGGCTTTGCCACTAGAACTCTTATCTTTCTCGCCATTGGCGTACCCTCCCTTGTTTAAAGCATTTAGAAAGTCGGTTTTTCCTTATACTCGCCGAATATTTCCCGCAGGACCTGTATTATTTCGCCCTCGGTGGCGTACGCCCGGACGCACTCCAGTATGTAGGGGATCAAGTTTTCGTCTCCCCGGGCGGCTTCCTGCAGCTTTTCCAGGGTATCCCGCACCCGGTTGTTGTCACGCTCGCGGCGCAGCTTTTGCACTCTTTGCACCTGCTTGCGTTCCACTTCCGGGTCGATGGTGAGAATTTCGATTTCAAGTTTTTCATCCGGGTCGACAAACTCGTTTACGCCAACCAGGATACGTTCTTTTTTATCGATAGCCCGCTGGTAACGGTAGGCCGCATCGGCTATCTCTTGCTGGAAATAGTTTTGGTCAATGGCCGCCAGCACGCCTCCGCGGCGCTCAATTTCTTCAAAATACTTTTCCGCTTCGGCTTCCATCTTGTTAGTAAGTGCTTCCACGTAATACGAACCGGCCAGCGGGTCAATTACGTTGGGAACGCCGGTTTCATAGGCGATAATCTGCTGAGTACGGAGGGCTATTTCAACCGCCTTTTCTGTTGGTAGTGCCAGCACCTCGTCCATGGAATTGGTGTGTAGCGATTGGGTCCCGCCAAGCACCGCCGCCAGGGCTTCAAATGCAGTGCGTACTATGTTGTTTTCCGGCTGCTGCGCCGTCAAGCTGCAACCGGCTGTCTGTGTGTGAAAACGCATCATCCACGACCTGGGGTTTTTAGCGCCGTATTTTTCCTTCATCCGGCGGGCCCAGATCCGGCGGGCCGCCCGGTACTTGGCTATCTCCTCGAAGAAATCTATATGCGAGTTGAAGAAGAATGACAGCCTTGGTGCAAAATCATCCACGTTCAAGCCGGCGGCGATTCCCGCTTCAACATATGCGAAACCGTCAGCCAGCGTGAAGGCAAGTTCTTGGACGGCTGTGGACCCGGCTTCCCGGATATGGTAACCGCTAATGCTGATAGTGTTCCACTTGGGCACATGCTTGGAAGCGTATTCAAAGATATTTGTAATTAACCTCATGGATGGTTCCGGGGGGAAAATCCAGGACTTCTGGGCTATATATTCCTTGAGTATATCGTTTTGAATGGTACCGGTTAACTTTTCCGACGGAACTCCCTGTTTCTCTCCGGTGGCGATATACATGCACCAGAGGACTGCCGCCGGCGCGTTGATGGTCATGGAAGTACTGACCTTGTCAAGGGGGATGCCGTCAAACAGGGTTTCCATGTCCGCCAGGCTGTCAATGGCCACTCCAACGCGGCCGACTTCACCCAGGGCGCGGGGGTGGTCACTGTCATATCCCATAATAGTGGGCATGTCAAACGCAACGCTTAGTCCCGTCTGACCCCTTTCCAGCAGGAACTTGTACCGCTGGTTAGATTCCTCCGCGGTGGCAAAACCCGCGAACTGGCGCATGGTCCACAGGCGGCCGCGGTACATGTTCCGCTGCACGCCCCTGGTAAACGGGTATTCTCCGGGGTACCCGAGGTCCCTCATGTAATCAAAATCTTTTGTATCCTCAGGGGTATAGATATCTTTGACTTCCATGCCCGAGACGGTTTCAAACTTGACATCCCGGTCTTTCATTTTATTCCGCTCGGCGCGCCATTTTTCTTCGGCGGCCTTTATTTCATCCAGTTTTTCCTGTGTCATTGTTTTCAGCGCTCCTTTCCAGGTAATTTTTAACCGGTACGTGATCACCAAGGAAACGCTGTACCAGTTTGCGGGCTTCGCTATAAGGGTCCGCCCTGCGGCTGGCCAGCTTTTCCAGCAGTTCGTTCAATTGTCCATCCTCGTTTAGCCCCTTCCACAACATGTCGCGCAGTTCCTCTTCGGCCATTTCGACCACTTCCATGGTCAGCCGCCTGCGCACCGACTCGGCCAGTTCACCGCTTTTGCGGGTGTATTCCAAGTGTTTTTTAGCCTGGGTCCATAGTTCTTCAATACCTGTATTGTTTACCACGCTGGTTTCCACTACCGGGGGTCTCCAGCGATCGGTATAGCGAGGGCTCATATCCAGCATTTGCTCAATGTCCGTAACCATTTTTTGGGTATTGCCCAGATCGCATTTATTGATCACAAAAATATCGGCTATTTCCATGATACCGGCTTTAATGGTCTGAATGTGGTCGCCCGCACCCGGTGTAAGAACCACCAGTGTGGTATCGGCGTAATGTATTATATCCAGCTCGCTCTGGCCCACCCCCACGGTTTCTACGATAATCACATCGCAACCATATGCGTCCATTACCTTTATTACATCCCGGGTAGCCCGGGCCAATCCTCCCAGGGAACCCCTGGTGCCCATGCTGCGTATGAAAACATCCTTGTCCAGTGCGTGTTCCTGCATTCGAATCCTATCTCCCAGCAGGGCGCCTCCCGATATGGGGGAGGAGGGGTCTACGGCAATAACCCCGACTTTGTTTCCATCTTCCCGCGCCTTTCTTATTAGCGCATCGGTTAAGGAACTTTTACCCGCGCCGGGCGAGCCCGTTACTCCCAGAACGTGAGCCCTTCCAGTATGAGCGTATATTTTGCTGAGCAATTCTTGTTTACCTTCACCGTTGTTTTCAATCAGGGTGATCATTTTGGCCGCTGTCCGTTTGTCTCCCTGGAAAAGTTTTTCCACTTCTAACATATTCTCACCCCGCATTATTTAAAATTAAAACTCTATTCCCTTCCTGGCCGGTACCCCCTTGTAATAAGGATGTTTGACAAGCGAGATTTCGCTGACCAAGTCAGCTAGTTCAACAATTTTATCCGGTACATACCTGCCTGTCAGGACCAGTTCCACATGCTCGGGTTTACTCTTGATTATTTCTATGACCTCATCCAGTTCAATGAGGTTGAAATCAAGGGCCACATTGATTTCGTCCAGTATAACCAGGTCGTAATTACCTTCCCGGATAACCTTTTTGGCTGTTTCCAGTCCCTGCCGGGCTAATTCAATATCAGCCTGAGAAGGGTTTTCTTTGCTCACGAAAGTTTCCAGCCCGCTTTGTACAATAATCAGGTTTGGGAGGTATTTTTCCGCCGCCTGTAGCTCGCCGTAATCCTTACTGCCCTTCATGAATTGAAGCATAAAAGCTTTATAACCATGTCCAATGGCGCGCAGCGCTTGGCCAAGCGCTGCCGTTGTCTTGCCCTTTCCGTTTCCCGTGTATACTTGCACCAATCCCTTTTCCAGACGTTCCCGGGGCATCTCTAACACCTCCTATTCCGTGTGAAACATCAATATTATGGTTCCTTGTTAAATTACTTGCAAAAAATATGCCTTGCGATGCTTTGCCAATGGCTCAATCAATCAAAGGCGGTATAATAGCTATAAGGGTAAGATAAGGTGCCGCCATCAACAAGGATGAACCTGTCATTAACAAGCACGGGTTCTTTTAAATCAATTTAAGTTAAGTAGCAAAACAAAACCTCGATACAATTAAAAACTTTAATTATAGTTTTTAATTTTACTGTATAAGGTAGTTGACAGCATAAACCATAGTAGACACCCATAGAAAGCGGTCAGGGGACACATTTCCCCTTTGGGGTCAAATCTTTTGGGTTGGAAGTATGTCCCCAACGTATAAGCCGTTGGTGCCGCCGGCGCGGGAGTTTTTAAACACAGTGATGGTCGCCATTTGGAATATGCTCTTAACCCTCTTAAATGGTGCCGTTTAGGTAATTCGTCACCTGCTTTAAAAAAGCGAGACAGAACAGGTATACCCGCGTCCAAGAGTATTTTCCGGGTGGACATTTATAAAACACAAAAAAGCCGCCTTACGGCGGTTTTAATAAGTTCAGGGCCTTTTTTTGTTATAAATCTTGCTTCTGAAAAACAGATACGCTATTAAACCTATTCCTATAAAGGCGGTGGCAAATAGCATCCATGACACCAGCTCGGCGGTTGTAAGCTTATTTTTACGGGCGTCATACCCCACCCAGAGCCCGGAACAAATCATTATCAATATCAGTATTGTATTAATGGATATTGCTAATATGCGCAGGTCGTTTTCAGTCATTAGAAGTCCTCCACTATATCCCACCTTGGACAGCGTGCGCCCCACCGGCCGATAACACGATCCTCTTCAAAAATTTCGGCAATTTCACAAGCATTGGGACAGCCGTCACATTCAAAACTGCTTGTGCGATATGACAGCTCGGTTATGGAAAACCCTTTAAACTTTGTGGGTTTCCCGGTGGCATTGAACTCTTCACGGGCCAGCAAGGCTGCGCCTATAGCGCCCATAATGTCGTGATGGGGCGGAACCAGTATTTCCACGCCCAAAGCTCTTTCAAATGCGGCCTTGATACCCACGTTTGCAGCTACACCGCCCTGAAAAACCACCGGCGGCAAAATCTCCTTACCTTTTCCCACGTTATTCAGGTAATTGCGCACCAATGCCTCGCACAAACCGTTGATGATATCTTTTAAAGAATGCCCCATCTGCTGTTTGTGAATCATGTCCGATTCCGCAAAAACAGTACAACGTCCGGCAATGCGTAGCGGGTTTGTCGATTGAAGGGCCAGTGTGCCGAACTCTGTGATAGGTATGCCCAAACGTGATGCTTGCTGGTCCAGAAACGATCCCGTTCCCGCGGCGCAGACGGTATTCATGGCAAAATCGGTTACGACACCATCCCTGATGATGATAATTTTGGAATCTTGTCCGCCTATTTCAAGTACCGTTTTCACGCCAGGCACAAAATAGGAAGCGGCCACCGCGTGTGCGGTTATTTCATTTTTTATCACATCGGCGCCTACGATAACCCCTGCCAGGTAACGAGCACTACCTGTTGTCCCCACGCCACATACTTCTATATCCCCGGGTAAAATGCGCATGGCATCCTTCATGCCTGCCTGGATAGTTTCTACGGGGCGACCCTGTGTTCGCAAGTAGAGGCCGGCTAAAATTTCCCCGGCCTCACTTTGCACAGCAATATTTGTGCTGACGGACCCTACATCTAATCCGAGATAGACTTTCATAAATTCACTTCCTTGATAAAGATAAGCGATAATATTGTGAATCCTGGTCAGTGTCCAGGAGGACCCGGCACATGAAAGGGTTTTTCATACTTCCGGAAAATTATACTTGTCCAAATATATTGCAAACGAATAAAGAAAGAAGTGATGAAAAACAGCACAAAGGGAGCGGAGTGGACGCGCTCTTTCTGTTTTATGCTGGTTGTTCATGTCAAGCTAGCTATCAATTAAGCGGACGGTTTGATGTTCATTTTTTGCATTTTTTTCCTGCGCATAAGATCGACAAACGCTTCAAGGCGCGTCATCATTCCGGCCTTGCCGGTTTGTTCATCAAGGAAAAACGTCAAGACAGGTATGTCGTAATCCCTGCTGACCTTGTTGAGAATTGTTCGCGCTACAATTTCGGGTATACATGTAAACGGTGCCAGTTGTATTACACCATCGAAATTTCTTTTGGAATACAAAATGGTATTACCGACGGAGTCCCTGCCGTGCCCGCCGATAAGCTCAGGCAGGTATGGTTGAGCGGCATCTTTTACCGTCAGGCCTTCCACGGTTTCTTTCCATGTGTTGTCCCTTGTCCAGCCGGTCAAAAACATAGATCGCTCCACCCTGACACCCAGGTTGCCCAGCGCTTCCTCGATTTCCAAGTTGCTGGCCGGTTCCAGCAGCACGTAAATCTCACCCACTATTCCCACGTCCAGTATAAGCCTTTCCGGGTTGCGAGGAATCTTTTTCATTTCTTCGATGGCGGCTGCTTCGGCTTCGACTATTTCATCCATCGTATACGCCGCATCTACCCATTCCAGGACTTTTCTGTAAACCTTGGTGGTAGTACCTCGGTGCAGTTCCTCGGGGCGGATTTTGTGGCTCAACTTTTCCAGGTTGTCCAGGGCTTGCAGTTTACGCCAGCCTCGCTTGATGCATTCAATGATAGCTTTAATGGATAGCTTGGCTTGGTTTAACCTGTGAACATTGCGTATGAAGTTAATCGGGTGAAGCCGGGGTGGCTCAAAGACGATCATTTCCACCGGGTATCCCAGTTCGTGAAGAGTTTTTTTGTGCAGTTCAGCGTACAGCCCTGCCCGGCACGGTCCGACACCTCCAGAAGTCACCAGCACATTTGCGCCCTTTTCAATCACTTCCAGGTAATTACCCAGCACAATTTTTAGCGGTAAGCAGGCAAATTCGGGCGAATACTGCACTCCAAGGTTGAGTGTTTTGCGGCTGGGGCGGGGAGGCACGACCACCTCGTTCCCCAGGTCATTTAAAAGCATTTTAAAAGTTCGGTAGGATTCCCCCATGTGGGGAAAGGATATTTTACGCATCTGCAATTCCCCTCTTTTTACGTTTTACCATGTCGACAAATGCCTCCAGTCTGGTGCCTATTCCGGCCTCACCGCTGTGTTCATCAATGGTTAGACTCATAAAGGGAACTTTTCTTTTGCCGTTGTCCATTTTAACAAACCTGTCCACTATGGCATCCGGCCCGCAGCCGAATGCGGAAAGATGAATGATGCCGTCAATATCTTTGCGATCGGTAAAATAGCGGGTGGCCCGGAGAACCTTATCGCTGAAAGTCCAAAAAAAGCGCTTACCGCAATCGTAGCGTTTCCATTTAATAGACAAGGGTAAAAGGTTGTCGGGTGTCAGCACGTTTATATTCATGCGGCGAAGTTTGTTTACCACGTCAACGCTTACGTAACGGTCGTTGATTATATACGGGTAACCAACCACGGCGAATGTCATCCGCCCCGGCTTTAACACAGGTTTAAAGTCCTTGGCCCCAAGCACCATATCAATTGCTTCCATGGGTTGCAAGCCCTTTAAAAGTAGTTTGTAAAATTTAATTTGGGTGAGCCACGCTACGGTGTACGCTTTGAGTACCGATACCGGCGATTTATTGAGTGATTCCCCAAGTGCCATAAATGCTTTCAAGACTGCAAATCTTTGATCCCTGGAATCGATACGCACATCCATAACCGGGGGCATGTCCGGCAGCCCGTGGCGAATCATATCCGGCAGGCCCAGAAACTTTGGACAGTACACCGTTTTTTTGTTTAAACAAACAATACGTGGGATAAATAAGCGGTCAACCTTGTTTTTAAGAGCCATAGCATGGCCAAAGAAAAGCTTCAAAGGAACACAGGCGTCCGCCAAAGCTTCACGAACCCCGTTATCAAGCAGCTCCCTTGTGGTTTTGCCCGATGTTATCACCTGAGCCCCCAATTCCTCAAAAAAAACCTTCCACATGGGGTAGTAAATAAAATAAAATAATGCACCGGGTATGCCAATACGAATCATTTTAAATCCCCCCGCTGCCGGCTATTACCCTTAATATGCCAAACATAATAATGTATTCTTGTTCATTAAAAAAAATCCTTTTGCATATTTCAACAAAAATCCAATGTCCTCAGGGTTTATATATATTATATAACATATAACATCAAAAGCAGGTTCCGGCGGGTAATTGTATAATATATATGCTTAGAACCAATAATCAAGGAGGCGGGCAATGGCGGCACAAATAAATTTGCAACCGGCCAGGGAAAAGGCCGGGAAAGTATTTGCAGCGTCATCTCCAGAGGCCATGGCGGCCAAGGCCCGGGTGGAGTATGATGGTGAATTATCGTTTTTTTTAGTGCCGTTTTTAGGGCAAAATTACAGGGTTTATCATCCCAGCGGCAAAATAACCCGGGAGGACGGGAGCGGAGGTGCGCCACTTGCTTATGAAATAGTTCTGTTGCATTACTTGACCCAGTGTAGCCCGCGGGGGGTGGAAGGAAAACTAATTTCCTTCCGGGAACTACCAAGTGGTTCTATCTATATTGGACCTTTTACCAATAGAGCAATAAAACCGCTGGTTTCAATATTCGGAGATAGGCCGGGGGCACTGGCGGAGGCAGCCGAGAAGATTGGTGGTCAAAGAGTGGAAATGGGGGACGTGGCGGTAACGGTTCCTGTTCTGCCTAAGATTCCAATTACATTTGTATTATGGGAAGGTGACGATGAGTTCCCCGCGAGTGGAAATGTGCTCTTTGACGCTTCAGCTCCTTCTCATCTCGATACCGAAGATTACGCATTGCTGCCGGGGTTGGCCATTTGGGAGATGAAAAGGCTGGCCGGATTATAATGAGCTGGGAGGGAATCGTGTGCGCGACGCAAAAAACGTCTCACCGGAAACTGTTTTTAGAGGGAAAATATTTGATGTGCTCAAACAAGGGGTTACACTGCCCGATGGGAGAGAGACCGCCATGGAGGTGGTTTGTTCAGCGGATGCCGCGGCGGTTGTTGCTGTAACACGCGACCGGGAAGTGCTGTTGATAAACCAGTACCGTTTTGTAACCGGGGGAATGTTATTGGAAATACCGGCAGGTAAGATTGAACCTGGCGAAAGCCCGCTGGAATGTGCCAGGAGGGAACTGGAAGAGGAAACGGGATTCCGGGCCGAGAGCTGGCGTAACCTGGTAACTTTTTATAGCACGCCCGGTTTTTGTTCCGAAAAAATACATCTCTTTTTGGCTGGCGATTTAACCAGGCACGGCCAGAATCTCGACCTGGATGAATTCATTGAAGTGACCAAAATGCACTTGGAAGATGCACTGGAGATGGTACGCAAGGGAGAAATAATGGATGCTAAAACAATCACCGGCCTGTTGATGGCCGGCTATATTCTAGGGCAGTAAATGTTGCTTCAATAGTCCCAGCCCGCTGAGTCTTCTTTCAAATTTTGTACGGCTCGATCTTGATCATGTTTTCTTTTATGTGTGCAATAACCGGACCTCCCGGGGGTCGCCTGCCGGGAACTATCAGTGTATAATCAGCTATGCGCAGATGCGCGTCATAAATGGACATGGCTAAAATGCAAGAGTTGACGTCTCCTCCGGCACCCGATTGAATGAATCCCGAGCAATTACCCATAACCAGGATGTTACCGCCGGCCACCACTTCGGCGCCTTGATGGATGTCACCCAGTATTGTGATGTGCCCGTGGTGGGTGACAACTTGTCCTGAACGCAATGTCCTGTTTACCAGCAATGCCGGTTCACCAGGCAGAGCGGCTCTATTTTTAAAGGTAAAATTTGTTTTTCGCGGTTGACCGGCGCGACTAGGGGGCCACTGTACACCGGGATCAGGCACGAGCCCGTATTCTCTGCATATAGCCTCCAACTCGCTTATTTCGGCGGGGACCAGGTTTTTTCCCCCGTGAAGGGCAAACCGGGCTCCGGCAAAAAACCCCCTGGAAGACTCCATTTTATACTTCAACCCCGCTTTGATATCTTCAAAATCCCGGTCGGCATCAAACAGTATTACCAGGCCTTGCCTAGTACCCTTGATGTTAACGGCTTCTTTCGCCAAAAAGTTCACTTCCTTTGCCAGGGATTTACATTATTATTCTCCGAAGGAATGCGATTTCCTTCCGTAGACTTTTATGCTTTGTCGGCTTGCGTAAAATAATAATATATTTTAGGGGGGTGAGCCGTATGGGTCGCATGCTTAAAACGTCGCTATGCCGGACCCGTAGTATCCCCTTTGCCAGGACAGGCGGCTTGCCGGTATTGGTAACAGGTGTTCCGATTGTAAACTTAATTGTGTAACCAGTTGTGACATTCTGCAATCATATAAAAAACAACGTTCAAGCATGTATGGTTGAGGTAATCTTTATAATAGGCCGGATTCAGGCCTGTACAAGCGGGTTGCTAAATTGTTAAAATATTCGCAATTCTAAGCCTTTGATTACGAGGTGATTATTAAATGAATTATCCGGAGGGTACAACCGGTGTTACGCCCGGGTTGGGGGCAGGAGAGTACAGCGCGGAAAAGATACTTCGTACTATTTTTGAAAATAGTAACGAAGGTTTACTGGTAATTGGAAAAGACGGGATGATTCAGCAGATTAATTCCACCCTGGCAAGTGCTTTGAAGAGTTCTCCGGATAGAGTAATTGGCAAGCCACTGATAGATGTATGCAGGCACACCGGTTTGCGTAAATTGCTCACAGTTTTAAAAAGCGGGGTGCCGGAGTTTGGAAAAATAGACAGCATAGAAGGACGCAGTTTCCTGGCAGATTATATGCCTATCACGTCGGGCAGGCAAATACAAGGAGCGCTTGTAAAAATAATATTCCTTAATCCCGAACGGGATATTGATTGTGGAAGCCCAGGCGGGACAAAAAGGAAAAAGCGCTCTGAAGGTATGGGTTCGAGCGTTGTTTATACTGTTGACAACATTATCGGCAATAGTCCCCAGCTGGTTGATTTGAAGGAAACCCTTTTAAAAGTGGCGCCACGCAATTCTAACGTTTTGATCACCGGTGAAAGCGGTACCGGTAAGGAAATTTTCGCTCAGGCAATTCACGCCGCGAGTCTTCGCCGTTCCGGTCCTTTTGTCAAGATTAATTGTGCCGCTATACCCGAGACTTTACTGGAATCAGAATTTTTCGGTTATGAAGAAGGGGCATTTACAGGCAGCAAAAAAGGTGGGAAAGCCGGAAAACTTGAACTGGCTAACGGTGGTACTGTTTTTCTGGATGAGATTGGGGACCTGTCTTTTGCTTTGCAAGCAAAGCTGCTTAGGTTTATTCAAGAAAAAGAAATTCAAAAACTGGGTGCGGGCGAAACAAAAGTATCCGACGTTCGGGTAGTGGCGGCTACCAACGTAAACCTGGAACACCTGGTTAGATACAAGAAATTCAGGGAAGATCTTTATTATCGCCTAAATGTTGTAAACCTGGCTATTCCTCCGCTCAGGGAGCGGAAGGAGGATATCAAAGATCTTGTATCGTGTTTCATAGCCAAGTATAACCGGCTTTTTGGTCTCCGGGTTACCGGGCTGACTCCCGAAGTAGAAACAATATTCAAGAAGTATTCTTGGCCGGGCAACGTCAGGGAACTGGAAAATACAATTGAACGAGCGTTCAATGTCATCGAAGGTAATGTAATCGGCAAGGAGCACCTGCCTCCCCATTTAGCCGGGTTATTGGAAGGTGGCGCGGGGGGGCATGGGGATGAAAATTATAACCGCGAAAACAGTATTTCTCTGACACTCAACGAAGGGCAAACGCTGGCGGACATAATAAATCAGACCGAAAAACTGGTAATACTTCAAGCGCTTAAAAAAAGCAAGGGCAATAAGGCAAAGGCGGCTAAGATATTAGGTATATCCAGGCCTGGACTGTATAAGAAATTGATTAAATATGACCTGGCATAGTGGTTTAATAAAATTGCCTGTGTTAATTGCAAGGACACCAAAGTGTAACCGGTGTTTGCAGTGCAACTTCTTGCCTGGATGTAAATTAAGTTTACATTTTGGCTCTTTAGCTTTTCTCTTTAGTTTTTGTTATGGGGTTCCTGCCAGGGAACATTTATTTTTTTCAGGGGTTGAAAGTTGCTTTTCGGAGTCCCAAAACGACCGTTCGGGTGCAATTTTTAATTGTTTGCCCGTTTTTTGCATGTGTCTTGACTTAAGTTCTATTCTCTATATCAAGGAGGGACCGGATAGTGGACTTTAATTTAACCCCTGATCAGGAAATGATTAGAAACGTGGTCAGAGACTTTGCTCAGGAAGTAATTGTACCCAAGGCTCCCGAGATTGACCGCACCGGGGAATTTCCCATGGATATCATGAAAAAACTGGCAGAGATGGACCTTTTGGGGTTACCTTTTCCGGAGGAATATGGTGGAGCCGGGGCCGATTATATAAGTTACTGCCTGGCTACGGAAGAAATTACCCGCGCGTGTGCCTCCACCGGGTTAACCTATGAAGCTCACGTATCTCTTGGCTGTATGCCTATTTACCTGTTCGGAACCGAAGAACAGAAAAAGAAATACCTTCCTATGCTTTGCCGCGGGGAATGTATGGGTTCCTTCGGGTTAACCGAACCCGAAGCCGGCTCGGATGCGGGAGGCACCAAGACTACCGCGGTACTCGACGGTGACGAGTGGGTAATTAATGGAAGCAAGTGTTTTATTACCAACGCCAGCTATGCCAAGTTTGTTACCATCACCGCGGTTACGGACAAGAGCAAGGGCAAAAGGGGAATAAGCGCCATTATCGTGCCCACTGATGCGCCGGGATTTACCATCCGTTCAAATTACGAAAAACTTGGTTTGCATGGTTCCAATACCACCGAGCTGTTTTTTGATAATGTACGAGTACCCAGGGAAAACCTGGTGGGTAAAGAGGGAGAAGGTTTTAAACAATTTCTCAAGGTATTGGACGGGGGGCGTATAGCAATTGCGGCTATGGCCGTGGGGTTGGCGCAGGCCTGTCTGGATGCATCGCTCAAGTATGCCAAAGAGAGGGTCCAATTTGGGCAAACAATCTCAAAATTCCAGGCTATACAATTTAAGTTGGCCGACATGGCTACCAACATTGAACTTGCTCGCCTAATGTATTTGAAAGCGGCATGGCTTAGAGATAATGATATGCCTTACACCAAGGAAGCGGCCATGGCTAAATTGTTTGCATCAGAAATGGCCACCAGGTCCGCCCTGGATGCAATTCAAATCCATGGAGGATACGGTTATATGAAGGAGTTTCCAGTGGAGCGTTACCTGCGTGACGCCAAATTGTTGGAAATCGGAGAAGGCACTTCGGAAGTTAACCGCTTGGTTATCGCTCGACAGTTGGGCTGCTGACCCAGTGGTATACATTTAATTGAGAGGTAGGAGGTGGTCATGTTTTTTTTAACATATATATTCAGAATATTTTAAACCTACTGACAGATGTTTGACAGCAGAAATGTTAATGGGTATTTGCGTTAAACGGTGTGTATAGAGAGAAATATTATTTTTAAAACAATCTATTTTTATTTCATGATAAGGAGGTTTATATGTGAAAACTCCACATTTCGAGGTGGGCCAGGTAACAATTGGTCAGCTGGTTGATTTAATGGCCGATAACCTGGGAGATAATATTGCTCTTATGTATCCCAAAAGGGGTATCAAATACAATTATCGCGAGTTCAGGGATATTTGCAACCAGGTGGCCAAAGGATTGATGGCGCTGGGGATTCAAAAGGGTGAGCATATATCTGTTTGGGCGAATAACGTGCCCGAATGGGTTTACGCCCAGTTTGGCAGCGCCAAAATGGGCGCCGTGTTGGTTACAGTAAACACCAATTACCGGTCTTTCGAGCTGGAGTACCTATTAAAACAATCCGACTCAACAACTATTATCTTGGTCAACGGGGTTAGGGAAAAAGATGAGTACGTAAATATCATGTATGAATTGTGCCCCGAATTGAAAGACAGTGAGCCTGGTAAACTTAACTGCTCCCGTCTTCCTAAGCTTAAAAATGTCATTTACATTGGCAAGGAAAAAATGCCCGGGATGTTTAACTGGGATGACCTGTACGAAATGGGCAAAAAGATTTCCGATGAAGAGCTAAAAGCCAGGGAAGCATCGCTACAACCGGATGAAGTAATTAACATGCAATACACTTCCGGTACCACTGGTTTCCCCAAGGGGGTAATGCTCACCCATACAAACATAATCGGTAACGCCGTGAGCCAGGCCGAGTGCCTGAAATTTACGCCACAAGACTGCCTGTGTATTCCTGTTCCGTTCTTTCATTGTTTCGGCTGTGTTATGGGAACACTTCTTTGTGTTGTATCGGGCGCAACCATGGCGCCGGTGGAATCGTTCAATGCCAAGGCCGTATTGGAAACAATCCAGGAATGCAAAGCCACGGCGGTACACGGTGTACCCACAATGTTTATCGCCGAATTGGAGGAAATGGAAAAGAACAAGTATGACACGTCATCATTGCGTACCGGCATCATGGCGGGAGCCCCTTGTCCCATTGAAGTGATGAAAGCCGTGGTAGACAAAATGGGTGCCAGCGAAATTTGCATCACCTATGGCCAAACTGAATCATCGCCGGGTATTACAATGACCAGGGCAGATGATCCCATTGAACTGAGGGTTAGTACTGTTGGCCGGGCACTGCCCAATGTCGAAGTTAAAATTATTAATCCCGAAACCGGCCAGGAAGTCCCGCCCGGCGTGCAGGGTGAGCTTTGTACCAGGGGATACCACGTGATGAAAGGGTACTATAACATGCCTGAAGCTACAACGCAAGCCATTGACAGTGAAGGCTGGTTGCATACCGGTGATCTGGCCGTTATGGACGAAAACGGTTACTGTAAAATTACCGGCCGGTTGAAGGATATGATTATCCGGGGTGGTGAAAATATTTACCCCAGGGAAATAGAGGAGTTTCTTTACACCAATCCCAAAATTAAAGACGTACAGGTTGTAGGGGTTCCCAGCCGGAAATACGGTGAGGAGGTGGTGGCTTTTGTGCAGCTTAAAGCCGGCGAAACGGCAACTGATGAAGAATTGAAGGAGTTTTGCAAGGGCAAAATTGCAAGACATAAAATTCCTGCCTTCTTCCTGTTTGTGGATGAGTACCCCACCACCGCCAGCGGTAAAATCCAAAAATACAAGTTACGGGAAATGGCTACCAAGCAGCTTGGCCGGGAAGAGGACGCGAAGATCGAAACAGCATGATGCCCAAATTAAACGGTCGTATTCAGGATATGTATATTGTCGTATTCAGGGATAAGGTTTGGATTAAATAACTGTTTTAATATATAGGTTTGTGTCACCGTATCCAAGGGTTGAAAAACCGGGCAAAACCAACCGCAATACCAGTTTGCCGGTGTATAAACGGGTTCCCTACGGTTTAATCACCAGTCGGTACGTTTTTTGCAATATTAAGAAAAGTTAAAATATATTTAATTTTAAGGAGGTTATCTCGTAAATGAATATGGTAGACTACGACAAGACCTACGCGGAATTCAAATGGGAGGTTCCCGAATATTTTAACTTTGCCCGGGATGTTTTGGATAAATGGGCTGAGGACCCGAATAAACTGGCTCTTTGGTGGGTTGATGATGACGATAACGAAGAAAAAAGAACTTTTGCCCAGTTGTGCCGGAGATCACGCCAGCTGTGCAACGTGCTCACCGAGCAGGGAGTAAAGAAGGGCGATGTGGTGGTAGTTGTTCTGCCCAGGCTTATTGAGTGGTGGGAAATTAACATCGCTTGCCTGCGCGCTGGGGCTGTAATCAGCCCGGGCACAACTCAGCTTACACCAAAGGATTTGAAATATCGTTTTGACTCCTCGGAAGCTGTATGCATAATCACTGACGCCGACAATGCCCCCAAGGTTGATGAAATAAGAAGCCAGTGCCCCACTGTTAAGAGTTTCATACTGGTGGGCTCGCAAAGGGATGGTTGGGTCAATTACGAGGATGCCGTGAGCAAGGCGTCCGACCAGTTTGAAACGGTAAATACTCGCAGCGACGATAACGCAATCCTCTATTTTACATCCGGAACCACCGGGTACCCGAAAATGACGGTACACACTCACGCCAGTTATCCCATTGGCCACATTATCACCGGCAAGTACTGGCTGGACCTGACTCCGGACGATTTGCACTGGAACCTTTCCGACACGGGCTGGGCCAAGGCGGCCTGGAGCAGTTTTTATGGGCCGTGGAACTGCGGAGCGGCGATTTTTGTGCACCACACCCCGCGCTTCGATGTCAAAAAGACGCTCAGGAACCTGGAAAAATACCCCATAACCACGCTTTGCGGTCCTCCTACGGCATACAGAATGTTTGTGCTTGAAGACCTGTCCCAGTATAACTTCAAGACCCTTCGCCATTGCGTGGCGGCCGGAGAACCGCTTAACCCGGAGATAATAGAAGTATGGGAGAAGCATACCGGTATGAAAATCAGGGATGGTTACGGCCAAACTGAAACGGTGTGTCTTGCCGGAACTTTTCCGCCCCTGGAAGTTCGCGCCGGGTCCATGGGTAAGCCCAGCCCGGGGTTTGTGGTTGAAGTTATTGACGATGATGGTAATATATTGCCCAGGGGCCAGGAAGGTGATATCGCCGTTAAAATCAAACCCGAAAGACCAGCGGGCTTGTTCAAGGAATACTGGAAGGATCCCGAAAAGACTGCCTCCACTGTCCGCGGTGACTGGTATGTTACCGGAGACCGGGCAATAAAAGACGAGGACGGCTACCTGTGGTTTGTGGGCCGGTCCGACGATGTAATCCTGGCGTCCGGTTATCGAATTGGACCCTTTGAAGTGGAAAGCGCGCTTCTTGAGCACCCGGCTGTGGCCGAATCAGCTGTTGTATCCAGCCCCGACGAGGTGCGCGGAGAAGTGGTTAAAGCATTTATTATCCTGGCTCCCGGGTACGAGCCTTCGGATGCCCTGGTTAAAGAACTGCAGGAGCACGTTAAGAAAGTAACGGCTCCCTACAAGTACCCGCGGAAAATTGAGTTTGTTGACAGCCTGCCCAAGACAATAAGCGGTAAAATACGCCGTGTTGAACTGCGCGAGAGGGAATGGGCCGGTGTGAAAAAATAAGGAAAGTTAGATATTTATTCGAATATATTTAATCCAAGCCTATCCCGGGTTTATAAAACGGGCGTGTGTACACGCCCGTTTTATACGTGTTTGGAAGGGACAGATATAGGTATAATGTCGGCATTTTGCATCGCTTCAGAGAGAAGTGACTGGGGTTTATCAGGAGCCGTATACGAGGCCCGTACGTACGGTTCTGTGAGAGGGCTAACGCCGCAGATAATTACTGCGGCGCTACCCTACTCGATTTTGTGACCGAATATCCGAAATTCAAATCGACAAATAAGGAACTATAATTACAATATGTGTTTACTAAGTACATGTTTACTGAATGGTTTTTACACTTGCAATTGGCTATTGACGATATTTAAAAAATAGAATAATTTATTAATATACTGATTGAACGTTCAGTCAGCTTTTCAGGAGGATGTAAATTGCTAATAAGGGGTGATTGATGACGATAGATAGCTATTGTCCATATATGTTTACACAGTGCCGGCTTTTTTAATATTTAAAAAAGCTGGTAAAAAAAAAGAACTAAAGTTTTTATGAATTTCACTGGAAAATTGCAGGTTTTTTTAAAGGCATGGGAGAAGTATATTTTATCAGTTTTTTGAATGTTCAGTACCCGCACAGGTTCCCGGCATCTAAAAAGTTGGTATGCTTTTTGCTTTGCCAAATATTATGATATATTATGTAAATCAAAATATTCTGGGCAAAGTGAGGGGCTTGCTCGATAAGCAGGTTATACAGTTTTAAATTTAAAGCAGAGTAATGTCCCCGTACCAACTATAAGGAGGTATGAGTATTGCAATTCAAGCTAAGTGAAGAACAAGAAATGATCCGTAAAACCGTGCGGGATTTTGCGGAAAAAGAAATCGCTCCCAAGGCGGGCCCGATGGACGAAGCGGAGGAGTACGATTACAGTTTATGGGAACAGATGGCGGAAATGGGACTGACCGGTATTCCCTTCCCCGAGGAATATGAAGGGGCGGGAATGGACAATATCTGTTACGCCATCGCAGTGGAAGAGTTGTCCCGCGTGTGCGCGTCAAGCGGTGTCCTGGTTTCGGCCCATACATCGCTGTGCAGTTGGCCCATATATGCCTTTGGCACCGAGGAACAAAAACAGAAGTACCTGGTGCCGCTGGCAAGCGGCAAGAAAATAGGCGCTCTGGGTCTAACCGAGCCGTCAGCGGGTTCCGATGCCGGAAGTGTAAAAATGACCGCAGTTTTGGACGGTGATGAGTACGTACTTAACGGTACTAAAATATTCATTACCAACGGCGAGAAGGCCGATATTTATGTTATTATAGCCAGCACGGACAAGAGCAAAGGTCACAGGGGCACTGCGGCGTTCATAGTGGAAAAAGGTACGCCGGGCTTTACTTTCGGCAAGAAAGAGCACAAGATGGGGATCCGTGCATCGGCGACCTACGAGCTGGTATTTGAAAACTGTCGCATTCCAAAGGAAAATATGCTGGGCGAGGACGGCAATGGGTTCAAGATTGCCCTGAAAACCCTTGACGGTGGCCGGATTGGCATTGCCGCCCAGGCGCTGGGTATTGCCCAGGGTGCTTTTGACGAAGCACTCAAGTATAGCAAAGTGCGGGAGCAGTTCGGTAAACCCATCAGCTCATTCCAAGGCTTGCAGTGGATGTTGGCCGATATGGCCACCCGCATAGATGCGGCCAGGCTGCTGGTATACCGTGCTGCCTACTTAAAGGATAGCGGCCTTCCCTACAGCAAGGAAGCGGCTATGGCAAAGCTGTACGCTTCCGAATGTGCCATGTGGGTAACCACAAAGGCAGTACAGATATTCGGTGGTTATGGTTACACCAGGGAATACCCTGTGGAAAGAATGATGCGCGATGCCAAGATTACCGAAATTTACGAAGGCACCAGTGAAGTACAGCGCATAGTTATCGCGGCTAACATCTTAAAATAATTAATACTGCAAAGGGGGAAACAGTATGAAGATACTGGTTTGCTTGAAACAAACCTTTGATACCGAAGCAAAAATTGTTCTCGACAGCGACGGCAAAATAGAGAAGAAGGGTGTCAGCTTGATCATGAACCCATACGATGAGTTTGCCGTCGAAGAGGCCTTGCGCATCAGTGAAAAGAGCGGCGGCGAAGTCACCGTAATAACCGTTGGTGGCGCGCAAGCTCAGGACGCCCTGCGCCAAGCGCTGGCTATGGGTGCCGACAAAGCCGTGCTTGTTGAAACGGGTGACGCCGAGATGGACGAGTACTCCACCGCGGTGGTGCTGGCCAAGGTAATCAGTGAGCTGGAATACGACATCATTCTGGGCGGTTTCAGGGCTATTGATGACGGTTCCGCGCAAGTAATGAGCAGGGTATCCGAAATTCTCAACATTCCTGTTGTCAACGTAATTACTAAACTTGAAATTGAAGACGGCAAAGCCGTGGCAACCCGGGAAATCGAGGGTGGCAGTGAAGTGGTGGAAGTGCCCCTGCCGGCCGTATTCACAGCCCAAAAGGGCCTTAACGAACCCCGTTATCCATCCATGAAGGGGATTATGAAAGCTAAGAAAAAACCCATGGATAAAAAGACCGTGGCCGACCTCGGCCTGGATGTGTCACCCAAGGTAACTGCTTTATCCTTCTCGCTGCCCGAACCGCGCAAAGCCGGCAAAATTATACCGGGCGAGCCTGCTGAAGCGGCACGCGAACTGGCCAGGCTGTTGCGTGAAGAGGCCAAGGTTATCTAGCAAAGCTAACTGATTAAGGAGGGAAACAGATATGGCAAAAGGAATCTGGGTATTTGCCGAACAGCGTGAAGGACAACTCAAGAAGGTTGTTTTCGAGCTTTTGACGGAAGGTCGCAAGTTGGCTGACCAGCTGGGCGAAGAGCTGGCCGCCGTTTTAGTAGGTAAGGACGTGGCCGGGCTGGCCGAAAAACTTGGTGAATACGGGGCCGACAAGGTATACCTGGTGGAAGGAGACGCGCTGGAAAACTACACCACCGATGGTTACACCAAAGTGGTGACCGACCTGGTTAAACAATATGAACCCAGTGCATTGCTCCTGGGTTGCACCGTAACCGGGCGCGACCTGGCCGCTACCGTGGCCCAGCGGCTTGAAACAGGCCTGATGACGGATTGCACCGGTATGGAACTGGATAACGGTCAACTGGTGTTCACCAGGCCCATATACGCCGGAAAAGCTTTTGTGAAAGCTTCTTGCCCGGAAGCTCGTCCCGTAATGGCCACTATTCGCCCCAATACATTTGCCGCCCAGGCAAATCCAAAGACGGCCGAAGTGGTCAAGGTTACTCCTGATGCGAGCAACATCCGGCAAACAATCAAGGATATCGTGCGCCAGATTTCAACCCGCCCTGAATTGACCGAAGCCGATATCATCGTCAGCGGTGGCCGTGGCATGAAAGGCCCGGAAAACTTTAAGCTGCTAGAAGAACTGGCGGATGTTCTGGGTGCCGCGGTGGGCGCTTCCCGCGCGGCTGTTGATGCTGGGTGGATGCCCCACAGTTTCCAGGTTGGGCAGACTGGTAAAACGGTGTCACCGGTGCTTTACATTGCCTGTGGTATATCAGGCGCCATCCAGCACTTGGCAGGCATGAGTTCCTCCAAGTGCATCGTGGCCATAAACAAGGACGAAGAAGCCAACATCTTTAAAGTTGCCGACTACGGCATAGTGGGAGACCTGTTTGAAGTGGTGCCCGTGCTCAAAGAGGAACTGAAAAAGATTATGGCTTAATTTAGCGAACTACCCCCTAAACTTGTATCAGTACGCAACAAACGATACAGAACATAATGTTTGGTAAATGCACCCTCAAAATGAACAGCAAGCCGGCAGGTTTCGCCTGCCGGCTTGTGGCAACAATCGGTAGTTTCGGGGGCGCGGCTGCCACGTATAAATATTTATTTAAGGTGAGGGAGGAATAATAATTTTGCGTGAGGCAGTAATAGTTAGTTCTGTGCGCACGGCGGTGGGTAAATATGGTGGTTCCCTAACTTCAGTATCGGCTGTTGATATGGGTGCCAAAGTTATAGCGGAAGCATTGCGTCGCGCCGGAATAGAGCCGCGCCAGGTGGATGAGGTAATAATGGGCAATGTCCTGCAGGCCGGTTTAGGCCAGAACCCCGCACGCCAGGCGTCGGTAAAGGCGGGCATACCACATGAAGTGCCGGCATGGACGTTGAACAAAGTATGCGGATCCGGTCTTAAAACCGTGGGCCTGGCGTCACAAATGGTTTCAGCCGGCGAGGCCGACATCATCGTTGCTGGTGGTATAGAAAACATGTCTGCTGCTCCCTACCTGGTGGAAAAAGGTCGCTGGGGCTATCGCATGGGCGACGCCAAGCTGGTTGATGCGATGATCCGGGACGGGCTGTGGTGCGCGTTTAATGATGTACATATGGGCATTACAGCCGAGAACATAGCAGCTAAATACGGTATCACCAGGGAAGAACAGGACGTTTTTGCGGCCGGTAGCCAGCAAAAAGCCATAGCAGCCATTGACGAGGGGCGTTTCAAGGACGAGATATTACCAATAGAAGTACCGGCCGGAAAGGGAAAAACCGTGGTGTTCGACACTGACGAATTTCCCCGCCGGGGTACCACCGTGGAGGTGCTGGCCAAGCTAAAGCCCGCATTTAAGAAAGACGGCACCGTGACCGCCGGCAACGCATCGGGAATTAATGATGGTGCTGCCGCAGTGGTGGTTATGTCAGCGGAAAAAGCTGCAGAACTGGGAATCAAGCCACTGTTTGTTATCCGTGCCACCGCTTCAGCGGGCGTCGACCCGGCCTACATGGGTCTTGGTCCCATTCCTGCCAGCAAAAAAGCGCTGGCCAAGGCCGGCCTTACGGTAGCAGACATGGACCTGATTGAAGCAAACGAGGCATTCGCCGCCCAAGCCCTGGCCGTAATGAAACAACTTGAATTACCGCCCGAGAAGACCAACGTAAACGGTGGTGCCATAGCACTAGGCCATCCCATTGGCTGCAGTGGAGCGCGGATTTTAGTAACCCTGCTGCATGAAATGAAGCGGCGAGGAAGTAAATACGGATTGGCCACCTTGTGTATCGGCGGTGGACAGGGTACCGCTCTGGTGGTAGAAAGCGCGTAACGGTAAATAAGGGCACTTGCGGAATTCGGGAAGGAGAGTAAAAACAGGGGGTATTCGTTGTGAATATTAAAAAAATAATGGTAATTGGAGCCGGTCAAATGGGTTCCGGTATTGCTCAGGTGGCGGCCACGGCTGGTTTTGAAGTTATCTTGAATGACATAAAAGACGAATTTGTCCAGCGCGGCCTGGGTGTAATCGATAAAAACTTGACCCGTAACGTAAGCAAAGGGCGACTGGATGAGGCCGGTAAAGCCGCAATAATGGACCGGATAAAACCGTCCACAAGTTTAAAGGACGCCGCGGATATAGATATTGCCATCGAAGCCGCCATAGAAAATATGGATATCAAGAGTAGCATTTTCCGGGAACTGGATGACGCTGCCCCGGGGCACGCCATACTGGCCACCAACACTTCGTCGCTGCCTATCACTGAGATTGCAGCTGTAACCAAGCGTCCTGAAAAAGTAATCGGTATGCATTTTATGAACCCGGTGCCGGTAATGAAACTGGTGGAAATAATTCGCGGCCTGGCAACCAGCGATGAAACTTTCAATGTGGTAAAAGAATTGAGCGAGCGCATGGACAAAGTGCCCGTGGAAGTTAATGACGCACCGGGCTTTGTAAGCAACCGGGTTCTTTTGCCCATGATCAATGAAGCCATCTACTGTGTGTACGAAGGCATTGCCACACCGGAAGCCGTGGACCAGGTGATGAAACTGGGCATGAACCATCCCATGGGACCGCTGGCATTGGCAGACCTAATTGGTCTTGACACCTGCCTGTATATTATGGAAGTGCTGTACAACGGTTTTGGCGACAGTAAATACCGGCCCTGCCCGCTATTGCGCAAGTACGTGGCCGCCGGCTGGCTGGGCAGGAAAACCGGGCGTGGTTTTTACGTATACGATAAATAAAAGGCCGGGGAGTGATGAAAGTTGGCATGGAATAATATCCAGCTGGAAAAGGACGGCAACGTGGCCATACTAACCATTAACCGTCCCAAAGTACTGAACGCGCTGAACGAAGAAACCCTGCGTGAATTGGACCAGGCCGTGGAGCAGGTGAACCAGGACGATGAAGTAAGGGTGTTAATCATTACCGGTGCCGGTGAAAAAGCTTTTGTGGCAGGTGCCGATATTGCGCACATGCAGAAGCTCAAGCCGCTGGAAGCTAGGGAATTTGCCCGGCTGGGCCAAAAAGTGTTCAGCAAGATAGAAAACTTGCCCAAGCCGGTTATAGCAGCTATCAACGGTTTCGCTTTGGGAGGTGGATGCGAGCTGGCCATGGCTTGCGACATCCGGATCGCGTCGGATAACGCCAAGCTTGGCCAGCCCGAAGTAAACCTGGGCTTGATTGCCGGGTTCGGCGGCACCCAACGGCTAACCAGGCTGGTAAACCCCGGCCTGGCCAAAGAAATACTGTTTACCGCCGACATGTACGATGCGGCCACTGCGCAGCAAATCGGTTTGGTGAACCGTGTGGTACCGGCCGGGGAATTGCTTGAGTTCTGTAAAAAAATGGCTGGCCGCATAGCTGCCCGTGGCCCGGTTGCCGTAAGGCTTACAAAGGAAGCGGTGAACGAAGGCCTGGAAATGGACCTGGAAAAAGCACTTGCCCACGAAGCCGATCTCTTTGGTGTGGTATTTTCAACGGAAGACAGGGAAGAGGGTATTGCTGCTTTCCTGGAGAAGAGAAAAGCTGAATTCAAAGGTAAATAAGCGCCCAACAAGCCAACACACTTTACCATAGCAAAGGCGGCCCCCGGGCCGCCTTTCCCTTTTATACAAAACCAACTCCTCTTCAGGAGTAAAATTTTGGGGTGGTTTAAAGTGCGATAGACAAAATAATACAAACCTAGTTTTTTATAGCGTCCACACCGAATTATACCCCAATTGCTGAAGCAATGGGAATGGCTCTTAAACCGGCAGATTGGTTTAAACCAATTTATGCGCCGGTTTACCCCTATTGTTTCCGTAATGGGGATTTAACTTGAAATGGCCGGACAGGAAACCGTGCCGGAATAATGTATCTGCGACCGGTGGAAAAGATGTGGCCTCGGGCTAAGGTAAATAAAATCTTGTTGTCGTAGAAGGCTCATATTTGTTCAAGCGAGATATATCGGTTATAATTTTTTTAATCCAATTGCGTGAAGGGGCGTTGGGGTAATATGGGTAGTAATGGGAGCCCTAAAAAGTATCTCATTTTTACCTTCGGCTGTCAGATGAATGAGCATGATTCCGAACATATTGCAGGCATTCTTGAAGGGATAGGTTACGTATCGTCCCGCGATCAACATGATGCGGATATTATTGTTGTGAATACCTGCTGCGTTCGAGAAACGGCTGAAAACAAAGTTTTCGGCTTGTTGGGAAGGCTGGGCCAGTTAAAGAAAAAAAAACCAGAGCTTATTCTCTGCCTGGGGGGATGCATGAGCCAGCAGGAACACATGGCCCGTCGAATTAGACAACGTTTTCCCTATGTTGACGTTGTTTTTGGTACGCACAATATTCACCGTCTGCCGGAATTAATAGAGACTGCCATGGAAATGAAAGGACAGGTAATTGAAATCCTGCCGGGCGGTGATGGTATAATTGAAGGTGTCCCCGTAAAACGACAGAAGGGTGTCAGGGCCTGGGTGAGCATAACCTACGGTTGCAATAATTTTTGTACGTACTGTATAGTTCCATATGTGCGCGGCAGGGAAAGAAGCAGGGCGCCCGAGGCGATTATTGAAGAAGTGACTACCCTGGGCCGGGAAGGCTACAAGGAGGTTACCTTGCTGGGACAAAATGTTAATTCTTACGGTAAGGACCTCCAGTCAAGTACTGATTTTGCTGGTTTGCTCAGGGCGTTGAATGATGTGCAGGGAATTGAAAGAATTAGATTTATGACTTCTCATCCCCGGGACTTTTATGATACACTGGTGGAAGCGGTGGCAGACCTGCCCAAGGTGTGCGAGCACATTCACTTGCCCGTTCAGGCAGGCAGTAACCGGATACTGAAAAAGATGAACAGGGGTTATACCAGGGAATATTACTTGGAGCTGGTGGATAAGCTTCGTTCGGCGATTCCCGGTGTGGCTATAACCACCGATATCATGGTGGGGTTTCCCGGAGAAACAGATGACGATTTTGCAGGCACCGTGGACCTTGTCAAAAGGGTTGAATTTGAAAGCGCATATACTTTTATTTACAACAAGAGAAAGGGTACACCGGCAGCAGATATGCCGGATCAGGTGCCGGGTGATGTGAAAAGCACCCGGATCCAGGAACTAATCGATTTGCAAAACAATATAACCTTACGCAAGAACGCCGCGGAAGTGGGCCGGGTTCTGGAATGCCTGGTGGAAGGTCCCAGCCGGACAAATACCGAGTTTATGAGTGCCCGCACAAGAACGGGTAAAATAGTGGTTTATCGCGGTATACCCGAACAAACGGGAATGTTTTTGCCGATGCGGATTACCGGTTACAGTCTTACCCACCTTGAAGGAGAGGTTGTGCCGGAGTAAAAGAATATGGGGGTTTAAATATGTCCATTATGGAAAAAGCTTACGAGTTGGGACAAGAAATTGCCATGTCCAAAGAACTCAGAGAAATGAAAAACGCTGAGCTTGAAATGATGCAAGATGACGAAGCCCAGAAAATTATCCAGGAATTCAATGAAAAACAAAAACTATTTATGGCCATGCAGCGGGAAGGGAAGGAACTGACAGAAAGCCAGAAAGAAGAAGTCAAGGACCTTGAACAGCGAATGCTGGACAACCCTTTGATTTACAAGTTTTTTAAGGCCCAACAGGATTTTGAAAAAGTATTGGAGGAAATAAACGAAATAATTTCCAGGGCTATTGCCGGAGAACACTCTTCTTGCGACGATAGCTGTTGTTCCACTTGCGGTACCTGCGGCAGTTGTTAGACGCATGCTTAATTCCCCGGTCTGTTCCGGCCGGGGTTTTTAATTTGGCAAGCTCGTAAAGTTGCCGGAAGGTGATGGTCGTGACCTACACTCCGATGATCCAACAATACCTGCATGTAAAACAGAATTACCGGGATTACATCCTTTTCTTTCGGATGGGCGATTTTTATGAAATGTTTTTTGAAGACGCCATAGAGGCATCTCGTGACCTGGAAATTGCCCTCACCGCCAGGGATGGAGGGGGAGGCAAAAAAGTACCGATGTGCGGGGTGCCCCACCATGCCGCCGAATCTTATATAGCACGGCTGATTGAAAAAGGGCGGCGGGTGGCTATTTGCGAACAAGTGGAAGATCCCAAGCAGGCCAAGGGACTTGTAAAGCGGGAAGTTACCAGGGTAATCACCCCCGGCACGGTACTTGAAGGCCAGTGCCTTGACGAAAAGGTAAATAACTACCTTGTAGCGGTAATCGTGGAGGATAACGCCTGCGGCCTGGCATATACTGATTTTTCCACGGGACACTTTTTTTTAACCCAGTTTGAAGGAAAAGCCGCCTTAAACGAACTGGTTGATGAATTATGCAGGCTACAACCGGCGGAAATTCTGGCCGGTGCAAAGGATCTGGATTTGGTTTGTAAAAGTATGGGTACCTGTAATTTTACCCTGTTAAACAAGGTGGTTTACGAAAAATATCAATTTGAACGAGCCCTGGAAACATTACAAGGCCAGTTTGGAACAGGTTGTATTGAGAGCGTGAAAAAACTGGTATTTGGTGTACAGGCTGCCGGGGCAATATTGAGTTACCTGCAGGAAACCCAAAAAAGAAGCCTGCGCCAGTTGAAAACCCCGCAGGTTTATTTTTCCGCACAATACATGAAAATGGATGTCGCTACGCGGCGCAACCTGGAGCTGGTTTCTTCCATTCGTGACAACTCCCGGCGGGGTACCCTGATACAGGTGCTTGATTATACCGGCACCTCCATGGGCGGCAGGTTATTAAAGGAATGGTTGGAACAGCCGCTATTGGATACGGCCCAAATCAACAAGCGCCTGGATGCGGTGGATGAGTTGTTACGCAACCTGTTGTTGCGTAGGCAGTTAAAGGAAAAACTAAAAGAAATTTACGATCTGGAAAGGCTGGCCGGGCGAATTGCATACGGAACGGCAAACGCCAGGGATTTACTGGCTCTTCGCAAATCGCTGGACATGCTACCCGGCATAAAAAGCTTGCTGGCTGGTTTCGAATCCGAACTTATTGTTGATATACGCGATTCCCTGGACGACATGGCCGACATATGCCATTTGCTGCACCGGGCCATCAATGACGAACCGCCGGTATCCATAAGGGACGGCGGAATTTTCAAAGATGGTTATAACCCCGAAGTTGACCGCCTGCGCGATGCCAGCCGGAGCGGCAAAAACTGGTTGGCCGCTCTGGAAGCCGAGGAGCGTGCAAAAACCGGCATCAAATCCCTGAAGATTGGATATAATAAAGTTTTTGGTTATTACCTGGAGGTAACCAAGGCCAATCTCTCCCAGGTGCCCGCGCACTATATCCGCAAGCAAACCCTGGTTAACGCGGAGCGTTATATAACGCCGAAACTCAAGGAATATGAAGAGATGATCACCGGTGCCGAGGACCGGCTGGTGCAGCTTGAATACCAGCTTTTTGTGGAAATAAGAGAAAAAATTACCGCTCAGGTTCATCGCATCCAAGATACGGCCGCCCAGGTAGCCGCGCTGGATGTATTGCTGTCTTTTGCCGAAGCGGCGGAACGGGGAAATTATGTCCGGCCGGTGGTAAACAGTAATCCTGACATCATTATCCGGGACGGGCGGCATCCAGTGGTGGAACGGGTGCTTGGCCCGGGAAATTTCGTGCCCAATGATACATTCTTAACAGAAGGCAACCGCCTGATATTGCTGACCGGTCCCAACATGGCCGGCAAAAGCACATACATGCGCCAAGTGGCGCTGATTACTCTGATGGCACAGGCGGGTTGCTTTGTTCCGGCGACCAAGGCTGAAATCGGCGTTGTAGACCGGATTTTCACCCGCATCGGTGCGGCCGACGACCTGGCCGGTGGCCAGAGCACTTTCATGGTGGAAATGAGCGAGTGTTGTAACATAGTAAACAACGCCACTGCCAGAAGTCTTATCATAATGGACGAGGTGGGCAGGGGAACCAGCACGTATGACGGTATTAGCATCGCCAGGGCTTTATTTGAGCATATTCACGACAATATCGGGGCGCGAACCCTGTTTTCAACTCATTACCACGAGCTAACAGATATGGAGGAATTAAGGAATGTTGGTAATTTCACAATCAGTGTGCGCGAAAAGGATGACGAAATAATATTTTTACGCAAGGTGCTGCCTGGCAAGGTGGATAGGAGTTACGGTATACAGGTAGCCCGGCTGGCTGGTTTGCCGGAAGCGGTATTAAGACGTGCCAGGGAAATAATGTCGGAGCTGGAACAAAAAAAGATTTCGGAACCCGGTATTCAGTCGCCCGGTACCAGGTTTGGCCACGGCCGGGAAAGCCGGGACAACGGCGACGCTTGGATGCGGAGACTGGAAAAGGCGTTTTTAAACGAGTTGTTACAAGTTGATGTGGAGCGGATCACCCCCTTGGAAGCACTGAATCTCTTGGCTGGCTGGAAAGAAAAAATTAAACGGAAAGCTGAAGCATGATACCGGTGATTGCAGGATATGGCCTGCACTTGGTAGAAGTAATAAAGTATCCCGATTTATCAGGGTCTGGGGGGTGATATGCAATAATGTATATCGGTATTGATGTGGGAGGTACTTATACCGACGCGGTTTTATTGGATAACGGGCTGGTAAGGGCAACCGCTTTAGTCCCCAGTAGAAGCGACATACTATCTTCCTTGCTGGAAGCACTGGATCAAATTATGACGGGGGTTCCCGCCGAGCTTATTGAAAGAGTGGTTTTCAGTACCACACTTATTACCAATTACATTGCAGAAAAAAAATATGACCCGGTGGGGCTGGTAATAATCCCCGGACCTGGTTTATGCAGTACACATTTTCGTTACAATTCCGACACCATTACCCTTACCGGTGCCATTGATTACCGGGGCAGGGAATTGGTACCTCTTCAACGTGAAGAAGTGGATGCAGCCATTACGGAATTAAATGCCAGGGGCTATAAAAAAGTGGCCGTGGTGGGTAAGTTTTCGGTACGGAACAACAAGCACGAAATAGAAGTCGCCCAAAGGATTAAGGAGCGTTTTCCCCAGTGGCACGTCGAAATGGGCCACCGTGTGGCGGGCCATCTCAATTTCCCCCGCCGGGTGATGACCACAATGCTAACCTGCGCTACAAGGGACAAATATTCATTCTTTGTGGACTCGGTAAAGGAAGCCGTGGCCAGTAGAGGCATTAACGGTTCCCTGTTCATATTAAAGGCGGACGGTGGCACCATGCCTTTGAGCAAGACAGCAGGTATGCCCATTGAAACCATTTTCAGTGGACCCGCCGCCAGCACGCTCGGGGTGCAAGCACTCACACCGCCGGGCGAAACGGCTGTCGTTGTGGATATTGGCGGCACCACTACGGACCTTGCACTTATTTTAGGTGGTCAACCGCTTCTTTCTTCCAGAGGTGTGCGGGTGGATGACCAGCTAACCCAGGTCAGGGGGCTTGCGGTTAAATCCGTTCCCGTGGGTGGCGATAGTGTTGTTGAACGGGTCGGGAAAGAGATAGTGGTTTATTCCGAAAGGATGGGGGCTGCGTATAGCCTGGGTGGTCCCATGCCGACCCCCACCGATGCATTGAATGTTCTCGGCTTGACCCGGATCGGGGATACGGAGAAAGCTTATGAGGCTATGCGAATGCTGGGAGAACCGCTGGGCTTGAGTGTCAACGAGGTGGCGCATCGCATTATAAACTTGGTTGTTGATATTATTGCCGGGGAAATTGAAGAAATGTTCGCACAGTGGGAACAGGAACCCGCCTACCGGGTTTGGGAGGTACTGCAAAAACGCAAGGAGCGTCCCTCCACGGTGGTGGGCGTGGGTGGCGGTGCTGCCGGGTTTATTTCGCAAATTGCAGCCCGTATAGGTTGTTACCCGGTAATACCCCCGTACGCACCGCTGGCAAACGCCATCGGCGCGGCTGTGGCCATCCCCACATTGCAAGTCAACCTCCGGGCGGATACCGAGCAGGGTGTTTTTACTGTTGAGGAGGAAGGCTACCAGGGTAAAATCGAAAGAGATCCTTTCACCGAAGAGGATGCACTGCTTCTAGCCGGTGAATGGCTGAAGAAACGGGCTGAAAAATTCGGCCTGGGGAATATGCTGGGGAAAACAGAGGTTATCAGGCGGGATGTGTTTACAATGGTCAGAAACTGGATCACCACCGGCAGAATATACGACGTTTGCGTTCAAACCCCAAGAGGGATCATGGGGCACATCGGGCAAGGGGTGAGTTTCAATGATTGACGGGAAGACGGGTTTGATATTTTTTCCGGCTTTCGACTGGGCCATTTCCCCGACCCACCCGGAGCGGGAGGAACGCTTGCTTTACACCCGGGATCAGATTTTCGAGGAAGGTGTAATGGACCTGCCGCAAATCCAGGAATTCGCTCCCCGGTTGGCTACCATGCATGATATTGCCAGAACTCACTTCTGTGTCCCCATGGTTCAGAGCCAAGTAACCGAGGCTCACTTGATAGCTGCCGGGTCAGCCATGCAACTGGGCGATTGTATAATTAACAAAGAAATTAAAAACGGTTTTGCTATGGTCAGGCCTCCTGGCCATCATGCCATGCGGGTGGTGTACGGAAACAGGGGATTCTGCAACATTAACAACGAAGCCGTTCTTGTGGAATACCTGCGCCGGCGTCACGGCATAAAAAAAATTGCCATAGTGGATTCCGATGCCCATCATGGCGACGGAACCCAGGATATTTTCTATCACGACCCGGATGTGCTGGTTATATCTTTTCACCAGGACGGCAGGACCATTTTTCCGGGTACTGGATTCACGCATGAACTTGGCGGCCCCGGGGCTTATGCAAGAACTTTAAATGTCCCGTTGCCTCCCGGAGCCACAGATGATATTTTCATGTACGTGGTGGATAACCTGGTTTTGCCCGTAATTGAAGATTTTCAACCGGACATAATCATCAATTCAGCCGGGCAGGACAACCATTACGCGGATCCCCTGGGGAGCATGCGTTTTACCGCCAGGGCATATGCTGATTTCACCAGAAAGCTTAAACCCCACCTTGCGGTGCTTGAGGGAGGTTACGCCATAGAATCCGCCCTGCCTTATGTTAACCTGGCTATTATACTGGCGCTGGCCGGTATTGACTATTCCTGCGTAATGGAACCTGATTACTGGCCTGGCAGGTTCAAAGAAAGTCCCGACAGGGTAAAACTTGTACACAAAATGGTTGACCAGCTGCTTGAAACGTGGGAAAAAAGGGACCAGGTGGACCCGCAAAAAATTTTTGGCACTGGCGAATATTACCAAAGAAAAAAATTTATTTATTACGATACAGATTACATTGAAGAAGAACAGTATGAAAAAGTGAAAATTTGCCCCGACTGCCCGGGTTATATAATGATTGAATCCCGGGGAGAAAGAGGTTACCGGGAACCGGTGAATATTTTTGCCGTATCTATACCATTTCAAGCATGTCACTCGTGCCAGAACAATGCTTACGATATTTACGAAGAAGCGAAGAAAAATAAAAGGTGTGATTACGTCTATATGCAGGACAAATCAACCGATACATGCATGTCATATGACATGAACAAAGGCCAGGAATGGGTTACGGAAGGGTAGAATATTAAAAATGCCAAAAATAAAAATTTTGGATGAAAACACGGCCACTCGCATAGCTGCGGGGGAAGTCGTGGAACGACCTGTTTCCGTTGTCAAGGAATTAGTGGAGAATGCACTGGATGCCGGGGCCGATTTTATAAACATAGCCCTTGAAAGTGGTGGAATCGATGCAATAACTGTGGTCGACAATGGTTGTGGTATAAGCCAGGAGGATGTCCCCCTGGCTTTTCAGCGTCATGCCACCAGCAAAATAAGCGATGCTTCGGATCTTTGCCGGGTTAAAACAATGGGGTTCAGGGGAGAAGCACTGCCGGGAATAGCCGCGGTGTCGGACTTGCGGATTAAAACCAGGGTTTTGGAAAGTGACGAAGGGTTTTTCATGCACGTCCGGGGCGGCCGGGTTATAGATAGTGCACCGGTAGGTTGCCCGGTAGGAACTACCATTATGGTCCGGGATCTTTTTTTTAACACGCCGGCCAGGCGTAAGCACCTTAAATCAAAGTCGACAGAGGGCGGCTTTGTATCGGACCTTGTTTACAGAATGGCACTGGTGAGGCCCGGCGTTAGGTTTGTAATGGAACACCCGGGCCGCGAGGTGTTCAGGTCCCCGGGGACGGGGGTGTTGCTGGATACCATGGCAGCGGTTTACGGTGTTAATGTGGCTGAAATGATGTTACCTGTAAGTTACAGGTTCGGTGATATAAAACTGGAAGGCCTAGCCGGTAAGCCCGTGCTCAACCGTAGCACCAGACAACATATTACACTGGCAGTCAACGGTAGGCTTGTAAAAAGTGCCATTCTGAACCAGGCTATTAACGAGGCATACAGGGGATTAATGGCAACCGGGCGGTACCCTATTGTAATTTTGCACCTGGAACTTCCGGCGGAAAAAATAGATGTCAACATACACCCGGCCAAGACTGAAATTAAAATCGAAAATGAAAATCATGTAGCCGAAATTGTTGCCCAGGCGGTAAGATCCGCTTTGCATAATGCAAACCTCATTCAACCAGCCCGAATTCCGGTAAAATCTCAAAAATACCCACCCGCTGCAGAACCTTTTCAGCTTCCGCTATCCGTGCCGGGCACAATGATTATTGCCGAGCGGGCCGAACAGGCCGGTTGTGAAGTGAAAAAAGACGGCGGTGTAATCCCTGGGGATGATTTGGGAGAAAATAACCTGTTTCGCTATAAAACCGAGCAGGTTTCAATGCAAGGGGAAGAACCGGGTCAAGAAAAAAGAACTGACCGGCCCAAATTTCCGGCAAACTTGCAGGTTACCGGTCAATTAATGGACTTATATATTATTTGCCTGGGAAAAGACGGGTTATATATTGTTGATCAGCATGCTGCCCATGAAAGAGTACTCTTTGAAAAATTCAGCGATTCCTTGCAAAGAGGCAATCCCGAAGTCCAATTTCTCCTAGAACCCCTTAACGTTGATCTGAGAGCTCACGAAAAGGAACTGTTGAGGGAACACGCGGATGAAATTCGTTCACTGGGATTTGTCATGGAGGATTTCGGTCGCGATAATCTATTGCTCCGCGGAATTCCTTCTTGTTGTTCCCCGAGCGAGGCTGAGCGTTTGGTATTTGATCTCCTGGAAACAATACAGGAGAAAGGAAAAGCCGGCGACCCGGGAGTGGAATTTGCTTTGGCCGCTTCACTGGCATGTAAGGCCGCGGTAAAATCAGGAGAAAAACTCTCCGTTGATTCAATGCGCTCCTTGCTGGAGCAACTGGCGGCATCCAGGGAACCCTTTACTTGCCCACACGGCAGGCCAGCCATTGTTTCATTTGGCGACAAAGAACTGGGAGCTCTTTTCAAGCGCGTTTAACGGGAGGGTCATACTTGGACCGGCGGGACAAGAGGCTGGTGGTTACAACTTCCTTGCGGGCCGGGGCCGGTCAATGCGCTTTGGCCGAGCGGTTAAGCCGTGAAATGGGGTTACCCCTGGTGCCCAGGGAAAATCGCTCACTGGAACAATTACTTGCTGACTATAACGCGGGGGCTGCCGTTGTAGTGGAAGCGCACAAAGTTATTTATACCGATGGCCAGATTGATTTTTTCTTTCATCCCGGTATGGCCGGTTTGCGTATAAACGAAATACGCAAAGGAAAAAATGATCAGATGATTGCCGCGATGGATTTAAAACCGGGCTATTCAGTACTGGACTGCACCCTTGGCCTCGGCAGTGATGCTATTGTGGCCGCCTACGTAACCGGCGGGAGAGGCCGGGTTGTCGGGCTAGAATCGTCGCCGGTTGTGTCAGCCCTTGTACGACATGGCATGCAGACATACAGCCGCGCGGCGTTGGTGGTACGGGAAGCCATGCGCCGGGTCGAGGTCCGGTGCGCAGATCACCGGAAAGTACTGGCCGAATTACCGGCTGAAAGTTTTGACGTGGTTTACTTTGACCCCATGTTTAAACGTCCCATTCTTAAATCGAGCGGGATAAACGCATTAAGGCCGCTGGCCGACCACCGCCCACTGAACGAAAAAGTAATTGAAATGGCAACACGGGTGGCCGCGAAAAGGGTGGTTTGCAAAGAAAACAGGGAAGAAAACCGGCTTGCCAAGCTGGGTTTCACCCGTATTGAAGGCGCTAAAAACTCGCCTGCGGTGTACGGGGTAATTGTAAAAAGCGAGTAGGGTCCCAAGCCGGGAGTGGAAAATCCCGGGATACACCTGTGCGAGGAAATTTTTCCACCCTAATTTAATCTTTTCAACAATTGAGACCAGGTACAAAAACCGTGGGAGAGAAGCGTGTTATGGAGGACAAAAAAATTCCTTTACTAATTATCGCCGGTCCAACCGCCACCGGTAAAACCGAGGTGGCGGTTAAAATAGCAAAAAGGGTTAACGGCGAAGTTGTTTCCGCGGATTCGATGCTGGTATACCGGGGAATGGATATAGGTACAGCCAAACCCACCGAAGTGGAAAAGCAAGGCATACCTCACCATCTTATAGACGTTGTGGATCCAGACGATGAGTTTACGGCGGCCATGTTTCAAAAACAGGCAAGGGAAGCAATAACAGAAATACATGACAAGGGTAGGTTACCCATGCTGGTTGGGGGTACCGGCTTTTACATAGACGTGGTTATATACGAGTACGATTTTGGTCACGCGGCACCGAGCCCGGAATTAAGGCAGTACTTGTGGCGGGAGGCAAAGGAAAAGGGTAATGAAGTACTTTATAACCGTCTAAAACTACTGGATCCATCAACGGCGGAAAAAATCCATGCCAATAATCTAAAGAGAATAATAAGGGCTTTGGAGATATTTTACCAGACCGGTGTATCCGGTGCTCCCGGCAGAAAGCGAAATAAAAAGGAATATCCACTTTACGACAAATTATTTTTTTGTTTATATTACGAAAGGGAAAAACTATATCGTAGAATTGAAGAACGGGTGGATAAAATGCTGGAGGCGGGTTTGGTCCGGGAAGTTGAAGAACTTCTTGAACGCGGGTATCAACCGGATCTGGTTTCAATGCAAGGTTTGGGATACAAGGAAATTGCGGGTTACTTGTTAAAACGCTATTCCATGGAGGAAGCGGTGCATTTATTGAAAAGAAACACCAGGCGTTTTGCCAAGCGGCAGTTGACTTGGTTCAATCGATATAGTAACATCAAATGGATAGATATGGGGCGATATGAATCGGTCGACCAAGTTGCAAAAGAGATTGCAGACATTGCTGGTACAAAGTGGCAAGTGGGCTAGATAAAAAGAAAAAGCCAACGGAGGGAACACGATGACTAAGGCGCAAATAAATTTACAAGATGCATTTTTAAACCAAGTTAGGAAGGATAGTATTCCGGTGACCATATTCCTGGTGAACGGTTTCCAGCTCAAGGGAATAATCAGGGGTTTTGATAACTTCACGGTGATTATGGAAAGCGATGGAAAGCAAATGATGGTATACAAGCACGCCATATCCACGGTGAGTCCCATGAAACCGGTTAACACAACCTTTACCGAGACCAAACCGGCAAGTTAATAATAGCATGGATTTTTATATAGAACCCCATGTTGCGTTGTAGAACTGGCATAAAGATGAAAATATATGAGGGTATACCTGTTCCGGTCGAGCTATTAGCGGGGGCGCCGGCAACGGCACCCGGCGTAGCGAGGTTACGAAACCGGACGAGCGAACGTGATGTTCGC
>CBETWA010000028.1:0-40911 GCA_965539975.1 uncultured bacterium | reverse complement strand
CCGTCAACAACACCGCACCGCCAGCTACCAGCCCTCCGCAGCAACAAGCGCCACAGCCTTCTCAGGGTGAAAATAGCAGCATGGTGGCCGTGATAAATGGCAGCGATGTTAATGTGAGGGGGGGCCCGGGTACGGAACACCAAGTAATAAGCCGGGCAAACCGCGGCCAGCGAGTTGGGATTCTGGAACGCAACGGCGACTGGGCCAAGGTGCAGCTTGATGGAGGAGTGGTAGGCTGGGTTGCAAGCTGGTTGATTAGCGTGGAGCCCGCCGAGGCGTCCCCAGCGCCTGGAGACCCAAAAGTGGAAACTCCTGACACCGACCAGAGCAACGAACCGGGTGCACCGTCCGAACCCGTTAAGCTTGAGCAAATAGAAATTTTTGAACAAGGCGGCCACACTTATGTAGATTTGATGGCTAAGGGTCCTCTAAATTACGACTTGTTTATGCTTACGAACCCGGAAAGACTGGTACTGGATTTAAAGAATGTAAACCCCACGGACTTGCCGGACAAATTGAGAATTGATACTGAAGCCGTTTCGCAACTGAGAACGGGTTGGCTTACCAAGGACCCGCCCGTAATCCGCCTGGTTTTCGACCTGAAAGATACCGTTGCCAGCGTGGACAAGCTTTCCGAAGACAGGACAAAACTGAGTCTTGATATATTCATTCCCAAAGATGGCAGCTACCTCCACGGCCGGGTAATAGCCCTAGACCCGGGACACGGAGGCAGCGACCCGGGAGCCATAGGCCCTACCGGGCTACAGGAAAAAGACGTTAACCTGGATATCGCCCTGAGGCTGCGGGACATACTAGCCCGTAGTGGGGCAAAGGTGGTCATGACCAGGACCGGAGACCATTACGTGGATTTATATGAACGCACTGCCATAGCCGCACAACAGGGCGCCGAAGTGTTTCTTAGCATTCACATAAACGCAAACCCAAGCCGGGACAAAAACGGAACCAGCACATATTACCGTCGAGATTACGGGGACCTGGCGCCGGGGGTAAACCAGGCCGACAACAGGAGACTGGCTTCCCTGGTTCAATCGGAACTGCTCAGGGCGCTGGGCAGGCGCAGCCTGGGAGTACAGCAAGCAAATTTCGTTGTCCTTCGCACGTCCCCGGTACCAGCGGCGCTGGCGGAAATAGCATTTATATCCAACTATGAAGAGGAACAATTGCTGCGCCAGGACACGTTCCGGCAAAAAGCGGCGGAAGCCCTGGCAAAGGCGTTAAACAACTATTTCGCACCAGTTAAATAAACAATTATAGTTTTCATTGCTTTGTCAAAGGAACCGGTCAAATATATACCGGTTCCTTTGGTTTGTGCTAAAATAATAAGGGTGTATAATTATAACCCCGAACACGCATACAGCGGGCGGGAAATTGGCAAACTCATCTTGATCTTCATTAGCCGCGTAAATAATACCAGCAAGCAACCACCCGGATGTGATATATGATGAAACTGGTTATACTGGGCTGCTGGGCTCCCTACCCCAGGCCGGGAGAAGCCTGTAGCGGTTATCTGGTTCAGTCTGGAACAATAAATCTTATGCTCGACGCGGGTAACGGCAGTTTCGCCCGGTTAACTCGTCATATCGACTTCCGCACCCTTTCAGCCGTGGTGATAACGCATTTTCACCCCGATCATTACGTAGATCTTTTCTGCCTGCGCCATGCCGTTGAGGGAGCCATGCGTGACGGGAGCATGACGGAACCGCTCAAACTGTATATCCCCGCTGTCCCCGGTGAAATTTACAACGAGCTGGCCGGTTATACCAGGGCGTTTAAGGTAGTTAATGTGGAAAGCCTGCCCGTTGAAGAACTAAACAGCGGCATAAGAGCAAAGGCGGCGGAACTGGCCGGTATGAAACTTTATTTTTTACCCGTAGTACATAATTTGCCCGGTTATTGCGTATTACTGGAGCGGGAAAGCAAGACGCTTCTGTATTCCGGCGATACCGCCCCCTGCGAGCAACTGGAAAAAGCAGCAAGACTGGCAGGGTTACTGCTGTGCGAATCCAGCGGTATGAACAAAGACGAGCCCCAGCTGGCCGGCATTCACATGACGGCGGGGCAGGCAGGAGCCCTGGCACGCAAAGCCGGGGTATCGAAGCTGGTATTAACCCACTTTTGGCCTGAATACAAGCCGGAAAAACTTGCCGAGCAGGCCAGGGAATTTTACAGTGGAGAATTGTATACAGCGGCAGAAGGAAGAGAATTCAATTTATAGATCGCTTTTTCAATGAGTACAAAGTCATACACGGGAGGTAAACATGACAAGACCGGACGGAAGAAAAGCCGGCCAGTTACGGCCGGTGATAATCACCAGGGGGGTGAGCAAACACGCGGAGGGTTCCGTATTGATTGAAGTCGGCGACACCAAAGTGATTTGCACCGCATCGGTGGAAGAACGCCTTCCCTCATGGTGTAAGTTTGAAGGAAAAAAGGGCTGGGTAACGGCTGAATACAGCATGCTGCCCAGGAGCACGGGAACTCGTACGGCAAGGGACAGTTCAAGAAGCAAACCCAATAGCCGCAACCTTGAAATACAACGGCTCATAGGCCGCTCGCTGAGAGCTGTAACCGACCTGCAAGCACTTGGCGAGCACACCATTACCCTCGACTGCGATGTAATCCAGGCTGACGGGGGTACCCGTACCGCTTCCATCACAGGTGCTTTTGTGGCTCTGGTTGAAGCCTGTCACTGGATGCTAGAGCAGAAGTTAATCGAGAAATTTCCCATTGCCGACTTTATTGCTGCAACCAGCGTGGGCAAAATAGACAATGAAATAATTCTCGACCTGTGTTACGAAGAAGACTCTACCGCCGAAGTGGACATGAACATAGTCATGACCGGTGGCGGTGAATTTGTTGAAATCCAGGGCAGCGGGGAAAAGTCCTCCTTCAGCAGGGAAGAAGTTAATTACATGCTGGACCTGGCACAACAAGGTATTATGCAACTTATCGAGTACCAGAAAAACGCGCTGGGTGAGCTGGCTAGAGGAATAGGGAGGTAACTTTGCTTATGAAAATAGTCCTGGCTACCCGTAACAGGGGTAAAGTGCGGGAACTACAGGAGCTTCTGGCTGAAACCAACTTTGAAGTTGTGTCCCTGGCTGACTATCCCGGCGTTCCCGAAGTTATAGAAGACGGCAATACGTTCAAGGAAAACGCCATCAAAAAAGCAAGAGAAGTGGCGGAAGCGGTGGGCGAAGTGACCCTTGCCGACGACTCCGGGCTGGAAGTGGATTACCTTGACGGGGCGCCGGGCGTGCTATCGGCCCGTTTTGCCGGAGAACAGCACGACGACGAGGCCAACAACCGTAAGTTATTGCAGTTGCTCTCCGGGGTGCCGTGGGAAAAGCGCACGGCACGGTTCCGCTGTGTTGTGGCCATCGCTGTTCCGGGCGGAAAAGTGGAAACCGCAGAGGGGACCTGCCAGGGTATAATTACCACCCAGCCCAGAGGAAAAAACGGCTTTGGGTATGACCCCCTGTTTTACATACCTGGTTACGGCAAAACATTTGCTGAACTGGAAGGGCCGGAAAAAAACAAGATCAGCCATCGCGGCCGGGCACTGCGAAATGCAACGCGCCTGTTAAAAGAACTGGTAACTCATCCTGTTAAATAAATGGCAATCCGTTTAACAACTTAAATCCCGTCTTTGGAGCTGATAAATTTGCGCATAGGAGTTCTGGGTGACACACATGGTTTTTTAAAAACAGCAATACACGCGGTTTGGGCCATGGGAACAATAGATGCTCTTATTCACACCGGGGACTTTTATACCGACGCGATAAAACTGGAATCTCTGGTGGAAGTACCAGTGTACAAGGTGGTGGGTAACTGCGATGCCCAAAACGGGCCCGAGATATTAACGCTATCTTTCAACAACTTTAAGATACTGGTTACACACGGGCACCTTTTCGGAGTAAAACTTGGCTTGCAAAAATTATATTACAAAGCCCTGGAAACCGGATGCACGGCTGTTGTCTTCGGGCATACACACATCCCCCTTAACCTGTGGGAAAACAAAATACTATTCTTCAATCCCGGAAGCCCGGTCAAACCGCAACCCGGCCACTCGGCTGGTTTTGGAGTACTGGAAATAAGCCATGAAGAAATAAAAGGAAAACTATACTCAATCAACCCGGAATAGCCACCAGTCGAAAAAGCGAACCTTGACAAAATATAGGCCCTTGAAAATACCTGCAAAAACTATAATTACATTTTGACTCCCGAAATGTTTTTTTGTATAATTAGTGTTAGCGCTAAATCCAACGAATTCAATAATTGACACCGGGCGGGTGTAGCTCAATGGTAGAGCCCTGGCCTTCCAAGCCAGTCGCGTGGGTTCGATTCCCATCACCCGCTCCATTTTTATCACCTCCCGGTAGCTCAGCTGGATAGAGCAACGGACTTCTAATCCGTGGGTCGGGGGTTCGAATCCCTCCCGGGAGGCCAGAAAAAGCCAGTATTCGCAAGGGTTGTGGATACTGGTCTTTTATATATTCAGCGAAAATTATAGCGTAATGGTGTAAATTTGGTGTGAATCAAGTAAAAACGATACCCAATGACAACCAAAATATTCCGGCAAAAAACAAAAAGCGGTTCCTGCCGCTTACCTTGTTTCTGATTTTGTTTTTTAAATTACCGGTAAAGAACTTTTCGATTTATCAGCTTCTTCCTTGTCCGCGCTTTTCAAGAAGTACCCGTATACTTCCATCGTTGTTCCAATATTTTTTTGCATTAGCAAGGATAAAAACTGTAGTTCTTATGCGGTTCCGCGCTTGCAACCTGAACTGACACCGCTTGACGGGTTATAACTTCTGTGCTACCATAAACAATGCGGTTACTGAAACATGAAGCGGGCGTGGCGGAACGGCAGACGCGCTGGATTTAGGATCCAGTGGGGTACACCCGTGGGGGTTCAAGTCCCTTCGCCCGCACCAGGCACAAGTAAAGGCTTCCAGGGTTTTGTAGAGTCCTGGAAGCCGGCATAAAACAGCCTAAATAATGCAATTTTAATGCAGTTGTGGGAAAAGTGTTAGCAGGGGATGGCAACCCCCTGCTAATGTGTAATTTAAGGGAGGGTTTTATTTTTCGCCTTGCTTTTTCGCAAGGCTATTTTCTTTGCCTAATAAACCGTTCAACGTAGCCGCTGCCGCCTCCTGCAGGCCGGGGGTTAAGTGGCTGTAGAGGTCAAGGGTCATGGTTATGCTGCTGTGTCCCAGCCGCTCCTGTACCACCTTGGGATGAACGCCACGGGCCAGCAGCAGGCTGGCATGTGTGTGCCGCAGGTCATGCAAACGTACTTTTGGCAATCCCGCTTTTGCAAGCCACCGCTGAAACCGTTTCGTAAATTCCCGGGGGTCAATCGGGGTCCCGTCCTCCTTGCAGAACACCAGGCCGTTGTCCCGGTAAGCCTCGCCCATTAGCAGCTTTTCTTGCGCCTGCCGCTTTCTGTAAGCCTTCAACTCCCGGATTGCGTCATCGGTCAGAGAAACGCTCCGCCTGCCGCTCTTACTCTTGGTGGTTTCCTCCAGGGAAAGGCCGTCCTTTAATACCAACAACTGCCGCTGGACGGTAATAACCCCATTATCAAGGTCAACGCAATCCCAGCACAAGCCTAACAATTCACCACGCCGCAGGCCGGTGGTTGCCGCCAAGACATAGGCCGCAAACAGCCGGTCGTCTTTTGCCACTTCAAAAAATTTAAGCAACTCTTCTTCGGTCAATGGCCGCATTTGCTTGCTCTTCACCGTGGGAGGGCTGGTGGCATCGGCCACGTTACGGGTTAACAATCCCTCCTTTACGGCCTGCTGCAGGGCCTGGCGAATCACAGCGTGCAGATACCGCACCATCGACTAAAGCTTCTATCTCACTTAGAGTTTCTTCGTCAACACGCATAAAAAACAGCTACAGCTAGCAGGGCATCGTAAAGGCCAGTAACGACACCGCTGCAATAACCTGTCCCCCGTTCGTCCCGGGACACCTCGAGCCTCAAGCATGCCAGCTGGCAAATCCTCCGGTAGATTTGCTCGAACACATCCCGGCAGGTGTCCATTAAACCCACCCTCTTGATGGTGGTAACGCGGAATTTATGAATCTGCCCGCGCTGTCCAATCCGCTCCACAAATCCCCCGGATTACGTCTTGCATATCCTTAATTACTGCCATAATATCCTGTGCAGCTTTCTCCTTGGTATATAAGTCGTCTGTCATAAGAGAATCGGCTACACTAAACAACATATTGTGCCAGCGCATCGGGTCGTGCAAAACGGACGCTTTCTCAAGCTCGATTTCCATAATGGCTTTTTCTTGTTCGGTCATGGTTCTCGCTCCTTTCTAATTTTTGCCAGGACTAGCCGGCGGTAATGGTGGTGGTTGTGACCAGGGTTTGCGCTTGTTCCTGGGTTTGAAGGGTATTACCTTAGACTTCTTCCAGTTTTTTATTTGTCATTCCCCCCCTTTGTTTATCTTTATTTATCCCTGTTTATCCAAGTTTAGTATAGTATACAATACAAAGTCAATAAAATCTTTGAAACTTACCGTAAAACTTGGTAAAATAACGGAAAGGAGGGAGCTTGAATGGAAAAATATTATAAGCCCGAAGAAGTAGCAGAAAATTTAAAAGTGCATATTAAAACAATCTATAATTGGATAAAAAACGGCACACTAAAAGCCGTGAAAATAGGGCAAGTTTGGCGCATCTCCGAATCCGAGTTAAAGCGCCTGTTGGAGGGCAAAAAGTAACCCGGCACAAGAGAAATTCGGCTGGAATTTCAACTGCCAGCCCGGTGATCTACTGGAATACATACCCGACAAAGAAGGGGAGGGCAACAATGCGAAAGCATAAGTTCAAGGTTATTCTTGAAAAAGATGAAAACGACGGTGGTTATACCGTAACCGTTCCGGCTTTACCCGGTTGTATCACTGAAGGAGATACCATTCAGGAGGCTTTAGAGAACGCCCGGGAAGCTATTAGAGGTTACCTGGAGGCTTTACAAATCCAAGGCCGCCCGCTTCCTGAAAAGGATATACAGCTGTTTTACGGTGAGGTTGAGGTATCACTGTAATGATGACACCCCGCCTTCCTCGTGTATCCGGTAAAAACGTTATGGCTGCCCTTACCAGGTCCGGCTTTAGGCTGGTACACGTTCGCGGTAGTCACTACTACTTGGAGCCACCAGGTGGTGGGAAGCTGGTGACCGTGCCGGTACACGGTAACAAGACACTAAAACCCAAGACGTTGAAAAGCATCCTGGAACAAGCGGGCCTCACCGTTGAGGAACTGCTGGAACTGCTGTAATCCGCCTGTATTGTTTCCGGAAGCGTTTTCCCCGGCGCAGTCAGCCCGTGCGCCTGGCGTTGTTACGCCCTCTCCCTCTCAATGGCCTCCAGTTCCTCGGCTTCGGCCATTTTTTGCCGGGATTAGCCGCAAACGAAATAATTTCGCTTGGAACACCGGTGCCCTATGCCGCTTCAAACGCTTATTCCTTCCTCATAAATATCCAAGTTCACACCCCCTGTCAGGCTCCGGCCAATATGCCGGGCAAAAGGTTACCACTTCAAGCCTCTCGCCCAACTCGTTGTACCCGTTGGGTTGTGTTTTCATTCCCGGGATTCGTTCAGCCGGCCACGGGCACAAGCATTCCCACTCTGCCCGCTGGCAATCCCAACAAAGGCTTTGAAATTCTTCACCAGCTGGTTCCAGGCCAGCCGGCATGCCAGAGGGTCCATATTCACCCGCCTGGCAATGCGAAGCCAGTTTATACATCCGCCGCACCTCCAAACGGAAATAATAAGCTCACATTCCGCAGGTGTAAGCAGGCCGTCCGCAGGTCTCCGGCCTGCTCCGCTTTAGCGAGGATAGTAAGAGCTTTGTCCCGCAATTCGGCAACCTGGTCCAGTAGGTTATCCGCCCTGGCAACTTCTTTGGCTTCCTGGGCCTTGGCCAAGGCAGCAGGGATATGGTCTTTATGCCGGTGCAGGGCCGTTTTTGAAACGGAATATTGTCCCGCAATGTCCCGCAACGGAACACCTTCGTGGCAGCTTGAAGTAGCTTTTCCTGATTCGCTTTTTGTTCGAGTTTTTTCTGTTTCAGTTCCTCGAGTTTTTCCCATTGGGGTTTTTTGGTTTTTTTCTCGACCAGTTTTAGCATTTTCTCGCCTCCTAATTGTGTGAGTTCCCTCTCCTGGGACTGGTCAGGGAATACACCCGCTGTTTCCAGCCGGTTTTCCAGCACGCCCGCCGGCAAAAACAGGTCCCGTCCCCACAGGAAGTATGGGGTGCCCTGGGTGAATTTACGGTAAGTGTGGAAAGTGACCAAGGCCTCCCGGGCGATAGCGTTGCAGAAGGTTGTAAAGTAGTTCATGATAAGGGATACACAACAACGACAGCGCAAATAATTAAAGCTATTCCTAAAGAGTTTGCCAACGAAGAAGGGAACTGGCTGTGGCTGGAATACCTGGCTGTGCGTGGCGCAGTTGATGTTTGGTTGTTTCCTAAAGAAAGGTTAGGAGGACGGCCAAAATACCTCACTCCAAAGGAAAGGTATCTGGAAACCTCGCTTCAGTTGCCGGGTTGGGATATGTGGGCCTCCGCAACAGTGGCGCTTTTTGATGTACTCTTAAACAGGGACTCTTTGAACGTAGACGCAAAAAAAATGGCAGGTCTTTTAATGCATACTTATCGGGAAGAAGTTTTTCGCTTCCGCACCCGGCAAGCAACGACGGAAGTTATGGTAATTGAAAAGAATAGCAAAAAAGACATTGCCCACCTGTACCGCGCAAAAGGGTTGCTGCCATTACTTTGGATGGAAATAATGTGGGCAATAGAGAACGGTAAACACGCTGCTTTTTGTGATATTTGCGGTTCAGCTTTCCACCTAACAAAGCCTTACAAAAGAAAGGCTTACCTGTGTTCTAGCGAGTGTGCCATAAAAAAGAAAATTGAAAACGCCGGCGGCTTGGAGAAGTGGCGAGAAAAGAATAAAATCGCCAAGCGGGAGTCCAGGAAAAGACTTGGTTCGGGAATAAGGTTACGCAAAAGGGGATTCGGCCAATAGGCCACCCCCAGGTTACTGCAGTAATGTAATTTGTAATGCAGTTGGGGTTAAATTGCACTGAAAAAGGTTGAATTTAGCAGGTCTGTAGGTAAGGAAAAAGCCCGTAAACCGGGCTTTTTTGAATTGGGTTATACTGCCTAAAATAAAGAAAGTAGGATTTGGGATCCAGTGGGGCACACCCGTGGGGGTTCAAGTCCCTTCGCCCGCACCAATTAATTTCATTAACAATCTCAGTATGCGTAACGGTCCTTGCTGAATGTAGCAAGACTTTTCTTATGCGCAGAAAAAGCGTGCTCTTTTAGTTCCCTTTACGCTTGGCTTTCAGTTTTTCTTTCCTTTGCGAACTGCCATGTATACGACAATAACAATTTTCTAGGAACACGAATAAGGGGACCGGTCCCTTTAACATTTCCGGTCCCTGTTGCTTTTTATCACTGGGAATTTATTTCTTGCCACGCTTTTAAATATACTTGCAGGTCGTCATCGCTAAACAGCACAAACCGTATTTCGGAAGGCGTTTCGTTTTCCAGCGCGTGTTCTTTCACAGCTGTCACCGCGATTAAAGCGGCCTTGTCTTTAGGGTACCTGTAAGCGCCGGTGCTGATGGAAGGAAAGGATATACTTTGTATTCCCTTTTCCAGGGCAAGCTTCAAACTATTGCGGTAGGCATTGCGCAGCAAGTCCGGTTCGCCGTGGTTGCCGCCGCGCCAGATAGGACCCACAGTGTGGATTACGTACTTGGCCGGCAATTTACCGCCCGATGTAATCACGGCTTCTCCGGTGGGGCACTCGCCCTGCCGGGCCCTGATTTGCTTGCATTCTTCCAGTATTTGCGGGCCGCCGGCTCGGTGTATGGCGCCATCCACTCCGCCGCCACCCAGCAAACTGGAATTAGCGGCGTTAACTATGGCCTCGGTATCCTGCTTGGTTATATCGCCGCGTACAAAAACAATGCGGGTATTGTTCACCCTGTATTCCATAATACATACACCTCCATGGTTGAAATTTCCATCCTGGAACGGAGCTTACAGGTTATAGGAACATTTTTTTACAATATCAGTATTATACCTACTTGCGCCGCAGCAGTTTCTTTGTCCCCACCGCGAAGATAATCGCCACCACGACGCCGCCGGTCATGCTCAGGTTTTCCGACAAAGGAGTTCTAGTGGACAACAAGTAGTAGGTAAAAACCGATGCGAACACTGTTAACGCCATTGGAAAAAAGTTTTTGCTCACTGGCGCATCACCCGGCATTGCACGTTTTTGTCCTGAAACTTTCCGGCATAGAATTTCATTTGCCACTCGACTCAGTTATTTATTTTACTATCCTGCCGGCAAAGGATAACACGCATTCCGGCATTTCTTCCCGGTCCACCACGGCGTCGTGCAGCACGGGACGCTTGTCCAGGTCGCGCAATCCCTTTGGGACGGGTAACCCGCTAAAGTCGGACAACATTTGCAGCAACCGGAATTCCGATTTGCCGCTCACTTTTTCCTCGCCCAAAAGGGCCCGGGCCACGCTGGCATTAAACTTGAACGGGCTGGCCGTGGAAAGAATTATTGTGGGCGTACCGTCACCGGTGCTCTCCACGTACTTGCGGTAAACGTCAATTCCCACTGCCGTGTGGGTGTCCACCACGTACCCGTAACGCCGGTATGTTTCCCTGATGGTGGTCAGGGTTTCATCGTCACTGGTAAAATCGGACCAGAACAAATCACGCACCCGGTCCCGCGTTGTTTCATCCACGGTGTAGCGCCCGTCGCGTTTTAAAAGCCCCATCCATTCCCTGACGCGGGAGGCGTCATGCCCGGTCAACTCAAATAACAGCCGCTCCAGGTTACTGGATATGAGAATGTCCATGGAAGGGGAGAGGGTCTTTTTAAATTCCCGGTTCCGGTCATAGGTGCCGGTGCGGATAAAATCAGTCAGCACGTTGTTTTCATTGGCCGCGCATACCAGCTTGTTTACCGGTAGACCCATTTCCCTGGCGTAAAACCCGGCCAGTATGTTGCCAAAATTGCCGGTGGGAACCACGAAATTGACAGCCTGGCCCCGTTCCACGCGCTTTTTGGCCAGCAAGTCCGCGTAAGCCGAAAAGTAGTACACCACCTGGGGTACCAGGCGGCCCCAGTTTATCGAGTTGGCCGAGGAAAACTTGAATCCCCGGGCGGCAATTTTTTCTACCATGGCCCGGTCGCCAAATATTTCCTTGACACCGCTCTGGGTGTCGTCAAAATTGCCCCGCACGGCGGCCACGCCCACGTTGCGGCCTTCCTGGGTAACCATTTGCATTTTTTGTACTTCGCTTACACCGTTATCAGGATAAAAGACCATGATGGCAGTGCCGGGCACGTCTTTAAAACCCTCCAAAGCCGCCTTGCCGGTATCCCCCGAAGTGGCCACAAGGATGAGTATGTCGAAATTTTCCCCTGTTTTTTTCATCGATTTTACCAGCAGGTGGGGAAGGATTTGCAGGGCCATGTCCTTAAAGGCGCAAGTCGGGCCGTGCCACAGCTCAAGCACGTGTATTTTTTCGTCAATTTCCACCAGCGGTGCCACCGCCGGGTGGTCAAAGTTGCCCTCGTTGTAAGCCGCATCAACACAATGGGCAACTTCACCCGGCGTAAAATCCGACAGGTAAGGGGAAAGCACTTTTACCGCCCGCTCCCGGTAATTCATGCCGGCCATGGCGGTTATATCCTCCAGTGTAAACAAAACCCGCCCGGTGGGCACAAACAGGCCCCCGTCCGGGGATATGCCCTGCTTGATGGCTTCGGCCGAAGTTATGGAAAGGCTATCACCCCTGGTGCTTTCATATAGCATGTTCAAACCTCCGCTTGTCAAAAAATTATTTATTTTAAATGGCCGGTTCCCACTTGCCGAAAACCCGGCCGCAGCGGCAACCGTAAGTAACATAATGCCGGCGCGGGTGTTCCTCAATACTTAAAATTCGCACACCACCCCTAAACAGGTAAATATATTCCCCGCAACCGGGACAATTCTTGCCTTCAACAGTTTGTTTCGCCCGGATTACCGACCAGGCCGGGTCGCTACTGGCGCATACATAATAATCGGCAAAACTGAATCTGCTGATCCCGTACCGGTCCAGTACGGCCCGGATGGTTTTCAACATTAGTTCCCTGGTTTTGCCCGTCTGCGAGTGCAGGAAGGTATCCACGGCCGTTCTTATTACGTTCTGGTCTTCTTGCGAGGGAAATGCAAGCACGTTTGCGGTATGCATGGATAATCACCCACATCCTTGTCCTTATTGTACAATAAGAATTGACATTTTGGTTGCATTTGATACCTAAATTTTTTCAATTCCAGTAAAACTTACACCAAAGACTGCAACCGGTGGTATAATTCGAGTATAACAAGTCCATGGGGAGGACACGCAAGCATGCCGCAAAACAAACTGCGCCCACTGGGCAGGGAAGGTCTACGCGAACTAATTCGCACTGCCAGGGGGGAGCTCCCGGCTAGTTTGTACATAAAAAACGGTACCATTGTAAATGTATATACCGGAGAACTCATAAAAGCCGGCATTGCCGTAAAGAGACGGCACATCGCATATGTCGGCGATTCGGAAAAAATGGTGGGCAAAGAGACCCGCGTCATTGATGCTGATGGGTATTTATTGTGCCCCGCTTACATTGAACCGCACGCTCACCCGTTCCAGGGTTACAACCCGGCGACACTGGGAGAAAAAGCGCTGGCGCTGGGAACCACCACCATGGTATGCGACAACTTGTTTTTCTTCATGAGCATGGAACCCGCAAAGTTGCTGGAGTTTTGGAGGGACATCTCCAACTGGCCCGTTAAGCTGCTGTGGAGCGTGCGCCTTGACCCGCAAACTTTTTCCTGCGAGCGGGCAGCAAGGTTTGACCCGTCAAACATTGAACCCCTCTTGGAAACAGTAACGGCGCGGCAGGTGGGAGAACTCACCGACTGGCCATCGCTGCTGGCCGGAAAAGAGCAAATGCTGGACAACATCGTTTTAACGGGTCAACTGGGCAAAAGAATGGAGGGACACGCTCCGGGCGCATCGGCGGATACCTTAAACGCCCTGGCCGCCGCGGGCATCTCCGCGTGCCACGAAAGCATTACCGGCGAAGAAGTGATGCGCCGGCTGCGACTGGGGATGTACGCCACCTTGAGGCATAGCTCGCTGCGCCAGGACCTGCCCCAATTGCTTGGGGAAATTATCAAGTCCGGCATTGGGTTCAACCGCCTTATGCTTACCAGTGACGGCATTACTCCTCCTTACTTGCGCCACGGTTTCACAGATTACCTGTTACGCGTGGCCATGGATGCCGGTGTACCGCCCGTGGAAGCGTACCGCATGGTCACCTTGAACCCCGCGGTTTACTACCGCCTGGACGATGAACTGGGCGGCATCGCCCCGGGCAGGCTGGCCGATATACTATTTCTTGAACACATTGAAAATCCCACACCCATCAAGGTAATGGCGGAAGGCGAAATGGTTGCGGAAAATGGTGTCAACCTGGTAAAGCTGGCGTTGCCGGAATGGAGCAAATACAATATTTCGCCCGTCACCGGCACGCTTGCCGGCATAACCCCCGGGGATATGGTTCCACCGGCAGGAAAAGAAGCCTTTCCTGTTATGCGGCTGGTTAACCCCGTTATAACCAGGCGCGTGGACATGACATTTCCCGCGGAAAACGGCAAGCTGGTTATAGAAGGGCATAACGACATGGTTTACGGAACACTTCTCGGGCAAGAAAGCGGGTGGGTATGCAACGGCATCATTCAAGGGTTTGCCGGCCACAAGCTGGACGGTATGGCATGTTCCAACACAATTACCGGCGACATACTGGTCATGGGACGAAGGCCGGCTGACATGCTGGCGGCCGCCGGGCGCATGCTGGAACTTGGCGGCGGAATTGTATTGGCTGAAAGTGGCAAGGTGATTTTTGAATTACCCATGCCGCTGGGAGGTGTTATGAGCCCCGAACCCGTCGACACGCTCACGGAAAGTTGCAGCCTCCTTTACTCGCTGCTGGCCGAGCGTGGACATAAACACCACGACTTGCTGTACACCCTACTGTTCATGTCAGCAACCCATCTACCGGAAATAAGATTTTCCCCGGCCGGGATTTTTTCCGTCAAAGATAAAAGAGTTCTCATCCCTGTGCGTAAAATTTGATTAAATTTTACATCCGGTACAAATATGTTATACTACCGGAAAATGCTCCTTGGTATGGGTACACTCAAAAGTATTTTTACCCTCCTGCCGGCGCCGCAACGCGGTAGGGGGTCTACCAAAGATGGAATTAATTTGCCATTTGCACTTGAAATTACAGGAAGGACTGTGGTCGATGCCCGGCAATGAGGCGAATTTCACCCTAAACATACCTGCAGGCCGGCTTGTCCTCGGTGAACCGGTGTCCGCCGGTGAAACTACACTGGTACCGGTTATTTCCGTTGGGGCAGCTTACGGGGAAATAACGAAACATGGCTGCGGGGGAGGTTTTACCCTCAACCCAGTGGCGGTGGTAGCCATACAAGACCGCAGAGTCAGCGTTTTTTCCTTGCAGCATCAAGTAAAAGCAGAAAAACTCAACCCCATGCTGAGCCGCTTGCTTGAGGAAATAACAAGTCCCCCCAAACCATCGCCTGGTGGACCCGGCACGGGACGGGCCGGTATGAATTAATACTACCGGGTACGCGTAACAAGGCCGAAACATGTTTAAGCCTCAGGCTGGACGTGCTGGTTGAATATAGTTTGCATAACACCCGGCGGTTAAGCTCCCCGGGCATAGCGATACTTGCGCTCGACACACCGTACTATGGGGGACTTTTGCCGCCTGTGATAATAAAACGAGGCCAGTCATGAGAAGAAACCTGCGGGAAGTTGCACCGGCCAACCCCGTGGTAATTAGCCGGAATACCGAGAGGGGGAAAATCACATTGTCCAGCAATGAAAATTCCGCCGAGTTACATGTGGAAGAAAACCGCATCAAAGAAATATTAAACGAATTGTATACTGCGCAAAAATGCTCGTTTTTCCTTGAGGAAGTGATGGGAACGGTTATGGACAACCTGAACATCGACGGGGAAGAAGCCGTGCAAATAGTTAAACTTTTGATCAATGAAGGCTTCATCAACACCAAATCTTTCATGCCAAAATACTTTTTGCGCCCCGACCGTATCCGCATGTTTCCCATAGTCTTAACCGCCAGGGCCATAACGTTTCTAAACACAAACCAGTAAAACAAACAAGGACACAAAAACGGGTGAACCCACAGCATGTTCACCCGGATGACCCAGCTTTTTCCCACGGAACACTACCCAGGGCTTCCGCGCAAACTTCCACCGGCTTACCCCAGTACTGCGTGTAAAATCCTTTTCGCTTCTACAGGCCAGTTCCCCATTTGAATATCTTACCCTGGTCCGCCACCCGCCCCCAATGGCGCAAAGCGCGTTATCACCGGTTGCGGGACAGGTGAAAGTGGTTGTGCTGAATCCTAAGCGTGTGCACCGCCCCGCAATCAGGGCATTTCCTGGACTCACCGTCTTTGAAACGTATTTCTCCGATGCGCTTGCCGCAACAAGTAATCTCTACGCTGAGCATTTTGTTGTTTTCAAAAAAGTTTACCCGGTAATCAAGCCATTTATCATGGCCCGCTGAATGGTCCATTTTGTCATCACCTCAATTTTTTCCTAATTTAACCTCGAAAAATATTTTAAAACCACTTGAAGTTATTTTTTCCTAAAAAGTTATTTTTTTATCAAACCCCCTTGCCGTACATATTTTAACGGACTCCACCGCATCGTGTACAAGATCTATCAGGTGCACACATCCTTGACCCGCGCCCAGCAAGCCCGCCACTTGTTTTTTGCTCAAATCCTGAACACGCTTGCCGGGCAGGTTTTGCATGTAACCTGTCGCTTCGCGGCACACGTCATCGGGCGCCCGCAGGATGTCCCCTTTCGCGCCGGTGATAACCAGGTTTTCATCTATGCACAATTCAACGCCCAGCTCGTGGAAGGAATCGCTTAGTGCACCCGTTACACGGAAACCGGCGCCCGCGCCGGAGTATAAACACTGTGATTTGAAACGGTTGAACAAGTTGGTGGAACGACTGGAGCAAGCATACTCATCCCATTTCCTGGTTATTCGGTCCAGGTTGCTATAATACCTGCAAGAACCCGCATAGAATTTTTCCCAGTACTTCCCGTATTCGAAGGGCGTCGAGAACCCCCGCTCTTCAAGCAGAAATGTTTCGGCCTGGATAATGCCACGCACCGTTTCCGCAAACAGGGAACGTGGAAAATCCCCCAGCCCGGCCAGGGCATCTTTAAGCATGGGGGCGCAGTCAAAATACGCCTCCACACCAATCAAACCCCGGACCGGCACTGATTTTACCTCCGGTGCGTATGTTTCCCAGGTGGCGGTTAATATTTTAAAAGTTACCGGGTCCACTCGCAGCAATGCTGCTGTTTCACCATCGGTTCCCCGGTATACCGTTTGAGCTTCTACTTGTTTTTCATGCCCGCTATGCCTGACAATAGTAAACCAGTGGCGCTGAAAAAAATTTTTCACGTTCTCACTCCTTTGTCCTAATTATACTTGAAAATGTTCCCCTGTTGTTTTTAAATGTTAAAAACATTTCTACATTAATAAAGAGCCGGTGAAAAAGATTTGTTTAAAGTGCGTTCCCGGTGGTAAAATTGTACTCAAGAGGTGATGCAAATGGGCTTTATCCAAAAAATTGCCGAGAGCGCCAAACAATTGGGCAGCCGGGCGAAGGATTTCAGCGAAATAGCGGGAGACAAAGCAAGGGATTTGACTAAAAAATCATCTGATTTTATTGAATTGACAAAGATGAAACACGAGTTGCGCAAAATGGAAAAAGAAATGGAAAATAACCTTGCCGGCATCGGGGCGCTTTACTACCAAAAGCACCAGGGGTACGATAACACCGATGAAGAATTAAACAGGCTTATAGAATCAACCCGGCAGCTGGAGCTGGAAATGAAAGACCTGGAAGAACAAATTGCCGCCATGCAGCCCAAACCGCCGGTTTGTCCCAAGTGTGACCTGGAATTGCCCGAAAACGCCAATTTCTGCAGCAACTGCGGCCACAAAGTATCTGCGCAATAACAAAATATAAACAAGGTGGTTATACCATTGACCAAGGACATGGAGTTCACGCTGGAGTTTTCCGAAAAAGCAACAGCTATGCTCGAATCACTGGCGCGTAAAACCGGAACTTCGGAAGAACAAGTTATCGAGTCCATCATCAAGGAATATCTGATGAGACAGTTACCGGTAATTGAAAAAAGGGCCGCCGAAACAGGCGCGACGGTGAATGAACTGGTCAACATGCAGTTTGAAAGGCTACTGGAGTTAATGTATTCAAAAATCACTGTTTAACGCAAAAGCCGGGATTTTTACATCCCGGCTTTACCGCGCTGGAAAATTAATTTTGCAGTTCAGGCAGGTCTTTGTACAGGTCCAGCGCTTCGGGGTTCGCCAGCGCATCCCGGTTTTCCACTGGCTCGTTGTGTATGATGTTGCGCACCGCCAGTTCAACTTTCTTGCCGCTTATGGTGTAGGGTATATCGGCAACAGGAATGATCTTGGCGGGAACGTGCCTGGGAGTAGTGTTTTCACGGATGGTGGTTTTTATTTTCTTGACCAGTTCGTCATTGAACTCAACTCCTTCGGCCAGCTTGACGAAAAGTACCACCCGCACATCATTGTCCCAATTTTGCCCCACAACCAGGCTGTCTTTTATTTCCTCCAGCGCTTCCACCTGGCGGTAAATTTCCGCGGTGCCTATGCGCACACCGCCGGGGTTCAGTGTAGCGTCGGAACGACCGTATATAACCACGCCACCGGTTTCCGTTATCTCGATAAAGTCACCATGATGCCAGACATTTGGGAATACGCTGAAATACGCCTTGGTGTATTTCTCGTTACCCTCGTCGTTCCAGAAGTAAATTGGCATTGAGGGGAACGATGAAACGCACACCAGTTCACCCTTGCGATTGTAAACGGGACTGCCGTTTTGGTCGAACGCCTGTACGTTCATGCCCAAACCCCGGCATTGCAGCTCGCCCGCGTATACCGGTCCGATAGGATTACCCAGCGCGAAACAGGAAATAATGTCTGTACCGCCGGAAATGGACGAAAGGCAAATGTCTTCCTTGATATCCCGGTACACGTATTGGAAACTCTCCACAGACAGGGGAGAACCGGTGGACAATATGGCTTTTAAGGGGGAAAGGTCGAATTTTTCCCGGGGTTTTACACCTTCCTTCTCCACTGCTGCCAAGTACCTGGCGCTGGTGCCGAATATGGTAATCTTCTCGTCCTGTGCCATCCGGAAAAGTGCATCCGGTCCGGGGTAGAAAGGAGAACCGTCATACAGCAGCACCGTGGCGCCTACTGCCAGCGAACTAACCAGCCAGTTCCACATCATCCACCCGCAGGTGGTAAAGTAGAAAATGGTATCATCGCGCTTTAAATCGGTATGCAGTACCAGCTCTTTCAGGTGCTGGATCAAAGTGCCGCCGGCCCCGTGCACTATACACTTGGGCACCCCGGTGGTACCGGATGAATACATGATATACAACGGGTGATCGAATGGCAGCTGTTCAAGCTCTATCTCCAACCCGCTCTCGGTAGAAAGAAAATCGTCAAAAAGCACGGCACCCGGCAACTCCGAAATATCCGGCCGCTCTTCGGTGTAAGGCACCACAACCACCTTTTCCACCGAAGGTATTTCCTTTAGAATATTTTTCACCCGGCTCAACGAATCGAAGACCTTTCCATTGTAAAAATACCCGTTAGCCGTGAAAAGTACCCGGGGCTGAACTTGCCCGAACCGGTCCAGTACACCTTTGATGCCGAAATCAGGAGAGCATGATGACCAAATGGCGCCAATACTGGTGGCAGCCAGCATGGCGATCACCGTTTCCGCCATATTCGGCATATACCCCACCACACGGTCGCCGGTTTGAATCCCCATATCGCGTAAAGACCGGGCCAACCGGGCCACCCGGTCGTAAAGCTCAGCGTAAGTAATGCGCATCGAGTCTCCGCGTTCACTTCTGAAGACGATGGCCGTCCTGTCATCCCTGTAGCGTAGCAGGTTTTCAGCAAAGTTCAAACGTGCTCCGGTAAACCAACGCGAGCCAATCATGTCCTCCTTGTTTACAACCACCTCATCCCACAACCGCGAGGCCTTGATATCACAAAACTCCCACACCGCCACCCAGAGATCCGGGGAATTGTTCACCGACCACTCGTATAATTCAGAATAATCTTTGAATTCTTTACCATACTTTTGGTTCACAAAATTAATAAACCCGGTCATATTAGCGTTGCGAACCCTATCTTCCGAAGGCACCCAAAGCGGCTTTTTCATTAACAAATAACCCCCTTACCGGACGAATAAGCTTATTTATTTACTACACTTGCATAGTCATTAAAATAAAAACTAATGCAATATATATGCCAACTTAATAATGAAACTTTTACTTTATCAAATCAGAAAATGAGTTGTTCCGAATCACTATCCTCAAGCCGCTTGACGGGCTATTCCCTCGTTCCGCAGCGGTTAACAACAATAGCCTGACTTTTTCGCAACAAATATATGTACTTATTGTTTACACATCTTTTGTTTAATTTTTTATACACTACCCTGACCGCTTTCCGAAACCGGACCGGCTTCAATTCGCCGTCCTTGGCTCAATTTCAGCCTCTCGCGGCCTTCCTGGCCGCTCGTCCGGTTTCGCCGATTCGCTTGCGCCGGGTGCCGTTACCGGCGCTACCGCAAATCGCTCGACCGGAACAGGTATACCCACACGTACTTTCATCCCTCCACTGGTAACGCAACGCAACATAGGCGTCTAATGAGCAATTACACCCGTTTTTTGCGCCGGCCCGGCGCCTTCACTGGCATTGACAGATATTAATGATTTAAAGATAATGTAATAAATTCTATCCCAACTTGCTGGAGGTTTTTATGAAATACGCGGATAAAATCAAAACCATTGCCCGTTTGGTAAAAGGTTCCACCAAAACCCTGGCCCTGACCGGTGCCGGTATCAGCACCGAAAGCGGCATCCCGGATTACAGGAGCCCGGGAACTGGGCTGTGGGAAAAGTTCGACCCCATAAAAGCGGCTAGTCTATCCTCATTGCGCAGCAATCCGGCCAAGTTTTACGAGCTGAACCTGGAACGGTGGACTGCATACAGCGACGCCAAGCCCAACGCGGCCCATTACGCCCTGGCCAAATTAGAAAAAATGGGCCTTCTGCTGGGAATTATCACACAGAACATAGACAGCTTGCATGTCAAGGCGGGTTCGCAAAGGGTCTGGGAAGTTCACGGTCACCTGCGTACCGCCCGCTGCATGGAATGCAGCGAAAAGTACCCCTTTGAACACCTTGTTAAAAAATTTCGCGCCGCGGAAAACCCGCCCCTTTGCGACAAGTGCCGGGGTATATTACGCCCGGATGTGGTCTTGTTTGAAGACCGGATGAACGAGGATTTTTACCAGGCTACCCAGGTTATTTCAGGCTGCCAGTTGCTAATTGTGGCGGGAAGCAGCTTGACGGTGTACCCTGTTGCGGGCTTGCCAGGTGTCGCCAGGCAACTGGTAATTATAAACCGCACACCGACACCCTGGGATAAATCCGCAGCGGTTGTAATTAATGAAAGCGCCGGAAAAGTGTTTAAGGACTTGATGGAAGAGTTAGGAGAACCCTTGACAGACATTCCCGCTTCCACGGCGTAAACAGTGTTATTTTCGGCCTGTTCACGCCAGTTGAAGTTCCGCGCTCAGCGGCAAATGATCGGATGCCGTGGACACAATCACTTTTTTCTCAACCAGCAGCCAGTGGCCTGAATAAAATATATAGTCTATTTTATACCGTGGTTTTTCGGCGGGAAAAGTCGGCACCAGTCCCCCGGGGTCACAGGCAAAAAGCGTTTTTTTAAGATCCAGAATTTCCTGAGCTTCGGGCGTAGCGTTGAAATCTCCGGCCAGTACCATGGGCAACCTTTCACCCGCAATAATATTCAATATTTCTTTCACCTGGCGTCTTCTCTCGCTTTTGTCAAGGCCCAAGTGAGTGCAATAAAAAGCCAGTTGCCGCCCGCCGGCAACAATAACCGTCCGCAATAGGCCCCTTTTTTGCCCGGTCCGGGGGAGCTGGTAATTATGCCGGTTCAGTATTGGGAAACGGGACAACACGGCATTGCCGAAACCGGTTATTCCAAGGATATTAATATTAGCGCCATAAACATAATGCATATCCAGCAACGCACCCAGTTGCCGGGGCTGGTCGGTGAAACCGCTCCTGGGATTGTACCTGTCCATTTCCTGCAGGCCGATTATGTCATTGCCTGAAACGGCGCCGGCCACAGCAACCAGGGACACATTGCCGTCCAGGCCCAGGCAGTGCCTGGCGTTGTATGTGCAAAAGCGCAACCGCAATGTTCATCCCCCGCTATAAAACAGGATTTTTTATTATATAATACTCTTGTTGTACGCTTTCTTTTTACCCCGGGTTTGCCGCAAAAAGTTTTGGGAAAAAGTTTTACTTAAAAAAATATAATTTTAAACAGATTGGAGTTATAAAATCGGATGAGCGCAATTATCCTGGGCATTGAAACTTCTTGCGATGAAACATCGGCATCCGTGGTGGCCGGCGGGCGGGAAATCCTGTCCAACGTAATATCTTCCCAAGTGGAATTACACCGTAAATTTGGTGGAGTAGTGCCGGAAGTTGCTTCCCGCAAGCACCTGGAAGTAATCAACGCCATCATCCGCCAGTCACTGGACGAGGCGGGAATCGACTTTCCGGACCTGGACGGCGTAGCGGTTACATATGGCCCGGGACTGGTAGGAGCATTGCTGGTGGGGGTGGCGGCGGCAAAAGCCATATCATTCGCCCTGGATATCCCGCTTCTGGGGGTCAACCACCTGGAAGGACACATATTCGCCAATTTACTCGTAGAACCCGAACCGGATTACCCGCTGGTCTGCCTGGTAGTATCAGGCGGGCATACGGAACTGGTGCTAATGCGCGAGCCCGGTGACTACAGGTTGCTGGGCGAAACTCGGGACGATGCCGCAGGGGAAGCGTTTGACAAGGTGGCCCGGGTGATGGGACTGGGTTACCCCGGCGGGCCTTTAATCGATAAACTTGCCGGCACCGGTGACCAGTGGTCCCTGCAACTGCCGAGAGCATACCTGGAAGAGGGAAGTCTTGATTTTAGTTTCAGCGGGTTGAAAACAGCGGTCATCAACCTGCTGCACCGGGCGGAGCAACAAGGCCAAAAAATAAACAGCGCTGATCTTGCCGCTAGTTTTCGCCGGGCGGTGGTGGACGTGCTGGTGGATAAAACAATGCTGGCCGCCGAAAAATATCAAACAAATACAGTCATGCTAGCCGGCGGGGTGGCCGCAAACAAGTTACTGCGCAGCGAGTTAAGCGCCAGAGCCAGTGAGAATAAATTGCGGTTGATATACCCTCCCCCGGTACTGTGTACCGACAACGCGGCAATGATCGCCTGTGCCGGGTTTTACAAATTCAAGCGCGGCGATTTTGCACCCCTTACATTGAACGCCGTACCCGGTTTGCGGCTGGGCAGGGACAGATATTAATATCCACAACATTACACACACCACATTAGACCTGTTATGGGTTATTTTACCGGCAAGGAGCTCTAAACGGTAATAGCCGGGCAACCGTATTACCATATACAGTTATTATGCTCCCTATATAAATATTTGGTTTATATAAAGGGCAAATTCTGTGGATAATGTGGATAAGTCTGTTAATAACTTATCTGTGAAGGGTTTGTCCTGTGCGCGACAAATAACCGTTGCGAATATCATATTTTGTCGAATGCTCTTCTTCAGTGGCTTTCCGGATTCGACAAAATTTCGCTGGTATGAAAAAATTTGCCCCGAGTCAAAATGGTGCCAACAGTTACCGTACCGTTAGTACAAAACAACACAAAAACACCTTGTAAGTAAATAATTGCGATTTTTTCCTCAGCAACAAAAGACTCTTTTTTTTAAAGACAAGTTGTGCTATTCTTTAAAAAATTAAATAGCCGAAAGGGGTTCAAAACGAAGTTGTACTGGCAAGAAGAATTTGAAACCATGTCCCGGGACAAGCTGGAAGAATTGCAATTACAGCGCTTACAGCGAACACTGCGGCACGTTTATGAAAATGTGCCCTTTTACCGCAAGTCATTTGATGAAGCAGGTATAAAACCTGGCGATATCAAGTCACTTAGTGACCTGCAAAAATTGCCTTTCACCACCAAGCAGGACATGAGGGACAGTTACCCGTTCGGGTTATTCGCGGTACCGATGGATAAAATAGTAAGGCTCCATGCCTCTTCGGGCACAACCGGTAAACCAACGGTAGTGGGGTACACCCAAAAGGACATAGACATCTGGGCTGATTTGATGGCACGATCCATCGTAATGGCCGGTGGTTCCAGCAAAGATATTATACAAAACGCATACGGATACGGCTTGTTTACCGGCGGCATAGGCGTTCACTACGGTGCGGAGCGCATAGGAGCCACGGTGGTGCCCGTTTCCGGTGGAAACACTCCCCGCCAGTTAATGCTGATGAAAGATTTCGGCACTACAATTCTAACTTGCACCCCTTCATACGCCCTGTACCTGGGTGAGGAAATACAAAACGCCGAAATTGAAGGTTTGAAACTCAGGATAGGAATTTTCGGGGCAGAACCGTGGAGCGAGCGCATGCGAGAACAGCTGGAGTCAAAGCTCAACTTGACTGCCCTTGATATATACGGATTGAGTGAAGTTATAGGCCCGGGCGTATCCATGGAGTGCCCCGAGAAAAAGGGCATGCATATTTACGAAGATCATTTCATAGCCGAGATAATCGACCCAGAAACTGAAAAGCAACTACCTTACGGGCAACCCGGCGAGCTGGTGATAACGTCGCTGACCAAGGAAGCAATGCCCATCATAAGGTACCGGACCAGGGACATTACCGTATTGAACGCTGAAACCTGCAGTTGCGGGCGTACATTTGTACGCATGCAGAGAGTTACCGGCCGTACCGACGACATGCTGATTATCCGCGGGGTAAACGTGTTCCCGTCCCAAATTGAAAGCGTGTTGTTGGAATTTGGCGACACCGAACCACATTATTTACTGGTAGTGGACCGCAAAGGCGCTTTGGATGACCTGGAAATATGGGTGGAGCTGAGTGAAAGATTTTTCTCGGACAAAGTGCGGGCGCTGGAGGACCTGGAACAAAGGATTCGCAGCCGGATTCTAAGCGTGCTCGGTATTTCCGCCCGCATCAAGTTTGTGGAACCGCGCACCATTCCGCGCAGCGAGGGCAAGGCCAAAAGAGTGGTTGACAGGCGAGAATTGTAAAATCACGCTCCTGCTTTTTAACGAATTTAACACAAGGAGGGAAAGACCAAATGAAAGTCAAGCAAATATCGGTTTTTCTAGAAAACAAGTCCGGGCGCCTGGCACAGGTTACCCGGGTACTGGGTCAAAACAACATCAATATCAGGGCGCTGTCCATAGCCGATACCACCGATTTCGGCATCCTGCGTCTCATTGTAAACGATCCCGATTCGGCATACCGGGCGCTTAAAGACGCTGGTTTCACTGTAAGCATCACCGATGTCATAGCGGTGGAGGTTAAGGACGAACCGGGCGGCTTGGCCGGAGTGCTGGAAATACTGCAGAAAGTAAATATAAATATAGAGTACCTTTACGCATTTCTCCAAAAAGCCACCAATGCAGCCCTTGTGGTTTTCCGGGTGGAACAATTGGATGAAGCCATCCGGACACTGCAGGAAAACAATGTAAGCATACTGGAAGAGAGTAAGGTTTATTCACTATAACTGGTTATGAATTATTGTTCTAAATCCTCCTTAGTAATTTAGGAGGATTTATTTTTTCACCGGAGAAACTAGAAAAATATGTACATAAAAATGCGATTCCGGACAGTAAAAATTTTTCAAACCCCATTTTCATGGAGGAATTAAAGTGTCCAAAAACGAATTAAGGAAATATGTCATTGCAGCCAGGAACAAGCTTGCGGCGGATATCATCAAAGAAAAAAGCTCCGTAATAACCAGCAAGCTTATCCGGCTGGAAGAGTACCGCCGGGCCGGTACAATTATGGCATATGTAGACTTTCGGAATGAAGTGCAAACCGGGCCTATTATAGAAGACGCGCTTCAACGCGGCAAAAGAGTTGCGGTGCCTGTCACCGATGTCGCCAACAAGAAAATTACCCCGTCACTGGTAAAGAACTACCCCGAAGACCTGGAACCCGGCACGTGGGGTATTCCGGAACCCAAACCCGGGCTGGTTCGACCAATTCCTCCCGGGGAAATAGACATGGTTATCGTGCCAGGGGTGGCATTCGACACCGCCGGTAACCGCCTGGGTTACGGCGGGGGTTTTTACGACCGCTTCCTGCCCGAGACCGCACCGGGTTGCGTTTACGTGGCGCTGGCTTACGAAATACAAATCAGGCCCAACGTTTATCCCAGCGAACACGACCAGCCAATACACATACTGGTAACCGAGGACAGGGTGTTGGATTTCCGTAACCTGGTTTAACGAAATACTGTCTATTCTAAAAATTTTTGCCAATGTACAAGCATATAATGCCGCATAAAGGATTTAGGCAGGACCATATCCAGTCCTGTTGGTAATATTTTTCGAAGGGGAGGGACAGAATTGGCAGCATGCAAATGCAGTCATCAAACTGATGATGAAAAACAAAGGCAATTCGAGGAACTTTTAAAAAAGTACGAGGGAGTAAAAGGTGCATTAATACCGCTGTTGCAAGAGTCCCAGGAAATATTCGGTTACCTTTCCGCGGATACAATGAAACGGATATCCGAATCCCAGCGTATCCCGTACAGTAAAACTTTCGGCGTGGCAACTTTTTATGCCCAGTTCCACATGAAACCAAGGGGCCGCAATATTATCCGTATTTGCCAGGGCACTGCCTGCCACGTTAGGGGTGTGGCCAGGGTTTTCGAGGAAGTACAGAAACACTTGGGCATTAAGGAAGGCGACACCACCGAAGACCAGCGTTACACCCTGGAAACCGTCGCTTGCTTGGGCGCCTGCGGTTTAGCACCTGTGATGATGGTTAATGAGGACACTCATGGCCGGTTAACCCCAGACAAGGCCGTTTCTGCAATTAAAAATTACGAATAGGAAGGAGGCCGGCAATTTGAAAAACTTACTGGACAAGTGCTGCGAAAAATGCACCCATGAACCGCAAAACCCCTGCCGGGATTTTGTTAAATGCCGCAAAGCCGGACCCGTGTGCCATGATGATGAATCCTGCCGGCAAAAAAGGCAGGCTATACTGGCAGATATTCACCTACCCCAAGGCGTAGATAAAAAGAACATCTTGATCTGTGCAGGTACCGGCTGTACTTCGTCAGGTTCCCGAAAGCTGGTTGATGTTTTAAAAGAGGAATTACAAAAACATGGCTTGACTGAAAAAGTCAAAGTTAAAATTACCGGCTGCCACGGTTTTTGTGAACAAGGCCCGCTAATTATCATAGAGCCGGATAAAATTTTTTATGTCCGGGTTCAGACAAAGGATATACCGGAAATAGTTGAGCAGAATTTAATCAATGGACAAATAGTTGAAAGACTGCTATACAAGGACCCGAATACCGGAGAGCCGGCCAATACTTACGAGTCCGTACCGTTTTATGCCAAACAAAAGCGCCTGGTGTTGCACAACTGCGGGCATATAAACCCCGAGGACATGGCGGAGTATGTCGCCAGTGACGGTTATTCAGGTTTCGTCAAAGCGTTGTTTGAGATGAAACCCGAAGAGGTCATAGAGGAAGTTAAAAAATCCGGTCTTCGCGGTCGCGGCGGCGCGGGTTTCCCCACCGGGTTAAAATGGAGTTTTGTCCGCCAGGCTCCCGGTGATAAAAAATATGTTGTGTGCAACGCCGACGAAGGTGACCCCGGTGCATTCATGGACCGCAGCGTACTGGAAGGCGACCCCCACTCCGTACTGGAAGGGATGATGATCTGCGGTTACGCGGTTGGTGCCGACGAAGGCTATATTTACGTGCGCGCGGAATACCCGCTGGCCATTGAGCGCCTCAAAATAGCTATTGCCCAGGCCGAGCAGTATGGTTTCCTGGGTGAAAATATTTTTAATTCCGGATTTAATTTCCGCATCAAGATAAAAGCGGGTGCCGGGGCTTTTGTATGCGGCGAAGAAACCGCGCTCCTGACATCTATTGAAGGTAACCGCGGCATGCCCAAGGTAAGGCCTCCTTTCCCGGCTCAAAAAGGATTATGGGATAAACCCACAAACCTAAACAACGTAGAAACTTACGCCAATATACCTTATATCCTCCGTAACGGTGGTGACGAGTACGCCAAGCTAGGTACCGAAAAGAGCAAAGGCACCAAGATTTTCGCCCTCACCGGCAAAGTAAACAACACCGGTTTGGTGGAAGTGCCAATGGGCATGACACTGCGGGAAATAATTTACGGCATTGGCGGTGGCATTCAGGGAGGCAAGCGTTTTAAAGCCGTACAAATAGGCGGCCCTTCCGGTGGTTGTATCCCCGAAGAAAACCTGGACCTGCCGGTAGACTATGATTCGCTGACCGGTGCCGGGGCCATGATGGGATCGGGCGGTATGGTGGTGATGGATGAAACCACGTGTATAGTTGACGTAGCCCGCTTCTTCCTCACATTTACACAGGCCGAGTCCTGTGGCAAGTGTACCCCCTGCCGGGAAGGCACCAAGCGAATGCTGGAAATACTAACCCGTATTTGCGACGGCGAGGGGCAAATGGAAGACCTGGATACCCTGGATCGCCTGTCCCGTGTTGTTAAAAATACCGCTCTCTGCGGTCTGGGACAAACATGCCCCAATCCCATTCTTTCTACAATGCGCTTCTTTAGAGATGAATACCTGGCCCACATCCAGGAAAAACGCTGCCCGGCCGGTGTTTGCGTCAACCTATTGGTTTATGTAATAGATCCCGAAAAATGCAACGGTTGCGGTAAGTGTGCGAAAACTTGCCCGGCTGGAGCCATCACCGGCGAAAAGAAAAAACCGCATACCATTGATCCCGATAAATGCATCAAGTGCGGTGCCTGTATGCAGGGCTGCAAGTTTGGCGCCATATATAAAGCGTAGTCAAACAACCGACCTGAGCACTCTCCTAAATTAAGGGGGTAAGATAATTGTCAGATATATCCTTGACCATTAACGGGATCAAGGTTAAAGTGCCCAAGGGTACCACCGTGCTCGATGCTGCCCGAAAAGAGGGAATTTTTATCCCCACACTGTGTCATGATCCTGATCTCCCGCGTTTCGGCGCTTGTCGGATTTGCGTGGTGGAAATATCAGGAATGCGCAATCTGCCTGCCTCCTGCGTTACCGAAGCCACCGAGGGGATGGAGGTGTTTACCGAATCCCCCGCAGTGATTGAAGCTCGCAAAGTAATTCTTGAGTTGCTCCTGGCTAACCATCCCCAGGATTGTTTAACCTGCGATAAAAATGGTGACTGCAGATTGCAAGATTATGCCTTCCGGTACGGAGTCAAGAAACCGGGATTCGAGGGCGAACGAAAGCAGTACCCGCTTGATGATACAAACCCCTATATAATCCGCGATGCCAACAAGTGTATCCTTTGTGGTCGCTGTGTTCGCACCTGCAACGCAATACCCGAACGAAGCGTGATTGATTTCGGGTACCGGGGCTTTTATACTAAAATTGTCACAGCTATGGATTTACCGCTAGGCGAATCAGATTGTGTTTACTGCGGGCGATGTATTACAGTATGCCCCGTGGGAGCTTTAACATGGAAACCGCTGGCCGGCAAAGGCCGGGCGTGGGAATTTTCCTGTCAGGAAGTAACCTGTACTTTTTGTGACAGTGGTTGTAAATTTGAAGTGCTTAGCAAAGAAGGGAAAAACATCGGGGTAATACCGAAATCCCCAGGGCTGGGACGCCCGCTATGCTTGAAAGGGCGCCTGGGCCTAGAACTAAAATACCTGGATGACCCGCCGACCCCGCAACTGAAAAAGAACGGCCAGCTTGTAGAAGTAACTTGGCCGGAAGCACTGGGCCTTGAAGATATTATGGCCAAGTTGAAATAAAAACCGAAGTTCAGTTAAAGATATCGCACTTAAAGGCGCGCTCAGATTATTTTATAGCGCGCCTTTAAGCAACTGAATTTACGCACTGGGTACAAGCGCGTACAAAAAAAATAAAGGCGGTGCCCGGCATTTGACCTTCACCGCTTTTTTAACCTTTAATCTCCAAGCTCACGGTGTAAAATTATTCACATATCATCATTTTTAACCAGCCCAGCTCAGCATCATCTTTTATAATACCTGTAATGGTTATTGTTTGTTCCAACCCCAGGTCTATCTCGTAAGGATCCAACACCGGCTCGTTTTTGTTGTTAAACAGAACCCTAACCTTTGGCCGCAGGGAATACCCCGGGCGGTTTTCAATAACCACTCCGGTAACACCGGTACTCAATTTAACCAGACTCCCCACAGGGTAAGCGGCAACGTGATAAAGAAAAGCCCTGACAACATTAAAATCAAAAAGGTAATCCCCGGTGGCCGCCAGCATCTCGTAAGCCTCGTGCGGTGAGTGAGCCTTGCGGTATACCCGGTCAGAGGTAAGAGCATCATATACATCCGCCACCCCCACAATAACCGCAAATTCATGTATTTCTTTACCGGCCAGCCCGTAGGGATAACCGCTCCCGTCAAAACGTTCATGGTGTTGCAACACGCACAGGGCTGCAGGTGGATACATGTCATTGTTTCGGGTAAGCAACCGGTAACCCAGCTCAGAGTGCGACTTGATAATTTCGAATTCTTCCGCTGTCAGCTTGCCGGGCTTGGATAAAATATCCAGCGGTATAAGGGTTTTCCCCACGTCGTGTAAAATGGCCCCCATACCAAGATGACGAAGTTTACTGGGACCGTATCCCATGTTTATAGCGGTAATAAGTGATAAAATGCAGGTATTAACAGAGTGGCCAAAGGTATATTCATCCAGCCCGCGTATGTCTACAAGGTTGACCATTACCATAGGGTTGGAAAGCAACTCATCTAAAATGGTTTCTACGATTTTTTCCATTTTATCCAGGCCGCTAAGACACCTGGTATAATGGAAATCATTAAATACCTTTCTGGTCAACTCAATGGCTCGGTAACGTGTTGCATCTGAAACAACGTCTTCAACTTGGACGCCGCTTAAAAAACCGTCATCAACATAAACCGATGGTATTCTTAACTGGGCTAATTTTTTAATAAGCTTATCGTTAAGGATAGACCCTTCAACAAGGAGCATCTGGCCACTGGCGTTAACAATGGAACGTCCCAGTTTCATCCCTGGCTTTAACCTGTCAACGGGTATTTTACGCATTTTTGTCTATTCCGCCCTTTTTAAACTGGTATCTTAGTGTATCCTTTGCATCAATAATTTTTTAAATTATTACGCTCTATGCCTGGTTTCTACATAAAATTTAATAAGTCCTTCTTAAAAAGTCGGATTTTGGCAAAAACATAACGTTTTTTGCATTTAAAATTTTTCTGTATTTAAAATAATGTTTTTATGTTACAGGAGGAATTTTTTCAATGAAATTTAAACGGGAAGTTAAAAATGCTCTTCTTGAAGGTAGTTTTAATACCATTTTGGAACTGGGCGCAAACAACACCGGGCAAGTAACCGGGGCACTCTTTTCCACACTGTACAGCACCGATGATCTCCTGCGCTGGAGGGCCGTGGAAGCACTGGGATTACTGGTGGAACAAGTATCAAAGCGGAATCCCGACCGGGCAAGGGAAATAATCCGCATGTTATTCTGGTCATTAAACGACGAATCGGGCGGTTCAGGCTGGGCATCCCCCGAAGCAATCGGGGAGATTATACGCAACTGTCCGGGCCTGTTTGAAGAATTTGTATCAATTCTGGTATCGTTAAAAGAAGACCCTTCCCTCATCCGGGGAATCGTCTGGTCACTGGGTCGAATAGGAGAAAGGCGTCCCCTGCTGGTCAAAGAGTATACCGGTCTTTTAATGGAAAAACTGGAAAGCGAGGACATCCAGCTACGCGGCCTCGCCCTATGGGCCCTGTCTAAAACCAACACCAAGTTACCGGAAGACCTGTTTGACAGGCTTCGTAAAAAAAACCCGGATGTTTTTGTGGTTTATGAAAACTCGCGCTTGAACACGTACAATTCCACCGGCTTGCTGGAGCGTTTTCAGCCCAGCTAACCCCGTACCTGTATAATAAGCCCAACCATTAAACCAATTATTTTGCGTTTGGGCTTTCAAATATGATAACTAGCAGGAAAATTCTTAATTATCAGAAAACTGTGGTGTACTATTAGAACAGTCATAGCACTACAAATAAACCATTTAAATGGCAGTGGTTTTACTTACCTTTTTGTTCTTGATCATGTTTGAAACAAAAACAGGGGGGGAATTTTTTCATGGCTGTTGAAAAAGCCAGCAGCGTAACGAGTTTGATGGCGGAGTCCAGGGTTTTTCCACCATCCAAGGAGTTTTCAGAAAAGGCAGCAATAAAATCCCTAAAAGAATGGGAAGAAATGTACCGCAGGTCGGTGGAAAACCCGGATGAATTCTGGGCCGAAATGGCGGAAAAACACGTTGAATGGTTTAAAAAATGGGATGCCGTGGAGGAGTACAGCTTTAAAGACGATATATATATTAGATACTTCCGCGGCGCCAAGTTGAATGTTTCGTATAACTGCCTGGACCGCCACCTGAGAACCTGGCGCAAAAACAAAGCTGCCATAATATGGCAAGGAGAGCCCCAGGAGGAGAGCAGAACATATACTTATGCCCAGCTACACCGGGAAGTATGCAAGTTTGCCAACGTGCTGAAAAGCCTGGGTGTTAAAAGGGGCGACCGGGTAACCATATACCTGCCCATGATTCCCGAGCTGGCCATTGCCATGCTGGCCTGCACAAGAATCGGTGCTATACACAGCATCGTGTTCGGCGGCTTCAGCCCTGATGCGTTAAGAGGAAGAATCCTGGATGCTCAAGCCGAAACTCTGATCACGGCCAATTATGGCTACCGGGCGGGCAAAGTGCTTAGGAGCAAGGAAAACGCCGATGCAGCGCTTGAAGGATGCCCCGAAGTCAAAAATTGCATCGTGGTAAGGCGGGTGGACCAGGATTGCAATATGGTGCCCGGCAGGGACCACTGGTGGCATGAACTAATGGCAGACGCTCCAAAAGATTGCGAACCCGAGCATATGGACGCGGAAGACCCGTTATTCATTTTATATACAAGCGGCAGCACGGGCAAACCAAAAGGCGTTTTGCATACCACGGGAGGTTACCTGACTTACGCAACCGTCACCTTCAAACACGTTTTCGATTACCGGGACGATGATGTATACTGGTGTACCGCCGACATCGGTTGGGTAACCGGCCACAGCTATATCGTTTACGGCCCCCTTTCGGCCGGGGCAACTTCTTTAATGTTTGAGGGCGTCCCCAATTACCCGAAACCGGACCGGTTCTGGGAAGTGGTGGAAAAGTACGGTGTGAACATATTCTATACCGCTCCCACCGCCATCCGGGCCATGATGCGGGACGGGGATCAATGGCCAAAGGGCAGAGACCTCAGTTCCCTCCGCCTGCTGGGTACGGTGGGTGAACCCATAAACCCGCAAGCGTGGTTGTGGTATTACAAGGTAATCGGTCAAGAGCGCTGCCCCATTGTGGACACCTGGTGGCAAACCGAAACCGGCGGCATCCTGATCACACCGCTGCCCGGAGCTTTTCCCACCAAGCCCGGCTCGGCTACTTTGCCTTATTTCGGTGTAGTTCCGAAAGTAATCCGCCAGGATGGCAGCGATGCCGCTGTAAACGAAGGCGGCTATCTCGTAATAACCAAGCCCTGGCCCGGTATTATGCGCGGTGTGTACGGTGACCCCGAACGTTTCAAAAACACTTATTTTGTACAGTATCCAGGTTATTACTTCACCAGTGACGGCGCCCGTGTTGACGAAGACGGCTACTTCTGGCTGATGGGAAGGGTTGACGACGTTATCAACGTATCCGGCCACCGCCTGGGAACCGCCGAGGTTGAGAGCGCCCTCGTATCTCACCCGAAAGTGGCGGAAGCGGCAGTGGTGGGCTTCCCGCATGAAATCAAGGGTGAAGGTATATATGCCTATGTTACATTGAAAGAAGGTATCGAACCCAGCGATGAACTCAAAAAAGAGCTGGTCGCCCACGTTCGCAAGGAGATCGGCCCCATTGCCACACCGGAAAAAATCCATTTCACCCCAGCCTTGCCCAAAACCAGGAGCGGTAAAATTATGCGCAGGATTTTGCGCAAGGTAGCCGCGGGTGATATTGAATCGCTGGGCGATATTACCACGCTGGCTGATCCGGCAGTTGTGGAAAGCTTGATTAAGAACAGACAGTAGGGCAAAAACACTCCGGGAGAGGGCAAAAAACCCTCTCCCGTTTTTTTTTATTTATGCTTATAATAATAGGTGAAGGAATAGAAATTATACCGTCGAATAATTATATGATTGAAAAATGTCACAAGCGGCTAATTTTTTGAAAATTAAAATATTTCCCAGGGAGGGATATTATGTCCTGGGAAAACATGGCAAAGAAACTGATTCTCATATGGCTTGGCTTTAACATCCCGGCCTTAATTATCATTTACCTGTGGCAACCACAGCTGTGGGCGGCAGTTGCGGTAGCAGCCGTCCCCGGCGTAGCGGCAGTGGTGTATGCGACCTTTATGTTAACGCGCCGCGAAAAAGAGAAGGATGGCTTTTCAGATGGGCCACTGGATCCAACATTGCAAATTGCCAATCAAACCCTTCCATTTATCAGGCGGGGGCTTAACGAAGAAACGGCAACAAATACAGCCGAAATAATACACAAAATTGGGGATGTTGCAGCCGTGGCCATAACGGACAGGGAAAGAGTCCTGGCCTATATCGGCGCTGGTTCCGACCACCACAAGGCGGGCGGCCCGATTATGACCATAGCCACCCGTGAAGTGATAAGAACAGGTGCAATGAAAATAGTAAATGACGGGTACGGCCTGGACTGCCCGGTTCCCAACTGCCCGCTGCAATCCGCGGTTATTGTGCCGCTCAAGTGCAAGGGTGAAATAATGGGCACGGTCAAGCTTTACCGCACCCAGGAGGGCGATATGCCCTCCGCCACTGTAAAACTGGGCGTAGGGGTGGCCCAGCTGCTGGGCATGCAAATGGAACTGGCTGAGCTGGATCGACAGGCCCAGCTGGTAACCAAGGCCGAGCTTGACGCCCTGCATGCCCAGATCAACCCGCATTTTTTATTTAATACCCTTAACACAATAATTATGTTCAGCCGGACCAATCCGGAAACAGCCAGGCGGCTGTTAATCCGGCTGGCTTCATTTTTCCGCCATGCACTGAAGCGCCACGGCCATTTCAATACATTGAAAGAAGAGATAGAATATCTTAATACCTACCTGGTACTTGAAAGAGCAAGGTTCCGGGAGAAGTTGCGCATTGTCAGGGAAATAGACAAAAACTTGTTAGAGTACAAGGTGCCTGTTCTGACCATCCAGCCACTTGTGGAAAATGCCATCAAACACGGCATACTTCCCAAGCCCGGACAGGGAACGATACAAATAACAGTTCGCAAGCATGACAACGAGATGCTCATAGTAATTAGGGATGATGGTGTAGGCATAGACCCGGACATCCAAAACCAAGTGCTTACCCCGGGGTTCGGCTCCGGTAATGGCGTCGGCCTGAGCAACGTGCACGAAAGGTTAAAAGGATTATTCGGGAAAGAATACGGCTTACGTATAGTAAGTGTACCCGGTGAAGGTACCTCCGTTTACGTTAGAATCCCCCTGGTATGTCCCACATTGAAAAAGGAGGAACTGGCCAATGAAGCTTAAAGCGTTAATCGTGGATGACGAGTACCCGGCCAGACAGGAGCTGCGTTACCTGCTGAGCAACTTTGACAACGTGGAGATTGTCGGTGAAGCAACCAACGCCCACGAAGCTTTGGCTTTAATAAAAGCCCTGGATTACCAGGTGCTTTTCCTGGATGTATCCATGCCCGGCATGACGGGCCTGGAACTGGGAGCCGCCATTCAAGAGCTACCAAAACAACCCCATGTTATTTTTGTTACCGCTTATGACGAATACGCCGTGCAAGCGTTTGAAGTTAACGCAGTCGACTACCTGTTAAAACCTGTGGAACCAAGCCGGTTGAAAAAAGCCGTAGACAAGGTAATCAAAGCCTACCAGGAAGCTCCGGCCAACAGCGAGGAAGCCGAGAAAAAGGATATCGGCAAGCAAAAGCCCGATCCCGCCCAAATCAAAATAGACCGTATACCCGCCGAAAAACAAGGCAAAACCGTACTGGTGGCCGAGTCCGACATATTCTACGCTTTTACGGAACAGGATTATATTTACATCAAGACATATAACGACAAGCTACTAACCCGCTTCACTTTAAAAGAACTGGAAGCCAGGCTCAATCCCCAGGTTTTCTTCCGTACCCACCGTTGTTATCTAGTCAACTTGCACAAGGTAAGGGAAATAGTACCGTTTTTTAACGGGACGTACAACCTGGTGGTTGAGGACAAGGTAAACAGTGAAGTGCCCGTCAGCAGAGCCCAAGCTAAAAAACTAAGAAAAATTCTTGGCTTTTGATACAACCGGCACGGAACTTGTTTTACAAATCTTGTTTTCCCGGTACCCATCGCTTTAATCATTACCGGCGGTGGTTATTTTTGTGGATTTAATTATGCTTGCAGGAAACGGGCATATGCATGTTTAATTCTAAAATTAATGGTAATTACTGCTTATTGCAGGCTTTTTATTTTTTACATGGAACCCAACTTAAAAAAAGGATTTGAACGGGTGTGATAGTTATAGAACTGGCCGGAGTAGGTACGGACATTATTGAAATCGAAAGGATTGCCAGTACAGCGGGTAAATTTGGCGAGCGATTTCTCTCCAGGGTTTTCACCCCCGGTGAAATTGATTTTTGCAAGCGACGGGGCAACCCCTGGCCTTGCCTGGCTGCCCGTTTTGCCGCCAAGGAAGCCGTTTTTAAAGCACTTGGGACGGGCATTACCGCCTGGAATGAAGTAGAGATTACCGGTGGCGGAAGCCAACCTGTGAGAGTGGCGTTATCCGGAGCGGCTGCCCGGCACGCCCGCAATAACAATATCACCAGCATTCTTGTCTCTGTGGCGCATGACCGTGGCAGGGCCGTTGCCTTTGCCACTGCGGTGCGCGGGGAGGTGAAGTGATGAAGCTTGTTACTGCCGCCGAAATGGGAACCATTGACAAGGTAGCTATAAAAGATTTCGGTATCCCGGGTGTCATCCTCATGGAAAACGCCGGGTTGAGGGTTGTGGAAATAATTACAAAGGAGCTGGGAGACCCGGCCGGTAAAAAGGTGTTAATATTCGCCGGAAAAGGCAACAACGGGGGCGACGGTTTCGTTGTAGCGCGGCACCTGCATAACAGGGGAGCGGAAGTTAAGGTTTTTTTGGCCGGTGAACAGGAGCAGGTAACCGGTGACGCCCGGGTTAACCTGGACATATGGCAGAAAATGGGGCAAAAAATTTTTCCCGTAATCAAGGACAGCGATATAAACCTGGTACGCCTGGCATTGATGAACGCGGACCTGGTGGTGGACGCTCTTTACGGAACCGGGTTCAAGGGAACGGTTAAAAACCCAATGGCAACAATTATTGAAGCCGTTAACGCCTCGGGTATACCCGTCGTCGCGGTTGACATACCTTCGGGTCTTGAAGCGGATACGGGTAAGGCAAACGGCCCATGTTTTTGCGCCCGCCACACTGTTACTTTCGGGCTTCCCAAGATAGGGCTGGTGTTGCCTTCCGCCAGACCTTTCGTTGGTTTTCTGCACGTGGTTGACATTTCCATACCCCCGTCCATTTTGGCCGATAACCCGTCCAAACGTTATTTTATAACGGAGAAAATGGTCCGGGAATGGTGGCCGCAAAGAAAAGGGCTGGAACACAAGGGTAGCTTCGGGCGGGTGCTGGTTATTGCCGGTTCACGGGGTATGTCAGGTGCCGCGGTACTGGCGGCACAAGGAGCGGCTCGCAGCGGTGCCGGCCTGGTAACCCTGGGGGTTCCGGCCGGGATTCATGACATCGTGGAATCCAAGCTTACGGAAGTAATGACTTTCCCGCTCCCGGAAACCGAAAAAGGAACACTTGACCGCACCGCCCTTGATACAGTTATTGAACGTGCAGGTAACGCCGACGTGCTGGCACTTGGCCCCGGCCTGGGAGGTGGCCATGAAACAAAAGCGCTAGTCAAGGAAATTTTATTGAAACTGGAAAAACCGTGTGTTCTAGATGCCGACGGGCTTAACGCCATGGCCGGCCGCACGGAATTATTCCGCCTGTTCAAATCCGAACTGGTGCTGACTCCTCACCCAGGGGAAATGGCGCGCCTGTCCAACGTCGATACGGGCAAAGTACAAAGTAACAGGCTGGGCATAGCATCCCAAAAAGCTTCCGAATGGAACGCCATTGTTGCATTAAAAGGTGCGGGAACTATAGTGGCCGGGCCCGACGGTACCATCTTCTTAAACGGAACGGGCAACCCGGGCATGGCCGGAGGGGGAACCGGGGACGTTTTAACCGGTATAATTGCCGGGCTGATAGCACAGGGCATGACGCCTTTACATGCAGCCGCGGCAGGTGTTTACCTGCACGGCCTGGCGGGTGACGCGGCGGCTGAAGTCAAAGGCATGGCGGGAATGCTTGCCAGGGACCTGCTTGAACGATTGCCCAGTGTATTAAAGGGGATAGAAAAAAAAGCATAGTTAACAACAGCGGAGGTAGGCATCATAATGGCGGGCCATAAATCCCCGGTTTGGGCGGAAGTGAACCTGGATGCCATCAGGCATAACATCAAGCAATTAATGGGCATAATCTCCCCCGGCACAAAGTTCATGGCCGTGGTAAAGGCAAACGCCTACGGTCACGGCGCCGGCCGGGTGGCCGGCGCGGCACTGGAAGAAGGAGCCGCGTACCTGGGGGTGGCCCGGGTCACAGAGGGTGAAAAACTCAGGCTCTCAGGCATTGATGCTCCAATACTTGTACTGGGCTACACACCGCCGTCTGAATACCCTGCCTTACTGAAATATAACCTGTCACAAACTGTTTATGACCTTGAAGACGCCCGGGAGTTATCTACAGCCGCTGTCAAGTCCGGCAAAAAAATAGTTGTGCATGTCAAGGTGGACACCGGAATGAGCAGGCTAGGATTTCAAGCCGGAGAACAAGCGTCCATTCGGGACATACTGTCCCTGACGAGCCTTCCGAACCTCGAAATAGAAGGGATATTCACTCACTTTGCCACAGCGGATAGCCAAAACAAAGACTATACCATCATGCAATGGCAAAAATTTAACATGGTTCTGGATGCCCTTAAACAGGAAGGACTGGAATTCAGGTACAGGCATGTGGCAAACAGCGCAGCCCTCATCGACATGCCCGAAACTCACCTGGATATGGTCAGGGCCGGCATTGCCATTTATGGCTATTATCCTTCCAGTGAAGTCCGCTCCAAGCGCGTCAACTTGAAACCCGCCATGTCAATAAAAGCAGTGGTGGCACACGTTAAAAGGGTACCGCCCGGAACCGGGATCAGTTACGGAATAACTCACATCACCACTAAAGATTCTATAGTGGCAACCATTTCCGCCGGGTATGCGGACGGGTATAGCCGGTTGCTTTCAAACAGGGGCGAAGTCCTCCTGCACGGCAAAAGAGCACCCGTAACAGGTAGAATATGCATGGATCAATTTATGGTTGATGTAAGTCATATACCGGGAGTGAAAAAAGGTGATATAGCGGTTCTTATGGGTCGCCAGGGAGAAGAAGAGGTTACCGCGGACGAAATAGCATCCAGAATTAACACGATTTCTTACGAGGTGCTCTGCGCCATCAGCGCCAGAGTACCCCGGGTTTATGTTTAGTACCGCAGGTACCGGTAAGCCGGTGTAATTTTGATAAGCTGTCATATTAGTTCCTTGCGAACTTTTTTCATGGATACAAAAGGATTAATCAATTTGATGCAGAAGTTAATATATATCTCAAAGAAATTGCGTGCATCGCAAGGGGGGAGATATTCTCGTGGCCAGTCCGCGCATTAAAAACAATGCCCAGGAAGTAACCCTGGTCTTTGCAAGAATTGTGGCATTTGTTTCTATTGTTCTAGTTATTGGGCTTGCTGGCTGGGTAACCGCAGCGATGGCAGGTGCACCTTGGGGTTTTGCCGGAGCCATCGGGGGAGCAGCCGCCGGCGTGGCCGGGTTTTTCCTGCTGGTATGCGGTTCGTTTTACGAGGTGACCACTTTTACATGCCCCGAATGCGGGCAAACCGACCGCGTGTTGAAGCACATTGGAACATATAATTGCTTTAAATGCGGTAAATTATATTACATTTACGACAATGAAGCAGACAAAGTTACCTTGCAGCAGCACATTCAACAAAGCGTTCAATAAAATTAATTTCCTTTTAAATTTACAACAGCCGTGTTAAATACAGCGGCTGTTTTGTTTTTAATCTACCCGGAAAATACTCTTTTGTTTTTAGAGAGCTGGTGGTCCCCGCTGCGCTTTAGACTTCCGCGTCGACAGCACCAACGGCTTATACGTTGGGGACATACTTCCGACCCAAAAGATTTGACCCTAAAGGGGAAGTGTGCCCCCTGACCGCTTTCCGAAACCGGACCGCCATAAACTCACCGTCCTAGTTCGGTTTGGCTATTTTCTCTAGCTGGGCCAAATAAATCCTGCGCTTACCCTTTTCGTAATTTGACAGTGTTGATTGGGAACAGCCAATCAACGCCGCCAGTTGTTCCTGGCTGTACCCCGCATCTTCCCTTGCCATCTGCAAGCGCTTACCGATAGATTTGTATCCCATCCCCACGGCTCCCTTTATATGTTTTTACATAACGCGCCAGCGGCTTATTGCTTCAAAAAACTGTTATTTATTCTCCATACCGCTTCATCACCGCCGGCCCGCAGGCGAAAGAAATAACTTTCCGCCTCCGAGTTAACTTTGAATAATAAAAGGCGGTGGTTGTTTGCCTTGTCGAAACCGAAATTACCGGCTACTACCTCCCTGGAGACATCAATGGGCAAGTACACGTTACCCAGTGAATCCACAACATCTACATTCATGCTGCCCGTCCCGTTACCCGCGGCGAGCCCCAAGCCCATGAAAACCCTGCCCGGTTCCGGTACCGCCGTGTTGTTCCCCAGTTTAACCCGGTCCAAAAATGTCTTTTCTCCTGTGTACAAGCAATAGCGGTCATTATTTAAGCTAACCCATTCACCCTGTTCCACAAAGCTTGCAGGAGGTTCCACCTTTTCTGCACCCTGGCGGTTATGCCCCGCCGTCATGGCCCAGTAAAGAATAAAAAAAACACCTGGGGCAAAAATCAGCAGCAACAGCATTCTTCTCTTTGCCTGGTTTGCATCACTAGCCATCTTCAATCCTCCCCCCGCAATCATTATTTCCTTAATCAGTGTCTTTTGTCAACGAATTGGGAAAATTTTGCGCATGAATATGTGACAAAAAGTATTTTCCGAATAGACGCCCATGCCACACTGTGGCACCATCAGAAAGACGAAAATATATGTGGGCATACCTGTTCCGGTCGAGCGATTTGCGGGGGCGCCGGTAACGGCACCCGGCGCAGCGAGGCTACGAAACCGGACGAGCGAACAGG
>CBETWA010000027.1:0-41202 GCA_965539975.1 uncultured bacterium | reverse complement strand
GGAAAATGCTCTTAATCCTCCTAATGGTGCCGTTTAGGTAACGCGTCACCTGCTCTGAAAAAGCGAGCCCGGAACAGGTATACCCATAACCAAGAGCATTTTCCGGGTAGACGTTCAAGTCGAGTTGCGGCACCAGTGGGATTATGAAAATAATTGTAGGTATACCCACACTCAAGAGCTTTTCCGAGTAGAGGTGACGACATTCCTTGCGCAACATGCGGAGGTTACCCCACATTTTATATAGCTGGGCTATTATCGGGTTTGGCTTTTGGTTGCTGGCTTACACGTTTCCATTGCTGGACCTGGACCACGGGCGTGAATTTTTGCTTTTGGCGGGCCTGGTGATAATGTCCGAATGGCTTGCCGTTAGTTTTCTCCAAGTACAGCTCTCTGGCGGGTTTGCTGTTATTTTTGCTACCTTTCTTATTTTCGGCCCTGTTGCCACCGCCTGGGTAAACGGTCTGGCCACCCTGATCGGGCAGGGGGTGGTCAACCGCGGCGATCCCGCCCGTACTGTTTTGTTCAACTCTGCGCAGTGCGTTGTGGCTTCCCTGGGCGCCAACTTTTTTTATGTGCTCGCGGGGGGCTTGCCCGGCCGTAGCCTTGTTTTAGTCAACTTTTTGCCCCTGGCTGTTTTTGTCATAACATACTTTATCCTTAACCAATTCCTGGTGTATATTTATACTCTGCCTTCCCGGCGGGAATACCCGCTGTTTCGGTGGGTCGACGCCATGCGCTGGGACGGGCTGACTTATTTTGTTACTGTTCCCGTGGCCCTGTTGATGGCTCTGCTGCACGCCAAGATTGGCATATACGGAACGGTATTGCTTTTTATCCCGGTAATGACTGTTCAGTTCATGCTAAGTTTTTATGTGCGCCTGGAATTAAAAAACCGGGAACTCAGGGCGCTTTACGAGGTGGCCCGGCGCCTGGGCGGCAACCTTAAACTGGAAGAAATTCTTGATCTGGTGCTGCGGGAAACAAAGCGAGTAATAAGTTATCATACCGGTATAGTGTATATTTGGTCCCACCAGGACGGGTGCTACCGGGTGGGGGCCGTGGTGGGCCCGCACGCCCGGTTACTGGAGGATTCCATTGTGCGCCGTGGCGAGGGTTTCCTGGGCTTGGTGGCCGAAAGCGGTGAATCTCAAATTGTAAACGATACCAGGCGGGACGTGCGCACCGTGAACGATGTCGGCTTAACCCAGGTGCACCGGTCCATGGTGGTGGTGCCCCTGGTGGCGGAAACCGAGGTACTGGGTCTTATTGTACTGGGGGACAAGCGTCCCGGCTTTTTCGAGGACAAGCACCTGCAAACACTTACCATTATTGGGGGGCAAGCAGCGGTGGCCATCGCTAACGTACAGTTGTACCGGAAGCTGGAACTTACCTCGATAACCGACTGCTTGACCGGTCTATATAATTATCGTTACTTTTACAAGCGCTTTTTGGAAGAATTTCAAAGAGCCGCTCGTTACGGTTCCAAGCTTTCACTGCTAATGCTGGATGTGGATTTTTTCAAGAAGGTTAACGACCGGTATGGCCACCTGGCCGGGGACGCGCTACTGGCTGGGGTGGCGGGTGTTATCGCCGGTGAGGTGCGCTCTTGCGACCTGGTGGCCCGTTACGGTGGGGAGGAGTTTGCCGTATTGATGCCGGAGACGGGACCCGTGGAGGCAATGCACGTGGCGGAGAGGATCCGCAGAGCGGTACGTGAAAACACGATTGAATTCGACGGTGCTCGGATCAAGGTGAGTATAAGCGCCGGGGTGGCAAGTTACCCTGCCCACGCTGATAATCCCCGGGACCTGTTGAGCGCTGCCGATTTCGCCCTTTACCGGGCGAAGGAAGAAGGGCGTGACAGCTCCGTGCTTTTCTCCACGCAGGGTAAATAAGGAAGCGGGGGCTTAAGCCGGGCTCTGCCGGTGAAGTAGTTCGGATTAAGATTTGGAGTGGTTCTTGTTGCTACGGAAACTGTTGGAGGCCGCTTTGGAGTTGGTTTACCCGCCCCGGCGGGCTTGTCCTTTTTGCGGCGGTTATTCACCGGATGCGGGCCTTTGTTCGGATTGCCGTGTCCTGGTGAATTCTTACGCGGAAGAAAAAGTTTGCCCGGTATGTGGTTGTTTCCAGGGCATGAAAGATCCCGGGGATGGCGGTGTGGTTGCCGTGCCATGCGGAGAATGCGTGGACGGAAGGTTTTTCGACCTTGCTCGTTCGGTTGGCCCTTACGAGGGACCACTGCGCGAGGCGGTACACAAACTGAAATACCGGGGTGCCCGGTGGCTGGCCCGGCCCATGGCCCAGCTGATGGCGCAGGTGGCGTGGCGTGAGCAGGTGTTCACCCTTTCCGGGGGTTTGGTACCTGTGCCGTTGTTTCCCGCCCGGCAAAAACAACGTGGCTTCAACCAGGCGGCGTTGCTTGCCCGCGCGTTGGGGGAAATCACCGGCCAGCCCGTGCTGGAAGGAGTGGTTGCCAGGATCCGGGAAACCTCTCCCCAGGCGCGCCTTTCTCGCCGGGAAAGATTGCGTAATTTGGATGGCGCCTTTGCTGTAACCGGGTCCTGGCAAGTTTCAGGTAAAATAATCACCGTTGTTGACGATGTTTTAACCACAGGGACCACTGTTTCCATTTTATCCCAGCAATTGCGACAGGCCGGAACCCGCGCTGTTTTGGTCCTTACGTTTGCTGGGTCGCGACAAAACACCAGGAATTGACAGGACGCCGATTTATTCCCAGGTTTATATGACAGGGTTCAACGAAAATTTTAACTTACCCACATGCCAAAGCCTTTGAAAAATGGGTTATTAACAGACTTATCCACATTGTCCACAGTTTTGGGGTGATAAATACAGGGTTCAACAGAAATTTTTTCGACAAATTGTTTTGACCTTTCAACCAATTTGCAATATTTTAAATGTTTTAATGGTGCCGGTGTTTAAGAATTCGGAATTGGTTCTACTTGACAAGTTTTACGTGGTCATGATAATATTACTCAACGTGAGTTGCAGTTTTGCAAGACCACGGGATAAATTTTTAGGAGGAATGTTTTAGTGTTAGGTAAGGTTAAGTGGTTCAACAAGGACAAGGGCTATGGATTTATTGAAAGGGAAGATGGAGGGGATGTGTTTGTCCACTACTCGGCCATCCAGGAAGAAGGATTTAAAACGCTGGTAGAGGGCCAGGACGTGGAATTCGATATAGTTGAAGGGGCCCGTGGTCCGCAAGCAGCTAACGTAGTAAAACTGTAGGCTACCATAAACCCTGGCGTATGCCGGGGTTTTTATAATTCATTGAGATGTGGATTTAAAAGAATTTATTCCCGCCAAAGGGAATAATAAACATATACTCGCTCGAAAGGGGTTGAAAGTATGAATGTCCTGGTAAGAGGTAGAAACATTGACGTTACAAACGCTTTGAAAGAGTACGTTGAAAAACGGGTGGGTAAACTGGACAGGTTCCTAGACGGCTTGGATGAAGCAGTTGTGGTTATGGTAGTGGAAGGCGATTCGCACAAGGTGGAAGTAACCATACCTATCAACGGTATGATTTTGCGCGGTGAGGAAGCCACCGGGGACATGTATGCATCAATCGACCTGGTGGTGGAAAAATTGGAAAAGCAAATTGAGAAATACAAGGGGAAGCTGATCCGCCGTCGCGGGGCGGCCGAGTCGAAGGCCTCCATTGCCGGCTCCGGCCCGGCCCGGGCTGGTGAGGACGGCGGGCCGCGGGTGGTCAAGACCAAGCGATTCGCCATCAAGCCCATGCCTGTGGAAGAAGCGGTGTTGCAGATGAACCTGCTGGGTCACAGTTTTTTTGTTTTCTCCAACGCTGAAACGGAGCAGGTAAACGTGGTATACAAGCGCAAGGATGGAAACTACGGCTTAATCGAGCCCGAATTTTAAAAAGGGGACAGGCAGCTTTTTGCTTTGCGTGACACTTGTCGATAAAATGGGAAGGCGCCATTGTACATGTACTTTTTACCAATCCCGGTTGTCACAAAGCGGTGAATGCGGTTGCTGAAACAAATTTGATTAAACTGATCACGTGGAATAACGGAGGCGGGCTTCGCTGGGCGGAGCCTACTCCTTTTTCTTTTGGTGCTTTTTCTAACATTTATTCAGCAAATCTTAATGCCGGCCTGGTACCATTGCATGGTTGCAGGGCTTCAGCCGAAGTGTTAGAATAATTTAGTGGATAACGAGGTAGTAAGCGGGAACCACGAGGGTTCCCTTGCTTTTCTTGAGGAAAGGTTGATTAATCATGTTGAAGTTTTTACGCAATTTGTTGGATGACAATGCCAGAGACATAAAACGGTTGAATAAAGTTGTGGACCGGATCAACGCTCTGGAGCCAGAGACAAGTGCCCTTTCCGATGAAGAACTGCAGGCCAAGACCCCGCAGTTCAGGGAAATGCTGGATAACGGGGCCACCATGGACGACATTCTGCCCGAGGCTTTCGCCGTGGTGCGGGAGGTGTCCAAGCGGGTGCTGGGCATGCGGCACTTTGACGTACAGCTTATCGGCGGCATGGTACTGCACCAGGGACGCATAGCCGAGATGCGCACCGGCGAGGGCAAGACACTGGTGGCCACGCTGCCGGTGTATTTGAACGCTCTGGAGGGGCGCGGCGTGCACGTGGTGACGGTGAACGATTACCTGGCTCGCCGGGATAGCGAGTGGATGGGCAAGATTTACAAGTTCCTGGGCCTGTCCGTGGGACTGATCGTGCACGGGCTGGACTGGAACCAGCGCAAGCATGCCTATAACTGCGATGTAACCTACGGCACCAACAACGAATTCGGATTCGACTACCTGCGGGACAACATGGCGGTTCGGCCCGAACATCTTGTGCAGCGCCAGTTGAATTACGCCATTGTGGACGAGGTGGACAGTATTCTTATCGATGAGGCGCGCACCCCGCTGATCATTTCCGGTCAAGCGGACAAGGCTACTGATCATTATTACACCTTTGCCAGGCTGGTGCCCAAATTGCGCCGGGATGTCGATTATACAGTGGACGAGAAGGCTCACACCGTGGTGCTTACCGAGGAGGGTGTGGCCCGGGTGGAGCAAATGCTGGGCGTGGAAAACCTGTACGACGACGCCAACATGCAGCTGGCCCACCACCTGAACCAGGCCCTGAAAGCCCATGCCCTGATGAAGCGGGACCGGGACTACGTGGTGAAAGACGGCGAAGTAATCATAGTGGACGAGTTCACCGGTCGCCTGATGTTCGGGCGACGTTACAGTGACGGCCTGCACCAGGCCATCGAGGCCAAGGAGGGCGTGCGCATCGAGCGGGAATCCCAGACGCTGGCCACTATCACTTTTCAGAACTTTTTCCGCATGTATAAAAAGCTGGCCGGTATGACGGGTACCGCTGAAACCGAGCAGGAGGAATTTCGCAAGATATATAACCTGGACGTGGTGGTCATTCCCACCAACAAGCCCATGATCAGGGAAGACCTGCCCGACGTGGTTTACAAAACAGAGCAGGCCAAGTTCCGGGCTGTGGTGGAGGAGATTGCCCGCCGGCACGAAACCGGACAGCCGGTGCTGGTGGGGACAATTTCCATTGAAAAGTCGGAAATCCTGAGCCAGATGCTGCGCAAAAGGGGCATCCCCCATCAAGTGTTGAACGCCAAGTATCATGACAAGGAAGCAGAAATCGTAGCCCAGGCTGGCCGGCTGGGGGCTGTGACCATCGCCACCAACATGGCGGGCCGCGGTACCGATATTTTGCTGGGCGGCAACCCCGAGTTCCTGGCCCAGGCCGAACTGCGCAACCGGGAAGATTACGATCCCGACGACCCGGCCAGCCGTGAGCTGTACAAGCAAGTCCTGGAGAAATACAAGCAACAGTGCGAGGAAGAATACCGCCAGGTGGTGGCGCTGGGCGGGCTGCACATAATCGGTACCGAGCGGCATGAAAGCCGGCGCATCGACAACCAGCTGCGGGGCCGGGCGGGCCGCCAGGGCGACCCGGGCTCCAGCCAGTTTTTCAGTTCACTGGAAGACGACCTGATGCGGCTGTTCGGCTCTGATAATATTGCCGGCATTATGGATAAACTGGGTATGGAAGAAGACGTGCCCATCGAGCACAATTTGATCACACGTTCCATCGAAAGTGCTCAAAAACGGGTGGAAAGCCGCAACTTCAGCATCCGCAAGCACGTGCTGCAGTATGACGATGTGATGAACCAGCAGCGGGAATTGATCTACAGGCAAAGAATGCAAGTGCTGCTGGAAAAGGACCTGAAAAACGTGGTGCAGCAGATGATTACCGACACGGTGGCCCGGTCTGTGGATTTGTACTGCCCCGAAGGGGTTATCCCGGAGGAATGGGACCTGGAAAGCCTGCTGAACCACGCCGGGCAACTGTACCTGCCGGGGCACCGGCTGCGCCCCGAAGACCTGGATGAAATGGGCCGCGAGGCCATCAAGGAGTTCCTTTCTGAAAAAGCACTGGAAGCTTACGAAGCCCGTGAGGAGGAAATGGGCGCCGAGGTGCTGCGGGAACTGGAGCGGGTGATCCTGCTGCGCATAGTGGACGAAAAGTGGATGGACCACCTGGATGCCATGGACCAGTTGCGCGAGGGCATCAACCTGCGCGCTTACGGCCAAAAAGACCCGCTTATCGAGTACAAGTTCGAGAGTTACCAGATGTTCCAGAATATGGTGGACGCCATCCAGGACGATGTAGTGCGCTATGTGTTCCGGGTCAATGTGGTCAAGGCACCTGAACAAAGGCAAACCACGGAGAACAGGTACCAGGAAGAGGGGCCGGCCAGGCCCGTGCGCCGGGAGAAAAAAATCGGACGCAACGCACCCTGTCCCTGCGGCAGCGGGAAAAAGTACAAGAAATGCTGCGGCAGGGCGGGGTAGGTGCCGAAGACAGGAGTCAGGTGTAATGAGCCGGGAGAAGGAACGCGAAAGGGAAAGGTAAATCCAGAAGCCGGAAATGGTAAGGCGGTAGTACTGTAGACTAAAAGGTTGTTAAAAATCAATGGTTTAAATATAGCAGGAAATGAGGGATCAGGGAACAGCCAGGTAATAACAATTCTGACTCCTGATTCCTGACTTCTGACTCCTGAATACTTGTTTGTTGACAAAGGAGGAAGTCGTGTGTTTGCAGAATTGCGCAAAGAGCTGGAACCCCTGCAGAAGCGCCTGTCGGATTTGAGGGTTTCTCTTTGACATTGCCGGCAAACAACAAAAGATAAACGAACTGGAACAGGAAATGTCTCATTCTGGTTTCTGGGATAACCAGTCCCGAGCCCAGGAAGTAACCCAAACCGTAACCAACCTGAGGGAGCTTATCGCGGAATTCAACGAACTGGCGCAGGCCTTGGAAGACGTGGAAGTGCTCATCGAGCTGGGTGATGAACTAGGAGACGACCAGGAACTGGCCGGAGAGGCCGCGGAAGCGCTGGCGGACCTGAAAAAACGCTTGGCGGCGATGGAGCTGCAGGTAATGCTTAGCGGGCCGTACGACTCCAACAACGCCATCTTGTCCATGCATGCCGGGGCGGGCGGCACCGAGGCCCAGGACTGGGTGGAAATGCTACTGCGCATGTATACACGCTGGGCGGAAGACCGCAAGTTCAAAGTAACCATCATGGACCTGCTGCCGGGAGACGAAGCGGGCATAAAAAGCGTCACCTTCGGAGTAGCGGGTAAAAACGCATACGGGTACCTAAAGTCGGAAAAAGGCGTACACCGGCTGGTGCGCATATCCCCCTTTGACGCGGCGGGCCGGCGGCATACTTCCTTCGCCTCGGTGGACGTGCTGCCCGAGGTGCAGGACGACATCGATGTGGATATTAAACCGGAAGACCTGAAAATTGACACCTATCGTTCGGGCGGGGCCGGGGGCCAGCATGTGAACAAGACCGACTCGGCGGTGCGTATAACCCACTTGCCCACCGGCATCGTGGTGCAGTGCCAGAACGAGCGGTCACAGATTTCCAACCGCAATACCGCCATGAAACTGCTAAAGGCCAAGCTCATCGACCTGGAGATACAGAAAAGAGAGGCCGAGCTAGCCCGGGTTCGCGGCGAGCAACAGGAAATCGCCTGGGGCAGCCAAATTCGCTCTTATGTGTTCCACCCGTACTCGCTGGTGAAGGATCACCGTACCGGGGTGGAAGTGGGCAACGTGGAAGCGGTTATGGACGGGGAAATAGACGAGTTCATCAACGCCTACCTGCGTGATCAGGCCAGGAAGAATTAAAATTCCTGGCTGTTTTTATTTTACGGGGCCACCGTGCTCCGGTACCGGTTGGCAAGCAAATTTCATCCTGCAAAATAAAACAAAAACTGTTTTCAATAAAGTCGCGGTCCAAGTGGTTTCCTTGGCCGCGACTTCAGTTCTTTTATTTGCTTTGTTCCGGCCAAATATGGCCGGTTTGTATATATCCAAATGCGACATACGGTACCGGAGGTTACGTCTTTTTCGACATAAAGGGCAGGAATTAACTTAAAAACAAAGAATATATTGGCTTGTCACGCCATTTAAACAAGCCAGCCCGTCGTGCTAAGCCCGGTGGAATACAAGAGTCACAGCGGGACAAGCTAATTTAGGAATATTCAGTCGGGTGTGCGGAGATTCGATATGTCCTGGAAAAAATTTTGGGAGTTTATCTGGGTAACCGCGGGAGTCATACTGACAGCACTGGGGCTGGACTTGTTTCTGATTCCCAATAAAATTGCCGCGGGCGGGGTAAGCGGTATTGCCACCATTATTCACTATGTCATTGGCTCGCCCGTGGGCTTGACCATGCTGGCGCTGAACGTGCCCCTGTTTGCCATGGGCATTTACCGGCTGGGCCTAACCTTCGGATTTCGCTCGCTGTACGGTACTTTGAGCTTGTCCGCAGCGGTGGATTTTTTTGAAGTGCTCGCGCCCGTGGTCACCCGGGATCCGTTGCTGGCCAGCCTGTTCGGCGGAGTTCTGGTGGGACTGGGGCTGGGTTTGGTATTCAGGTTCCGGGGCACCACCGGCGGCACCGACCTGGCGGCGGCGATACTGCGCACTTACACCGGTATAAATATAGGCCAGTTGCTGTTTTTGGTAGACGCCGCGGTTGTGCTGGCAGCGGGTTTTGTTTTTCAGTCCTGGGAACTGGCCCTGTACGCACTGATTACTATTTTTGTTACCGCCTGGGTCATTGACCTGGTTCAGGAAGGTTTCAGCTATGCAAAGGCGTTTTTCATTATTTCAAACCGGCAAGATATCATTGCCGGCAAAGTGCTGCGGGAACTGGGCCGCGGGGCTACGGCACTGAAAGGGCGGGGCCTGTACACCGGCACAGACCGGGAAGTGCTGCTGGTGGTAGTGAACAGGTCCGAGGTTAGCAGGTTGAAGGAAATAGTTTACGAGACCGACCACGACGCGTTTGTAATCCTAGCCGACGTGCGGGAAGTACTAGGAGAAGGGTTTAAGGAGTGGAGAAAAGCGGCCGGCGGGCTGTAGTGCAAGCTGTATACAGGCCGGATTTATGCCGGGTTGCTGCACCTTGGCCGTTAACCGTTTTTATAATGACAACGAGGGGTGGTACCACCTGGGGTGCCCGCCACAAGTATGTGCGAGATTATTTTTTTGAAAAGGTCGGGTAAGGTAAAACATGCCTGTTCCCTTTTCCAAGGAGGTCGTTTTGAATTGCAAATAACAGAAGAAAAACTGGCGCAACTGCGGGAAAAGGCCCGGGAAATCCGGCGTCACATCATCACCATGATCGGCGGGGCGGGATCCGGGCACCCGGGCGGCTCCCTGTCTGCGGCCGACATTGTTACCGCCCTTTACTTCGAGATAATGCGCATAGACCCGCAAAATCCCCACTGGCCTGACCGCGACCGGTTCGTGTTATCCAAGGGGCACGCCGCCCCGGTGCTGTACGCTGCCCTGGCGGAACGGGGGTATTTTCCGGTTGAAAAGTTGTCCACGCTGCGGCGCCTGGGCAGCCCGCTGCAAGGTCACCCCGACATGCGCAAGGTGCCCGGGGTGGAAATGTCCACCGGGTCGCTGGGCCAGGGACTGTCGGCCGCCAATGGCATGGCCCTGGCGGGCAAGCTGGACGGGCGGGATTACCGCGTGTTTGTCATGCTGGGTGACGGCGAAATCCAGGAAGGTCAAATCTGGGAGGCCGCCATGGCCGCAGCGCATTACAAGCTGGATAACATCATTGCCTTTCTGGACTACAACGGGCTGCAGATTGACGGCCCTATAACCGAGGTTATGTCTCCGGAACCAATTGCTGACAAGTGGAGTGCTTTCGGCTGGGAAGTGCAGGAGATTGACGGGCACGACATGAGAGCCATACTGGAAGCGGTATCCCGGGCTGTGCAGGTGCGGGGCAAGCCGTCCATGATTATTGCCCGGACTGTAAAGGGCAAGGGTTGCTCGTTCATGGAAAACCAGGTTGGCTGGCACGGCACGGCACCCAAACCTGAGCAGGTGGAGCAGGCCTTGAAGGAACTGGAAGACATGCCCGGCTGCGCGGTGAAAATATAGTCAATATAGATTCTAAATGGAGGTTAGAACAGGGTTTACACGAAACCCCGGTTTAAATATTTTTAGAATATTATTGGCTTGTTTAAGCCTGACGCCCAGGAGGTTTGCGATATGACCAAAAAAATAGCCACCCGGGAGGCATACGGAGCGGCGCTGGCCGAACTGGGCCGGCAAAACAAGAACGTGGTGGTGCTGGACGCCGACCTGGCCAAGTCCACCAAAACCATTGAATTCGGCAAAGAATTCCCGGACCGGTTTTTTGACATGGGCATCGCCGAGCAAAATATGATTGGTACTGCCGCCGGGCTGGCCGCGGCGGGGAAAATACCCTTTGCCAGTTCATTTGCCGTTTTCGCCACCGGCCGGGTTTACGACCAGATCCGCAACAGCATCGCCTATCCCCGGCTGAACGTGAAAATTGCCGCCACCCACGCCGGCATCACCGTGGGCGAGGACGGTGCCTCCCACCAGTCGGTGGAAGATATCGCCCTGGTAAGGGTATTGCCCAACATGACGGTGTTTGTACCCGCGGATGCCGTGGAAACCAAGGCCGCGGTGAGGGCGGCGGCGGAAATGGACGGGCCGGTGTACATAAGGCTGGGGCGCTCCGGGGTCCCGGTACTGCACGACGAAAACAGTTTCCGGTTTGAGCCGGGCCGGGCGGTGAAACTGCGCGACGGGTCCGATGCCACTGTTATTGCCTGTGGCATCATGGTGGCCGCAGCCCTTGAGGCGGCGGAACAACTGGCCGGTGAGGGCATATCGGTGCGGGTACTGGACATCCACACTATAAAACCGCTGGACCTGGAGGCCATCGTGGAAGCGGCCAGGGCCACCGGCGCGGTGGTTACAGCTGAGGAACACAGCATCATTGGCGGGCTGGGAGGCGCAGTGGCCGAGGTGCTGGTGGAAAATCATCCCGTGCCCGTACGACGGGTGGGCATACGCGACACCTTCGGCGAATCAGGTAAACCGGCCGAGTTGCTGGAAAAATACGGTCTGACTCCAGCAGATATTGCCCGGGCGGTGCGGGAAGTTATCAAATTGAAATAGTTGTTGAAGAATAAGGTATCTTTTTTATTCAGGAGTTGGCCAAGTTAGCTACCAAGCTATGTAATGATAGGTATAACCTTGGGCCACAGCGATTTGGAACATCTCCTTAATAAAGTAAAAAACCCCCGGCGAACCGCCCATGAGGTCGGGCAATGCCGGGGGACTGATCTTCTTTGGGAAAAGCCCGGAATGGCGGCATCCTTTCGGATTTTCTGAGCCTGGTTCAAGTCACTATTCTGGTCCCGTCAAATTTTGTAAAGGTGAAACCTCCAAAATTCTCATTATATGTTTCCCTGTAATCCTGCAATATACCGATGGCTATAGCTTCGCCCAGCTTGAGACCTTCTATGCCGTCTGAGCGATAGTGTACACCTGCGGCATTGCGACCAAGGCCCACATTGCTGGCAAGCTTGTTAAGCTCTCCACCCACCGTCAAATTTGGCCCCGAATAAGGGAGCAGCGAAAGACCGTCTGCACTGGCTACAATCGGGTTGGGTATGATAAACGACTCCTTGAAGAAGGCCTTTTGAGCATGGTGGCCCCTGCCCCGGCAACGCAGGCGTGGCCGGCGGGATAGGACGAGTGAGTGGGACATCCTTCTGCATAAGCTTGGGGTAAAAGGTAGGTGCCAAATTTGTTAAACACTTCAGCAACCGCCTGGGAGTCAATTAGTTCCTGGTTGATGGGGTAACTGGCGGCGCCCGTTATTAGGTTGTGGACCCGCCCTCCGAACTCCTCTGGCCGGAGTCGCCGGTGGACCAGCCATTTTTGGAACCAGGCGGCCATGTCCGCTGTCCGCGTCGCCCTGGCCACAAAATCCAGAATATGTGGTGCACCGAAGGTGGATCTGCCGGTCTGGGTGGCCGAACGCAGATAAGGGTTGCTGGTGGCCAGTGCTGCCGGTCCATAACTAAGCAGAATCAAGCATGCACCAAGAAAGGCCTGGAAGGTGAAATCACGATGAGCCCATTCGCCTAAGTCACGGCCATTGCGAATATAGCGGGGCGTGGGGTCGAATTGGTTGGGAGCCCTTGGTGAGAATCCATTTTGAATGTTCAACCAATCCTCATACGAGGTCATGTGGTCGTCGCCGGCCATTGTGGTGCGATAGCGCTGAACGATGGTGGTGGCCCCGTAGGGAATGTCTTGCCACAGGAACTGTGAAATATATGGTCCCGTTGAGTCCCCGGGCGTATTCCCACGGAACAAGGTTTTCGTGGTTACTTTCCCATTCTCTTTCGGGCCACGGAAATCGGAAAAATTAGACAGGTCAGCAGCAGCCGCCAGCGTGAGCGGATTTATGTCGTATTCTGCAAAGGGCACATCACGGGTTAACGCCAGCCAGTAAAGTTCAGCCATTTCACTGGCAGACTCGGCACTGCTGAAGGCTGGTGCCGGGCTCATACCTAAATGATGAGTATCCGGTCCCACCAGCTCGAATGCATAAGCAGTCTGGGGACTGGCCAGCTTAGTAACTCCTCCCAAGGGTATGAATTCAAAATCGTCAGGATTACCGGTGGATAAAGCCCTGATCATGGCATTATAGGCATTGAGATCAACTTCACCAAGATGATTATGGGGTAGCCCCTTGGAATAGCTAGCGATTTTATTAATAAACAACTCTTCGTCGCCGTTACATGGATGGCCCGGGACAGGAAGGTTTCTTTGGAACAATGCTGCATTTTGGCGCACTTGAAATGCTTTTTCACGACGATGCTGTGAACTTAATGGCCCAATCTCACAGGACTCCAACGGGATAGCAACCTTTCCTTCATTTAATAAAGACTTATCACTCATTTTCATCACCCCAAAGAGCAGCTCAATATATATTACCATATTATGACATATTGTGAATAATGTTCTTATTTTTAAGGAAGAACACAAGGGGTGGTTATTTTGTTTTACAAAAGTTTACAGCGGGGGTATGGTTATCGTAGTTCTGAAAAACAGCCATTAGCAACCTGGTGAAGTAATGTATTAAATCTTATATTTGGCTATTTTTGATTATTTAAACACGAAACTGAAAAATTAATAATAAATGACCCCTACCCGGAATTAAACGGGTAAGGGTATTTTTAAAACTGATAGTATTACTCAATAATATAAACGATTTCCGCAGTAGCTTTAATTTCCACCAGGCCGGGATTTAACGGAGTGAACACGGCGTTATCTGCCGCAGCCTCCGCAGCTAATCTTTCTTTAAAAATAATGGGTTGTAGTGTATCATCATACCAGTTGCCACTGGCGGACTTAATTCCGGTAATTCTTTTGCCCAGTGCTGCGGCAATAACATCCGCCTTGGCCCGGGCATCCTGTATGGCCAGTCTAAGTGCCCTGGCCTTTTGCTCGGTACTGTCTTCAACATAAAATCTAATATTCTGCACTTGGTTAATCCCGCTATCTACCGCCAGGTCTATAACTTTACCGACCAGTGCGGTGTCCCGCACTGTAACCGTTATTTCGTTGCGCACTTCATAACCGCTAATTTTTGCCGGCTTCCCTTTATCGTAAACATACCTTGGATAGAGGTAATAACCGGCGGTATTAATATCACTGGACGAAATGCCTGTGTTTTGTAAAGAATTTATCACCTTACTGACTATTTCGGCGTTTTTGGCTTGGGCTAATCCGGCATCGCTTGCCTCGGTGATCACGCTGAAATTTACGTCAGCTACATTAGGGGCCATTTTAACCACCCCGTTACCGCTTACAGAAATAACTTTACTCAGCTCAGTTTCCGCACTGGCCAAGCCGGTGCCCCCCAGTAGCAGGCATAAGGTAACCAGTAACGTAATAAACACGCGTCTGGATTTCAAAATATCATCCTCCTTATTATATGACCCTAATAAACCGGTTTAGATTAATTAAAAAACTAAAAACCGCACCCCCTTTACGGGCTATTTTTGCTTAATCTGACGTAACCAAGGCTTATATTGTTCCCCAACCTGAAGCAGGCTTGATAAAATTACCGGAATTTTTATTGTGGCACCATGTAAATTGGCAAAAAGTGTCCAGATGCTATATGATATAGTTAATCAATGTCAACATTCGCATTCATTACATTAACAGACAAGGTGATAGCTTTGCCAAGTGCAGGTGCAGCAACGGGGTTAAGTGACCAAAAAAAAACCCGCACTAAAGAGATTGTGCTTCTCCTTTGTATAGGAGAGGTATTTTTAATGATGGGGTTAAGTTTTATAGCGCCCATATTACCCGGGTTTGTCCAATCCCTTGGTGTCGGGGCACATGAACTAGGCACTGCGGTGGGATTAACTATTACAGCCTTTGGTATGGCCAGGGCTGTAATGAATATACCTGCGGGTAAATTAACCAAACTTTACGGCCGCCGTTTATTGCTAATAAGCGCACCAGCCGTTGTTTTCGTCAGTGCCGTGGGTTGCGGTCTCACCACAGCCTACTGGCAACTACTGGTATGGCGGTTATTGCAAGGAGCAGCAGCAGCCGGTTACAGCGTAGCTGCGCTGATCACACTGTCGGAAATAAGCGATTCTGATAACCGGGGTTTATATATAAGTTATTTTTGGACGGCGGCTTTGCTTGGCGCCAGTATCGGGCCGACCTTTGGCGGCTATATGAGCGAGTTTTTCGGATACAGGTTTGTATTCTTTTGCTACGCCGCGCTGGCTTTATTGTCGGTGATATGGGGGTATTTACGCATTCCCGAAACTTCGGCCAGACACCACGAACCTGTTTCAACCGGCGGGGTTGCTGCAAGAGATATGGCCACTAAAAGCACCGGCTACTTGTTTAACCCCAATTTTATTCTTATCTCACTGGTGGCCTTATTTACCCTAGCCACTATTGGCGGTACCCAAACGACACTGGTACCGCTATTGGGTTATGAAAAACTGTCCCTTAGTGAGGGGCAGGTGGGCTTGGGTCTAACGTTAATAGCCGTTATGCAGGTGCTTCTTTCACCACTGGCAGGGACACTTTCCGACAGGTTAGGGCGAAAAAGGTTAATCATACCCGGAGGAATAATAACGGTTCTGGGGCTGGTTATGTTTGTTTTTAGCTATAACTACTGGTTTTTTTTGTTCTGCGCCCTGATTCTCGGTTTAGGTAGGGGTATTGGTGCTCCCATCCCCACCGCCTACGTATCAGATATTGCTTTAAAAGATAAATATGAGGAAACGCTGGCCACTTTCAGGGCCATAAGCGATATGGGCTGGGTAATTGGCCCCATTTTATGCGGTTATTTAAAGGACACTGCGGGGTTAATTCTTCCCTTTTATATTACTGCCGGTTTGCTGTTACTGGCTGTAATTCTGTTTGGAGTATTTGGCAAGGAATCTGTAAATTTCACAAGGGTAAAACAGTAGACCCCCATGCCGCGCTGGCAGCACCAGCAGGGGGATGAAAATATTTGCGGGTATACCTGTTCCGGTCGAGCGATTTGCGGGAGCGCCGGTAACGGCAACCGGCGCAGCGAGGTTACGAAACCGGACGAGCGGCAAGGACGGTATTATTTTGATCGTGTTTACATGGACAAGATAATGAATGTGGAGAGGGATGATTTATTAAAATTGCGGGAGTTTAAAAGCCTATGACTTGAAAACAAGAAAAGTAAGCGGGTCCTCAAAAATGGGTGAACCGCTTACTTTTTGCTCCTAGGTTTGATCATCACGCATGACAAATTCCAACGGCGGGTTGCGAGAAGCTCCGGACATGATCTTTGAGCTATTGGATTACTGCTTTAGTGTTTCTTTTCCCCCATGGTTTGAGATAAGAAATTATTACTAAAAAGAACAGTATGCCAATACATATGGCAATGCCGGTGAAAAGCAGCCGGCGGTCGGCAAGATAAGCCGGGTTTTGCAGGGGATGCATGCCGCTGGTGGTGAGTGCATTATCTATCCAAATTCGCATATAGGTGCTGCCATAAATAACGGCGGCAATATTACCGATCCATTTGGCTAAAACCCAGTAATGCTTCGTTAGCCCGCCCCAATGTGTCCGTATGGCAAGCCAGATGCCGGTAATGAATGAACCGAAGGCACCGGGAATGACTAAGAAATGATCAAAACGCTTTATGAATACATGCGAAGCATACACCAGATTATTATCGGTGGTGAATTTCGTTAAAAGGGCAAGCAAAAGCATTCCCAATACTCCGCTTATATATATAATGACAAAAATCATGTGGACGATGAGCCACCAGTTTTTTTGCTTTATCTTTAGCTTATTTTTTCTAAACTTACCAATAAACAGGGTAAGGCCGGTTATTGCCAGGAGCACAATGGTTATAGTTAGTCCTCCAATGAAAAGGTCCATATTGCCACTCCTTATCTTTAATTTAAGTATGCCGGGCATGTTATAATCCTTGATTATTGGGGATTTCTCCGGGCTTGTAGTTTCATTCAATTTCCCGGAGCATTTTTTCAATGGACGCTACTCGAGCGCGTAAATCGGCTAGATCCTCTGAAATTTTCCTTTGCACCGCGACAGCTTCCTCCGCGAGCTTGCGATACGCCTCATCCCTGGCGATTTCCGCATTGCTGGATATTTTTACTTGATAAGTTTTAAAACCTTGCCAGGCCAGTACCACGGCCAGTGGCACCAGCAGTACAAGTATAAAAATCATTCCACCAATTGGTAAAATAACTTCTTCGCTCATAAATTATCCCCCTTTTTGTTGCCGGTAGATTCATCGATAGTGGTGCTACCGGCTTTTTTAATGGTTAGCGTTTTTACCGCTTCCGCGATGCTTTCCGGGTTTAAATGGATTGTAAAGGGTATTACTTCATAATAATTCATAGCTTTTCCGTCCTCCGCCAATTCCAGTTTGCTGGTTACCAACCCGGCAGCCTCTAATCTTTTTAGATGCATGTATAACAGCGGCCGGCTTATTTTTGCCTCGCGGGCAAGCTGGCTGACATGGATACGCCTGTCTTTTAACAGGGCAATGATTCTTAACCGGTGGGGGTTCGCCAGTGCTTCAAGCATTTTGATTATATCGTCACCCGTAAGCGAAGCTGGCTTTAAACTATTGTTATCATTTATTTCCTATCCCCCCTTTTAACGCCGGCGTTTTGTGTTTCCGGGAGATTTTTGGCTAACCGGTACCCCAATGGTACAAAACCTATCAATATCTAACACCTGTAATAAATATATTACAGGTGTTAGATTTATGTCAATACGAAAACCGGTCTTTTTTATGTACCAAAAAGCGCTACAAAGCCCCCGGCGTTAGCTGCGAGGATAGCCCGCGCCAGAGCATTTTTTGGCGAAGGTACGCTATAAGGTGCACACGGTTAGGCTAGAGGCGACAATAAGCCCGTATTTCCACTTTCCAGCGTGAGAATCTTTCAGCTGCTCTCGCCATCCTTGCTATGCCCAAAGTTTAAGAGCAATTTGGAAATCAATAATTCAGTATGGTGTCCCTTTGTTTTTGGGCGCGTTTTTTTACTTTTCTGGGAGGGTTTTCTTTTTTACCGTCGAAGGCTCAATAATTATGGTGAAAGGAAAAAGGAATTGTTTTTCCTTTGTCGAAATGGATACTTTGGTTACAGGCTTACATGAAGATACATCAGTTTAAAAGGTGTTGTAATGATTCAACTGTATAACGTGTCGAAGATATACCCCAACGGGGTTAAGGCTTTAAATGACGTGACTCTTCAAATACGCAAGGGAGAATTTGTTTTCCTGGTAGGTCCAAGCGGTGCGGGCAAATCCACGCTGACCAAGTTGCTTTGCCGGGAGGAATTGCCCACCAGGGGTCAGGTGGTCATTAACGGGCGCAGCCTGACCAGGATGAAAAACCGCGAAGTCCCCTACTTGCGCCGTAAAATCGGCATGGTTTTTCAGGATTTTCGCCTTATCCCCAGTAAAACGGTTTTTGAAAACGTAGCTTTCGCCCTGGAAATAACCGGGGCTTCTGGCAAGGAAATCAAAAGAGCGGTGCCCACCGTGCTGCGCATGGTGGGGCTGGAAAAAAAGGCCAACATGATGCCAAGCCAGCTTTCGGGCGGCGAGCAGCAGCGCACCTGTATCGCCCGGGCTATTGTGAACAACCCGTTGTTAGTTATTGCCGATGAGCCCACTGGAAACCTTGATCCCGAAACATCGTGGGAACTAATGAAGCTTTTCCTGGATATCAACCGCCGGGGAACTACTATAATTATGGCCACCCACGCCTGGGATATAGTAGACGCCATGAAGAAGCGAGTGGTGGCCCTCAGTAACGGCAACATAATCAGGGACGAGGAAAGCGGGGCTTACGGCTATGATTCTTAACGTTTTCAGGTACTACTTCCGCGAAGCCGGCAAGTCCATGCTGCGCAATAGCTGGTTGTCCATAGCATCCGTCGGTACCATCATTATCTCGCTGCTTATCCTGGGTGGTTCGCTATTGCTGGTGCTGAACGTGCGCCACATTGCATCCACGGTGGAATCCAGCCTGGAAATAACTGTTTTTCTCGAGGACGGTTTAGATGAGGAAAAACTGGAGCGGCTGGAAGAGGAGATTAAGTTTGTGCCGGGCGTTATGGTTGCGGAGTTTGTGCCCAAGGACCAGGCCCTGGAAGAATTAAAGCAAAGCTTGGGCGAGCGAGCCGATATTCTTGAAGGGCTGGAGGAGGACAACCCCCTACCAGACGCTTTTCGTGTAAAAACCAGGGAGGCGGAGATGGTCCCGCAGGCGGCCCGGCAGCTTGAGGAGCTTGCCGGTGTGGAGCAGGTGCGGTACGGCCAGGGAGTGGTGGAAAAACTGCTGGCCTTGACCCGGTGGGTGCGCATCTGGGGTTCCATCACCATGGCCGTTTTGGGTTTTGCGGCGGTATTTCTCATAGCCACCACCATTCGCATGTCGGTGTTCGCCCGCCGCCGGGAAATTGGAATTATGAAGATGCTGGGCGCCACCAACACGTTCGTGCGCATGCCCTTTATGATGGAGGGGATGATCCTGGGGCTGGCGGGAGGACTGGTGGCAGCGCTGATTATCAACTTCAGTTACCTGTCGCTCCTAAATAAGGTAATAGTTACTCTCCCTTTTATTCAACTTATTGACGACCCGGCGACCCTGTACCGGGTGCTTGGCGGGCTGTTGGCACTGGGTTTTGGAATTGGAGCGCTGGGAAGTGCCATTTCCCTGCACCGCTTTTTGCGGGTATAACGGCGAGAAACAGGATCGGAGGCGGTACAAGTTGTACTCCGGGTGGAAAAAGAGAATAGCAATGGTGTGCTTGGTGGCGTTTCTGGTATCCGGCTTTGGTACCACTTATATCCCCGCTTACGGGGCTAGCTTGGAAGAATCGTTGAACCAGGTCAGGCAAAAAATCAGCCAGACTAAGAAAAAGGAAAATGAAAAGAAAAAGGAAGTTAACTCATACGCCCAGGAATTAGCCGCCCTGGACAAGGATATCGCCATGAAGGACGAGGAGATAAACAACTTAAACGCTCGATTGGACATGGCGCTGGCGGCGTTGCAGAAAAAAGAGCGCGAGATTCAAGAAACGGAGAAAAAACTGCAGCGAAGCACGGACGAACTACACCAGCGGGTGCGGGGGATGTACCAGAACGGCACCGTCAGTTACCTGGAAGTCCTCTTGGCTTCCAGTGACTTCGGTGATTTTTTAAACCGTTACGAGATGCTGAAGCGGGTGGTGGCCAGGGACGCCGCCGTGGTGAAGAAAGTGAAGAGTCTCAAGGCGGACCTGGAAAAGCAAAAGCAATCCCTGGAACAGCAGAGAGACCAGATTGCTTACATGCTGCGGCAGCAGGAAGCGGCCAGGATGGACTTGGCTTCCCGGAGCGCAGCCAAGCGACAGCTATTGGCCAGCGCTAAGAGTGACTTGGAAAAATACAAAGCCGAAGTGGAAAGATTGGAGCGGGAAGAAAATGAAATAATCAGCCGCATCGCCCGCCAGAGCGGAGGCAGCCAGCCTATTGCCACCGGGAATTTTGTTTGGCCGGTGCCGGGGTATACTTCCATATCGTCTCCTTACGGGTACCGTATTCACCCCATACTTGGCACGCGCCGTTTACATACGGGTATAGATATTCCCGCACCGACCGGTACCACGGTGCGGGCGGCTCAGAGCGGAAGAGTAATTGACGTTAGCTATATGAGTGGGTACGGAAACGTGGTTATGATTGATCACGGTGGCAATACGGTTACCCTTTACGCCCACCTTTCCGCCCAGCTGGTGCGGGTTGGCCAGACGGTGGAAAAGGGACAGGCCATAGCCCGGGTGGGCAGCACCGGAATGTCCACGGGCCCGCACTTACACTTCGAGGTCAGGGTCAACGGAAACCCGGTAAACCCGCGAAACTACGTATAAGCTTGTTCTCAAGTCAAAATGTGGCGGCGGCTTTACCGGTCCAACCGGGCGGTATTATAAACCAGTATTTTATAAAAGAGATTGGTTGCAAAAAAGTTTTCATAAGAAGGGGCGGGTACCCGGTATAGGGTACCCGCCTCGATGTGTTAAATAGCCCAGGTCCGGCCACCGGGCGGCAGCAGGAAGGCTACCAATCACGCGGTTTAGGTGGAACGGCTGGTACCGCCGTTGCGCCTGCCGAAGTTCTTGTAATTCATCCTTCGATTGTGTAGTATAATATGGTATGCGATTTCCAACTTTTTTTATGGCAGGTGGCTGTTGTAAATGTACAGGTACGGCGGGCGCGGCAATAGAAGCAACAAAATAGTCTTGTGGTTGACAATCTTGGCCATCGTCTTTTTTATACTTTTCGTGTCCGCGGGGAGCATTATTGGTTCCAATTACAACCATCTGGGCAACCTGGTGAGGGTTTACACTTTAGTCAAAACCCAGTATATTGGCGAGGTTGACAACGCCAAGCTGGTTGACGGCGCCATTCGGGGTATGGTGGAAGCACTGGACGACCCTTATTCTGTTTACCTGGACCGGGAAACCTTTAAGCAACTGAAGGAACAGATCGCCGGTTCATTTGGCGGGCTGGGTATTCTTGTAGGGATCAAGGACGATTATCTTACCGTGGTACGGGTTTATGAGGGGACCCCCGCAGAAAAGAACGGGATACATGAAGGAGATTTGATTGTTGAAATCGACGGGCGGGACGTGCGGGGCATTGACCTGGAGACCGCCATAGGGTTGATGCGCGGGCCGGTTGGTACAAAAATTGAGCTGACCGTGTTGCGGGAGGGCAGCAATGAGCCTGTACGTTTTAAAATCACCCGGGAAGAGATTAGTGTGCCCACGGTGGAAAGCAAAATGATTCCCGGCACCGGTATAGGTTATATACTAATCATGCAGTTCAACGAAAAAACTCCGGGCGAGGTAGTGGAAGCCCTTACCGAACTGAAAAGCCTAGGTATGCGGGCACTGGTCCTGGATTTGCGTGACAATCCCGGCGGCGAGCTGGGGGCTGCCACCAGCGTCGCTAATAATTTTGTGCCCCCGGGGCCCATAGTGTACATTGATTATCGCTCTGGTGATGAGGATGTAAAAATGGCGGATGGCGAGTATCTACAATTACCCATGGTGGTGCTGGTTAACGGCAACAGTGCCAGTGCGGCGGAAATTCTGGCCGGGGCCATCAAGGACACGGGCACCGGCATACTGGTGGGTGAAAGAACATTCGGCAAAGGTGTGGTGCAGACCGTATTCCCGCTGGACAACGAAGCCGGTTTGAAGTTGACCACCGCGCGGTACCTTACACCGAATAAGAACGATATTAACAAAAAAGGAATTCAGCCCCATATTGTGGTTGAAGACAACCGGGATTTGCCCGGCGACGAGCAGCTGGAACAGGCTTTGAAATTGTTGCGGGAAAAGGTCGGGAACAGGTGACGAGCCGGGTACGGCGAGGTGAATTCCGTGTTTCCCTTTAGCGATATATTTCCTGTGATCCTGTACAATATCATGCGCATGGCTTTTGAGCCCGTGTTTTGGCTCGTGGTGGTACTGGTTGGAATCCAGTACCGGCGCATGAATGCGGTTCGGGAGAACTTTTTCGGCGTACCCCTCAAACCCAACTGGGACGAGGTGATTTCCGCCATAATGTTCGGGCTGGCCGGCGGTATCGTGGGCGGTGTGTTCATGGTGTTTATAGGCATCACCCTTACCGGCTCGGGACTGTACTATATTCTTCCGCTGGCTATTTTATTAATGTTGATTAACGTTCGCTTTATCTGCTTCGCCTACGCCGGGGGCATCCTGGCCCTGAGCAACGTGTTGTTGGGGTTCCCGCAAATAAACGCCTCGCAGGTGCTGGCTTTGGTGGCTGTGCTGCACATGGTGGAAAGCGTGTTGATACTACTCAGCGGGCACCTGGGCGCCATCCCTTCGTATTTCCGGGACAGGGCGGGCCGCGTGGTAGGCGGTTTCACCCTGCAGAAGTTCTGGCCTATCCCCATAACCGCCCTGGCGTTCGTGGTGGGAACGGAAGTGCCGCCAGGTGTGGTGAATATGCCTGACTGGTGGCCGCTAATCGGTCCCGGGGTGGAAGATGCTGAAAACATTGTATACACCCTGATTCCGGTGGCGGCAGCCCTTGGTTACGGTGACATGGCCATCGCCAGGACTCCCCGGTGTAAAAGTGTGATGTCCGCCGGTTACCTGGCCTTGTACAGCGTAATATTGCTTTTGCTGGCGGTACTTTCCGAAAACTCTTTCTTTATGGCCGTGGTGGCCGCCCTCTTTTCCCCCCTGGGGCACGAGGCCGTAATCAACATCGGGCAGCGGGTGGAACTGCATGATCCCCCCTATTACGTACCCAGCCCGCACGGTATAAAAGTGCTGGATGTTTTGCCGGGCACCCCGGCCTGGAACGCGGGCATAAGGTCCGGCGATATCATAGTATCGGTGAACGGGGTTCCGGTGCGTAGCCGCGCCGACCTGGCGGCAATACTTTATGCCGTTGTTCCGCCGCTGCAGGTGGACTATCTTGGCGGCAGGCAAAAGCAATACCGGCGGGAAATTCTTTCCCACGGCGGCCCGGGATACACGCTTGGAATACTGGCTGTTCCCGACGGGACGGGGGGGGCCGAAAAAGTGATTGAATTGAGTACCGACGGGCCGCTGGGGCGCTGGTGGAAAAAAAATCGACAATAAGAGAACAACTGCTCTTACCTGCATTTACCTTTGATGTCTATTTGCTGTTATGTTTCAAAGGAACACAATTCAAACAGCGGTGTTAATTTCGCGTTGACACCCCCTCTTTTGAGAGGATATAATCTATAAAACCGGGTCAGAAGACCCGCGGCGAGCTAGCAGACCACGGAGGTCACTGCCGGTAAGGGGGGCCAAGGTGGTTTTTTGACTTTTAGGGGAGGTGACTTACCATGTGTGAAGCAAATGCTTACCTGCGCAAGGACGGAAAAGAGGAAATGTTTATGGAAATGGTTGACAAGGTAACCCCTCGGGATGAGGGCCTGGTTTTGGAAGACATTTTTGGACGGCGCAAGATCATTAAGGCCAGAATTGCCGAACTGGCCCTGGTGGATCACCGGATTATCCTGGAAAAGGAAGACTAAATCATTCAATTCTAGAGTTTTCTCCAGTTTAATCGAAACCTTTATAGAAATACCCGCCGGGTTATTCTCACAGAACCGGCGGGTTTTTTTTCCGGTAAAATGCCCGTGCCGCGCTGTGCCATGAGCGTTCACCAGGCAGGGTTTGGCGAATCGGGGTAGAATTTCAAGAAATAGCTCGGATGTGAAGGGCTCGGACATGAAGCAAGGGGGCCGGGCGTGTGGGCGTGAAGAAATTTAAACCGAGCCGGTAAGGAGTGCGGTTTTTGTGGACGACAAGCTTGTAAAGTGGAATCAATTGCGGGAAATTTGCCTTAAGTGCACCGCCTGCGGGCTGGCAGCGCGGCGCAGGAACGTTGTTTTCGGCGAGGGCGTGCTGGAATCGAAAATTATGTTTGTGGGAGAGGGACCCGGCGAGCAGGAGGACTTGCAGGGCAGGCCTTTTGTGGGGCCGGCCGGGCAATTGCTGGACCGGATGCTGGCAGCCATTGATTTGAGCCGGGAGAAAAACGCCATGATTTGTAACATTGTGAAGTGCCGGCCGCCCGGCAACCGTACGCCCACCCCGGAAGAGGGGGAAAAGTGCCTGCCGTTTTTGAGGGCGCAGGTTAGCATTGTGCAGCCCAGAATTATTGTCTGCCTCGGTTCCACTGCGGTGCGGCATGTCATAGGCCCCGGCGAGCGAATAACCAAAGTGAGGGGCCGTTGGCTGGAGCGCAAGGGGTTCTGGATCACGGCCACTTACCACCCGGCGGCTTTGCTGCGCGATCCATCCCGAAAGGGCGAAGCCTGGAACGACATGAAATCCATTCGGGATAAAATGATCGAGCTGGGGCTGCGTGAGCCTCAATTGTGAGCGGCCCGTTCCCGGCCGGCCTGCTTGTCCGGTTGCGCGGCGGGTTGTTCAAGTGATTCCGGCGAGTTAACTTCGTTGAGATTTTCCGGCCAGGCCGTAACCCCCGCCCTTTTGGCCTCCACCAGCAGCGCCATGTAATGCCTTTCGGCGGCGTTCAGGTTATATATGGCAAAATCGATCATTTTGTTATCCAGCGTGTTAAACAAGTTCAAGGCCTGTTCCCAGGTCTTTTTTGCGTCTATTACGGCTCCCACCAGGCCGGGCGGTTCTTTTTTCAGGGGTGACAGCCGGGCCAGGATACGGTTCAGGAATTCTAGTGGGTTGAATTGCGGGTTAAAAGAGGTCATTAAAACCACCTCCCAGGAAATTCCTATTCAATGGTACGGTTAAATATTCCTTTTTTTTACGCTTGCTTGTGGGCGGTGCCCCGGTGGTATCGATCTACCCGGAAAACACTCTTGGTTATGGGTATACCTGTTCCGTCTCGCTTTTTCTAATCAGGTGATGCGCCATAACATTGGCACCATTGGGAGGATAAAAATATAATTACAGGCAACGACCGACACTGTGTTTAAAAACTCCCGCGCCGACGGCACCAACGGCTTATACGTTGGGGACATACTTCCGACCCAAAAGATTTGACCCCAAAGGGGAAGTGTGTCCCCTGACCGCTTTCCGAAACCGGACCGCCATAAACTCACCGTCCTGGTTCGGGAAAGGCTTTCGCGAACGTCCTGTTCGCTCGTCCGGTTTCGCAACCTCGCTGCGCCGGGTGCTGTTACCGACGCTCCAGTACATCACTTGCGGGGAGCCACCAGCCCACTTCAGTGCTATTTTCATCTTCCTGTTGGTGCTGCAATGCAGCATGGGGGTCTATCTTGAAATTGCGCGGTTTTTTTACCGTTTATCGCGCCTGCGGGATTCCAAACCTGCCTTTTGGGGAATAAAGAAAATTTCCGGGGCAAAGATAAATGAAACACCGTGCTGTGCCGAGTATCCCGGAGGTGGGTAAATGTATCGCTGGCGTTTTTTAATTTGTATTCTGTTTATTTTTATTCTCTTACTACTGGTAAGTTGCGGTAACCGGGAACCACAGCGCAAGCCGGTGGAGCCGCCTGTAAAGCTGGGTTTCGCACTGGCGGATATGAACCGGGATGGTAACAGGACTATAAAGAAGAAAGTGGATGAGCGCAAGCGGAAGGAAAACCTGGATATTACCTGGCTTGACGCCAAAAATGACCCGGCTGAACAGGATAAACAGGTGGACGAACTGGTAAAAAAGAAGGTCAAAGTGGCGGTACTGCAGCCGGTTGATCCCGGCCAGGCAGCGGCGCACGTGGAAAAACTAGCCCGGGCGGGGATCAAGGTGGTTGTCCTGGAAAATTTGGCGTATAACACGCCTGCAGACGGTTATATTGCCTCCGACCACACCATGTCGGGGCAGTTGCTGGCACGGTTTGTAACAGAATCTCTTCGCCGGGCTGAAGAATTAAAAACCGGCCAAGTGGCCTTACCCCGGGCCGGTGACCGGCAGGAATTCCAAATTGAAGGTGGCCCGGGCGAAGGAGGACAGGGCGACCGGGGTGAAGGACAGGCAGGTGAACAGGGCGGCGGTAACCGGCAGGACGGCCGGGGGCAGGTGCCGGGTGTGGTGGATTACAGCGTGGCCGCGCAATTGACGGGCAAGCGGCCGGTGAACGTGATCATTCTGCGCGGCGACCCGCGGGACCAAATGTCTGCTTCCATCGCCGGCGCCTGCAGGGAAGCTCTTGCTGGTAGGGAAGATGTGAAGGTAACCGGTGTTTATGACGTTCCGGGGCTGGATACCGCAATGGTACCCGCAATAATGGGGGAGATAATGGGCCGGGACGAGCGCGTGGATATTATCCTGGCCGTTGACAGCGGCCTTGCCGTAGCCGCGGCGGAATTCCTGAAGGCGGGTGGGTATGAAAAGAATGTGCTTACCGCCGGTGTGGGTGCATCCGAGCTCGCGGCTAAGGCACTGGTTGCGGGGGAGCATGACGCCGAAGTGGACGTGAACCCCGACATGCTGGGGCAGTTTGCGCTGGATGCGGCGGTGGCACTGGCCCAAAAAGGCAACTGGCAGTACAATACACGGTTTGCAAACGGTGATTATACCGTCCCGGCCCGCATTGTGCCGGTGCGGCTGATTACGGCTAAAAATATCTATCTTCTGGAAGAGCGGTACAAGGGTTTGAAGAAGCAACAAGACGGTGAACAAGAATCTCAACATGTTCAACAAGGACGACAACAGCAGGGGGAGGGGCAGGAGCAACATACCGGCTGGCAGGGCGCACAGGGCGGCGGTGGGCAGCAGGGACAACAGCAGAAAAAGACCATGCTGCGGATAATTACCCAGGACGGTAAAACCATGGAAGTGCAAATTGACGGTGAAGTGAAGAAAATTGAATCCGTGGGCGAGGAAAGCCGGGAAGGCGGCCAGCAGAACGGCCAGGGCGGCGGCCAACATTAGCGAAAGGGTTGCCGGGGGCATCCCCGGGCGAAAAAATAACTGCAGGAATTTGCACCACCTGCCGATAATTAATGATAAAGGTTTAAACTGGCAGGTGGTGTTGTTGTGTTTAGGAAAAAAATTGAAAAAAAATTATATTTATTATTTTTTATAGCTTTGATTTTTCTGGCGGTGGCAACCCCGGCCTGGGCCGACCCCGAGGTTGAAGACCATTACCCCGAAAGGGGCGCCAAAAATGTGCCCGTTACCGTGATTATAAGCGTGGAATTCAGTGACGACATGGACAAGGAATCCGTCATCGACGGGTTTACCCTGCGGGACAGCAACGGCAATTACGTGGATGGCACCGTTACTTACGACAGTCGTTCCCGCCGGGCTTTCTTCAAGCCTCGTAAACAACTGGAATACAATACACGGTACCGGGTGAGGCTTTCCAGCTCCATTGAGAATGTAGACGGGGACAACTTGGAATCATACAGTTTTTACTTTACCACGGTGCGTGACGCCAAGGTGTACGTGGACGACGTGGAAGTGGTGGAAAAGATCATCAGTGTTAACCGGAGCCCGGTGGATATAGTTATTTACGCCCCCGGTGCGGAAAAGGTTTATTATAATAAAAAGGCGCTGGACAGTCGTGGTAGCGATTATTACCTGGAAAAGGTGGTATTGAAGGCCGGTGATAACAAGTTCACCTTCGAGGTATATTACGAGTACGAGGACGAGCAAGGAGACGAGCGGGAAGAAGTCATAAAAGTGGATAAAACCATCAGGTTCGTCAATATTCCCGAGGATGGCGCCACCGTTACCCATGACCTGAACAAGAACAACAAGGTGAGTGTTTTCGATAAACGATTGGTTATCAACTTTCCAAAGAATTATTACTTGAGGGATAAATACGGGGCGGCGGAGAGCCAGCTGATGGCTTTCAAGCTGGAGAGGGTATCTAACGTGGCCGGTTCGCCCGCTGTCAGTTACATTTTTAACATTGCCCACGTCGCTTGGAGCGGGGACGAGTATCGTTTCGACGTCTTCCGGGATTACGACACGGGGATTGTGGCACCGCCGGGCGGCGAAATGACCTTACCGCTGGATAATATCAGCGAAGCGGCTTTTCATACCGTCACCGTGCTGTATGACCCTTATGACGGCGTGTACGGTAACTGGGAGAACATTGGCGGCAAAGCGGACGCCAAGAAAAAAACGATTACCGTTCCCTTCAAGGGGTTTGGCCGCTACGTGTCCGTGAACCGGCTGTGGAGCTTCCGTGACGGTGACGGCCCGGCCCGGCCTTACGTGGAATACCTGTGGGCAAAGGGGATTATGTCTCCATCACCATCCGCGCAACCCGGGTACTTCGGGCTGGTTGACGGGAACGGCCAGGATTTATATGTGAGCAGGGGCGAGTTCGCCCTTATGCTGGGCAAGGCTCTAAACCTGGAGCTTCCTGAAAATCTTACGGGCGTGGGCACCTTTAGCGACGTACTGTACATGAACGGTTTTTCTTACGGGTATAACAGCAGTGGTTACATGGTACCGCTTACCCGGGACGCCGCCCTGTACGTGGAAGCCGTGGCCAGGAACGGTTTTATGAGCGGCAGGAGGGAACCGGATGGGCGCTTTGTTTTCCGTTACTTTGACGGGCTGACCAGGGAACAGGCGGCAACAAGCGTGATGTCCGCCGCCGGGCTGGCTGTCAACTGGGCAAACAACAGGGCGGTTCAGGTGCAGCTGTCCAGGCAATTTAAGGATTACAGTAAAATATCTACCATGGCGGCTCCTTACGTGCTGGCGGCCGTGCAAAAGGGTTACTTGCAGGCTTACGATGACCGGACGTTCCGCCCGGGGGAACGGCTGACCAGGGCTGAGGCCGCCAAAATGATTTACATGTTGATGGCAGAAAAGAAGTTGCTTTAAAAAGCGCTTCTTTTTTTTTCCATTGCGCGATGTGATATAATTTACCGGGGTGAGGTAAACCGTGAGCGGTGAGTTCAAGTTAAAATCCTCCTTTGAGCCTCGGGGCGACCAGCCCAAGGCCATTGAACAGCTGGTGGAGGGGCTAAACAACGGTCTTAAACACCAGACTTTGCTGGGTGTGACCGGCAGCGGCAAAACATACACCATGGCCCAGGTGATCCAGCGGGTGCAGCGGCCAACCCTGGTGCTGGCTCACAACAAAACCCTAGCGGCCCAGTTGTGCGGGGAGTTTAAAGAATTCTTCCCGGACAACGCGGTGGAGTATTTCGTCAGTTATTACGACTACTACCAGCCGGAGGCATACATTCCCCACACCGATACCTATATCGAAAAGGATTCATCCATAAACGACGAGATAGACAAACTGCGCCACTCGGCCACCTGCGCGCTTTTCGAGCGGCGGGACGTGATTATCGTGGCCAGCGTGTCCTGCATTTACGGGTTGGGCGACCCGGAGCAATACAGCACGCTGGTGTTGTCCCTGCGCAAGGGCAGCGAGTACAACCGCGACGATGTGCTGCGCCGCCTGGTGGACATCCAGTACGAGCGCAACGACGTAAACTTCACCCGGGGCAAGTTCCGGGTGCGGGGCGATGTGCTGGAAATATTCCCGGCGGGCAACTCGGAACAGGCCATCCGGGTTGACTTCTTCGGTGACGAGGTAGAGCGCTTGCTGGAGTTCGACGTGCTCACCGGTGAGATTACCGGCGAGCGGCAGCACGTGTCCATATTCCCGGCCAGCCACTACGCCATTTCCCGGGAACGCATGGAAAGCGCCATAGCGCGCATCGAGGAAGAACTGGAGGAACGCCTGGCCGAGCTGCGGGCCCAGGACAAGCTGCTGGAGGCCCAGCGCCTGGAGCAACGCACCCGGTACGACATCGAGATGATGCGGGAAATGGGGTTCTGCAGCGGCATCGAGAACTATTCCCGGCACCTCACCGGGCGCCGGCCCGGGGAGCCGCCTTATACGCTGCTGGATTATTTCCCGGACGACTTCCTGATGATCATAGACGAGTCCCACGTCACCATACCCCAGGTGCGGGCCATGTACGAGGGGGACCGGTCCCGTAAAAAATCGCTGGTGGAGTACGGGTTCCGGCTGCCCTCGGCATTCGACAACCGGCCCCTGACATTCGATGAATTCGAGCGGCGCTTGGGACAGGTCATATACGTGTCCGCCACCCCAGGACCATACGAACTGGAGCACAGCGACCAGGTGGTGGAGCAAATCATCCGGCCCACCGGCCTGGTGGACCCCGAGCTTTTCGTGCGTCCCACCAGGGGGCAAATTGACGATCTCATCGGCGAAATCAACGCCCGGGCAGCCAGGAACGAGCGGGTGCTGGTGACCACTTTGACCAAGAAAATGGCCGAGGACCTGACGGACTACCTGCGGGAAACGGGTATCCGGGTGCGCTACATGCATTCTGAGATCAACACCATCGAGCGGATGGAGATTATCCGGGACCTGCGCCTGGGCGCGTTCGACGTGCTGGTGGGTATAAACCTGCTGCGGGAGGGACTGGACCTGCCGGAGGTGAGCCTGGTGGCCATCCTGGACGCCGACAAGGAGGGTTACCTGCGCTCCGAGCGCTCACTGATCCAGACCATCGGGCGGGCGGCCCGCAATGTGAACGGGCGGGTCATCCTGTACGCCGACCGGGTCACCGACTCCATGGCCCGGGCCATTGAAGAGACAGAGCGCCGGCGCAAGCTGCAGACCGAGTTCAACAAGCGCCACGGCATTACCCCGCAAACTGTCAGTAAAGCGGTGCGGGGCGTCATCGAGGCCACCACCAAAGTGGCCGAAGCCACGGCGCCGTACGACACCGGCAAGAAGGGCAAGCTCACCAAGAAAGAAATCAAGCAGATGCTGGCCCGGCTGGAAAAAGAAATGCGCGAGGCCGCCCGCCGGCTGGAATTCGAGCAGGCCGCCCAGCTGCGCGACGCCATCATTGAACTCCGGCTGGAACTCCGTGGTGCCGGGTGTTGAAAACTGAATTTGTTGCAATTTGGTGCCAGGATATGGAAATTTGCACATCTCAGCAATGCACCGTGGCGCTATGACGTCGCCAGACGAAGAATGAGAATCTACAGTTGCGGGGCGATCCGGTGGCTACCCGGAGCGGGCGGGGCAATACCACTGGAACGCCCCGTTAAAAGTGTGCGAAAAAGTTTTTCATATAAAAGGTTCTGCACCAGCACTTGCTTCCATATATTTCCTCTGGTATATTAAGATAATAACGGACTTACCGGGGGAAAGGAGCAAGTTCATTGCGATACCAAACGGTAACGCTTACAAGCAAGGGACAGCTGACCCTGCCCAAGGAGTACCGGGACAAGCTGCGCTTGGATAAGGGTTCCCGCCTGGCGGTGGCCTTGAAGGGCGATACGTTGCTGTTGAAAAAGGTTTACCAGGTGGCCCCGCTGGCCGAGGCTGACCCCATTTGGGACATGGTGGGCATGTTCGAGGACCGGCGCGGTGCCGCGGGGATTTCCATGGACCTCGGCGGGTATAGCGCGGCGGAGGTGGGGGAATGAGGGAGAAGGTGCTGGTGGACTCCGGCGCGGTTTTCGCATTGTTGTGCAAAAGTGACGGGAACCACCCAGCCGCCCGGGCTATTCTACGGCAAATGCAAAAGCAGCGGGCGCTGCCGCTAATGACCAATTATATTGTGGCCGAGGCGCACGCCTTGCTGAACGCCCGGCTGGGTCCCGACGCCGCCCGCATGTGGGTGCGAAACAATATCTGGCCGGTGGAGCGCGCCTGTGAGGAGGACGAAAAACGCGCCCTGGAAATACTGCTTACCGGGCGCGGCGGCGAGTGCACATTAACGGATGCCATCAGCTTTGCGGTAATGGAGAGGCTGGGAATAGATGCTGTGTTTACCTTCAACCGCAACTTCGCCCGCTGCGGTTACCGAGTACTGGAAGCCGGTTAGCAGCTGCCGCGTGACCGGTGTGGCAAGCGGGGCAGCACCACCGGTGTGCCCGTTATAATAACACGACGGGATAAATGCGACCTGCCAAGCTTTCTAAAAGTCGCCCCTTGTGAAATATCAAGCAGCCGGCACCGCAGCAGTTGCTCCCGGACCCGTGATTATATTGCACAGCGTTAACGTGCCGGCTAATTGTATTTTCGGGAAATTACCGCATACTTTAACGTTCAGCACCCCCGTGGCGGTTATGCCTGTTTTTTTTTTGCCCCTCCAAAAACAAGTTTCCCTGTTGGTTTCAACGGAATTAAATTTCTTGTAAAATAATAGGTGCCACGTAAAAGCGGCACAACATGCTTGCCAAATCTTACCACACCGGGGCGGCCCGGCGATTCGGTCGCGTCCCGGGTGGAATACCGGTACAATATATTTATCATAACGGAGGCACCAATACTATGCTGGATAAAATAGTGGTCCGGGGCGCCCGCGCCCACAACCTGAAAAACATCAATGTGGAGATTCCCCGGAACAAGCTGGTGGTCATCACCGGCCTGTCCGGATCGGGCAAATCGTCCCTGGCTTTCGATACCATATACGCCGAGGGGCAGCGCCGCTACGTGGAGTCCCTGTCTGCTTACGCACGGCAGTTTTTGGGCCAAATGAACAAGCCCGACGTGGACTACATTGAAGGGCTGTCCCCGGCCATATCCATTGACCAGAAAACCACCAGTCATAATCCCCGGTCCACCGTGGGCACGGTGACTGAGATATACGATTACCTGCGCCTGCTGTACGCCCGGGCCGGGCGGCCCCACTGTCCCCAGTGCGGCAAGCCCATCACCCGCCAGACGGTACAGCAGATTGTGGATCAACTGGTGGAACTGCCCGAAGGCACCCGTCTACAGATCCTGGCCCCGGTGGTGCGGGGCAAAAAGGGCGAGCACGTGAAACTGCTGGAGGGAATCCGGCGGGACGGGTTCGTGCGGGTGCGGGTGGACGGGGAAGTAATGGATGTTCACGAGGATATCAAGCTGGACAAGAACAAGAAGCACAATATAGACATAGTGGTGGACCGGGTGGTGGTGCGTCCCGAGTCCGCCCGCCGGCTGGCCGACTCCCTGGAAACCGCCCTGCGGTACGGGGACGGGGTGGCCGTGGCCGCCGTGGTGGGCGGCCAGGAGATCCTGTTCAGTGAGAACTTTGCCTGCGTGGACTGCGGTATCAGCATCCCGGAAATCGCCCCCCGGCTGTTTTCTTTCAACAGCCCCTTTGGGGCCTGCCCGGAATGCACCGGCCTGGGGTTTAAAATGGAACTGGACCCGGACCTGGTGATTCCCGACAAGAGCTTGTCGGTGCGCCAGGGGGCCATTGAGGCGTGGATGAAAAGCGCCAACGGCATGCGTTACCTGGAGGCCGTGGCGGAACATTATGGCTTTAGCCTGGACGTGCCGGTGCGGGACATGGACCCGGCTGACCTGGAAAAGCTGTTGTACGGCACCGGCCGGGAGATGGTGCGGGTCACCCTGGAGGACAGTTTCGGCAACCTGCAAAGCTACCGGTTCCCCTTCGAGGGGGTCATCAACAATCTGAGCAGGCGGTACAAAGAAACCAGCTCCGACTACATGCGGGAAGAAATAGAACAGTACATGAGCACCCGGCCCTGCCCGGCCTGCGGCGGGGCCAGGCTGAAACCCGAGGCCCTGGCGGTGAAAATCGGCGGGCTGCCCATTAACCGGCTAACCGCCATGTCGGTGCTGGAGGCGCGCCGCTTTCTGCGGGAACTGGAATTGACCGAGCGGGAGCGGGTGATCGCCCGGCAGGTGTTGAAGGAGATAGACGCCCGGCTGGGCTTTCTGGTAAACGTGGGTTTGGACTACCTGACCCTGGACCGGGCGGCGGGCACCCTGTCGGGCGGCGAGGCCCAGCGCATCCGGCTGGCCACCCAGATTGGCAGCGGTTTAATGGGCGTGCTGTACATCCTGGACGAGCCCAGCATCGGCCTGCACCAGCGGGACAACCGGCGGTTGCTGGAAACGCTGGAGCGGCTACGGGATATGGGTAACACACTGATTGTGGTGGAGCACGACGAGGAGACCATTTACACCGCCGACCACATCATCGACATCGGACCCGGTGCCGGGGAGCACGGCGGCCGGGTGGTGGCCGCCGGAACCGTGGAGGACATCATGGCGGCCCCCGAGTCCATCACCGGCCAGTATCTAAGCGGCAAGAAAAGCATACCGGTGCCCCGGGGCCGGCGGAAGCCAAACGGCAAGTCACTGACCGTGGTGGGGGCGTCGGAGCACAACCTGAAAAATATAGACGTGGAGATTCCCCTGGGGCTGTTCATCTGCGTCACCGGGGTGTCAGGTTCGGGCAAGAGCACCCTGGTGAACGAAATCCTGTACAAAAAACTGGCCCAGGAGCTGCACCGGGCCAAGGTGAAGCCCGGCGCCTGCCGGGAAATTCGCGGCCTGGAGCATTTAGACAAGGTCATCGAGGTGGACCAGTCGCCCATTGGCCGCACGCCGCGCTCCAACCCAGCCACTTACACCGGTGTGTTCACGGATATCCGGGATTTGTTCTCCCAGACGCCCGAAGCCCGGGCCAGGGGATACCGCCCGGGGCGGTTCAGCTTCAACGTGAAGGGTGGGCGCTGCGAGGCCTGCCGGGGCGACGGTATCATCAAGATCGAAATGCACTTCCTGCCCGACGTGTACGTGCCCTGCGAGGTGTGCAAGGGCACGCGATACAACCGGGAGACGCTGGAGATCAAGTACAAGGGCAAGAGCATTTCCGACGTGCTGAATATGACGGTGGAACAGGCTCTGGATTTCTTCCGGCACTTGCCCAAGATCAAGCGCCGGCTGCAGACCCTGTATGACGTGGGCTTGGGGTATATCCGGCTCGGCCAGCCCGCGCCGGAGCTGTCCGGCGGCGAGGCCCAGCGGGTCAAGCTGGCCACCGAGCTGTCCCGGCGCTCCAACGGTAAAACTCTGTACATCCTGGACGAGCCCACCACCGGGCTGCACATTGCCGACATCCACCGGTTGCTGAACGTGTTACACCGGCTGGTGGGCGCCGGCGACACCGTGCTGGTTATCGAGCACAACCTGGACGTGATTAAAACCGCCGACTACATTATTGACCTGGGACCCGAAGGCGGCGACCGCGGCGGCCAGGTGCTGGCCACCGGCACCCCGGAGGAAGTGGCCCAATCCACCGTTTCCTACACCGCCCCCTTCCTGAGGGCCAGGCTTAAACAGGCGGAAGAAGAAGGGGTTCAGGCTTTAACTTGTTGATAACAACCTTTTAAATATGATAAATATGATATTAGAATAATATAATTGGTTGGCACAAGTTTAAGCCTGGCCCCCGTAGGAGGTGAGCGGGTGCGGGAGAAGCTGGATAAGCTGCCGGAAAGCCCGGGAGTATATATTTTCCGGGATGATAAGGGCGATGTCATATACGTGGGCAAGGCAGTGTCCCTGAAGCACCGGCTGCGCTCGTATTTTGGCGCCGCCGCCAGCCGGGACCCCAAGGTAAAAGCGCTGATGAGCCGGGCCCGGGACCTGGAGTACATCACCACCGACTCCGAAGTGGAGGCACTGATCCTGGAGAGCAACCTAATTAAAGAACACCGCCCCCGCTACAATGTTTTTCTCAAGGACGACAAGAGCTACCCTTACCTGAAGGTAACCCTGAACGAGGAATTCCCCCGGGTGTTCATCACCCGCCGGGTGGTGAAGGACGGGTCCCGTTACTTCGGCCCGTACACCCAGGTGGGCGCGGTGCACGAAACGCTGCGCCTGCTGAAGCGCATATTCCCCCTGCGCAGCTGCAAGCAGAAAACCCTGGCCTCGCGCAGCCGGCCCTGCCTGAACCAGCACATCAAGCGCTGCCTGGGCCCCTGCTGCGGGCTGATCACCCCGGAGGAGTACCGCCGGGTGGTGGACGGGGTGCTGCTTTTCCTGGAAGGGAAGCAGGAGCAACTGGTGGAGGACTTGCGGCACCGCATGGAACAGGCGGCGGAAAAGCTGGAGTTCGAGCGGGCCGCACAGCTACGGGACCAGCTGCAGGCCGTGGAAAAGGTAATTGAAAAACAGAAAATCGTATCCAGCGACATGGAGGACCGGGACGTGGTGGCCATGGCCCGGGCGCAGGACCAGTGCTGCGTGATGGTTTTTTTCGTGCGCGGCGGCAAGCTCATCGGCCGGGAGCACTTTATCCTCGACGACACCGGCGACATGAGCCGGGCCGAGGTGCTGAACGGTTTCATCAAGCAGTACTACCTGCAGGCTGAGTTCATTCCCCGGGAGATAATGGTGGAGGATATACCTGCGGAAGAACACGAAGTGCTTGAGCGCTGGCTTACTGGCAAGCGAGGGGCTAGGGTTTACATACATGTGCCCCGGCGCGGGGAAAAAAAGAAGCTGGTGGATTTGGTGGGGCGCAATGCCCTGCTGGTGCTGGAAGAGGTCCAGGCAAGCCGGGTGGCCCGGAGGGAAGATTTGCAGCAGGCGCTGGGTGAACTGGCCCGGGAACTGGGCCTGAATTCGCCTCCCCGCCGCCTGGAGTGCTTTGACATATCCAACATCCAGGGGACTGAAACAGTGGCCTCGATGGTTGTTTTCGAGGACGGCAAGCCGGCACCGCAGCAGTATCGCCGGTTCAAAATCAAAACCGTAGCCGGCCCTGATGATTTCGCTTCCATGCGGGAGGCCCTGACACGGCGTTTTTCCCGGGGGCTCCAGGAGCGGGAACTGGTGAACACGGGCCAAATGTCCAGCCGGCAGGCCAAGTTTCACTGCCTCCCCGACCTGCTGGTAATCGACGGCGGCAAGGGCCAGCTTTCATCTGCCTTGGCCGTTTTGCAGGAGCACGGCCTGGAGCATATCCCCGCGTGCGGCCTGGCTAAGGAAGAAGAACTGATTTTTCTACCGGGACGCTCCGACCCCGTGCGGCTACCGGAAAACTCGCCGGCCCTGAAAATGCTGCAGCGGCTGCGGGATGAAGCGCACCGCTTCGCCGTCACTTACCACCGGCAGCTGCGGGGCAAGCGCAACCTGAAATCCATGCTGGAGGAAATCGAGGGGATCGGCGCCGTCCGCCGGCGGGAACTGTTACGCGCTTTCGGCTCGGTGGAGAGGATCCGGGAAGCCGGGCTGGAGGAACTGGCCGCGGTGCCGGGCATGAACCGGCGTGCCGCGCAGGCGGTGTACGACTTTTTCAGGGAATAAATATATTTTTACATTATAAGTTTGCTATTCATTCATACGGAGGTGCCGAGTTGAGCAAGTATAAACTGCTGGCCCTGGACCTGGATGACACGTTGCTGGACGGCAGGCAGCGCGTTCCCGAGCGCTCCCGCCTGGCCATCCGGGCGGCGCTGGATGCCGGGGTGCGGGTGACCCTGGCCACCGGGCGCATGTTCCGGTCGTCTCGTCCTTACGCCGAACAACTGGGTATACAGGACTACTTGATTACATACCAGGGGGCGCTGGTACGTCACCCGGTTACCGGCGAAACCCTGTTCCACCGGCCGGTGCCCGTGGACCTGGCCCTGGAGGTTATTGACCTGGCCGGGCGTTACGGTTACCACGTTAACGTGTACGTGGACGACTTTCTGTACGTTGCCCGGCACACCCGCGAGAGCCGGCTGTACGCATCCTATTCCGGTGTGCCGGTGGAGGCGGTGGGCGACTTGGGCCGTTTTCTTTTAAACCAAAACCAGGACCCCACCAAGGTGCTGGTGGTGGCTAAAGAAGAACAGCTGGACGAGCTGGCTTCCGAGGCGCGGCCCGTATTTGGAACAAAACTGCACATAACCAAATCCAAGCCGCATTTCCTGGAGTTCTCCCACCCCGACGGCCACAAGGGTCACGCGCTGGAATCCATAGCGAGGCATTACGGGGTGCGGCGGGAGGAAGTCATTGCCGTGGGGGATAGCTATAACGACCTGGAGATGCTTGAATACGCCGGGCTCGGCGTGGCGGTGGGCAACGCCAGGCCGGAGATCCGGGACCGGGCGGATTACGTTTGCCCGTCCAATGAGGAATGCGGCGTGGCGGAAGTGGTGGAAAAATTCATTTTGAGGTGATAAACATGACGCGCGACCTGGTGGCGGGCGTTGACCTGGGAGGAACCAAGATTCTCACTGTTTTGGCCAGTAGGGAGGGGGAAGTGCTGGCCCGGGTGAAGGTGCCCACGGAAGCCGGCCGGGGGCGAGAGCACGTGCTGAACAGGATTGAGGAAACCCTGCGGGAGGTTCTGGAACAGGCGTCCGCGACGATGACCAGCGTGGCGGCGGTGGGCGTCGGTATTCCCGGCTGGATGGACCCCGGGCAAGGTTTTTTATTTTATGCCCCCAACCTGGGGTGGAGGGACCTTCCCCTGGGTGAAATACTTGGCCGGCGGCTGGGGTTACCCGTTTACCTGGACAACGACGCCAACCTGGCAGCGCTGGGCGAGTACACGTACGGCGCCGGCCGGGGCTCCGGTGACATGGTGTATATCACTGTCAGTACCGGTGTGGGGGGCGGCTTGATCCTGAATGGTGGCATTTACCACGGTACCCGCGGCACGGCGGGGGAAATCGGCCACATTACCGTGGCGCCGGGCGGGCCGGTTTGCCGCTGCGGCAACGACGGCTGCCTGGAAGCGGTGGCATCGGGAACGGCCATGGCCCTGCGGGCGCGGGCGCTGGTGGATGAAGGGCGCGGTGCGGGAATACTGGCAGCGGCCGGCGGCTCCAAAGACAAAATTACGGCCCGTGAAGTGGCGGCGGCCGCGGCGGAGGGGGATGCCGAGGCGCTGGTGATTCTGCGGGATGCCGGGCGCCACCTGGGCCGTGCCGTGGCGGGGCTGATAAACCTGCTAAACCCCGCGGCGGTGGTGCTGGGTGGCGGGGCTATGCAGGCCGGCGCGCCCTTGTGGAACGCCATGATGGAGGAAATCCACCGCCGGGCGCTAGCAACTTCCCTTGAAGCAGCGCGCATTGAAAGGGCCGCGCTGGGTGGAGAATCCGGGGTGATGGGAGCAGTGGCTCTGGCCGTGAGCCGGCTAAATGAAACGGCAATAAACCAGCGGGATGAAAGAATATGAACAACTAAAAGTAAATCCCAAAATCACCATATCTTAATTTTATAGCTGGCTTAAACAATTTTAAGTCCGACCCCAAACACGCGGCGCTGGCTTTCGTACTGCTCCACCGCCTGGCGGTATGTTTCCCTTCGCTCCCGGTAATCCTCCCGCCCCATCAGGGCGTAAGTGATGTTTTTGCCCTCCTCCACGCCGGGCTGGTCGAAGGGGTTGATGTTCCACAGCGCGGCGCTGAATACCACCAGGGCCTCGTAGAAATAGAAAAGCGCACCCAGCACGGCGGGGGAAATCTCCCGCAGCGACACGCGGTAGCAAGGCCTTCCGGCCCGGAACAGGCTCATTTCCGTGGATAGCTGCTCGATGTGCAGCTGCTCGCCCATAGTGTGGCCGGCGAAATACGCGTATTCCTTTTCTTCCGGGAACTGGTCAGCAAGCGGGATTTCCCCGGGCATGTTTTCCACCCGCACGAACCCGTACACCTTGTCGGCGGGGCCCTCCTTGAACAGCTGCAAGATGGAGTGCTGGTCGGTGGCCCCCAGGGCGGTGAGCGGGGTGGTGCCGGCGTTTACCTCTTTGCCGTCCAAGTCCAGGCGCTTGCCCAGGCTTTCCGCCCACAGCTGCACGAACCACAGGCCGAACTCGTACAACAAGCTGCTGTAGTTGAATAGCACGTGAATAGTCTTCCCCCTGGCTGCAAGCTCGAACAAGCAGGCGCCCAGGGCGAAAACCGCGTTCTTTTCCGCCGGGTTTTCCACTATGTAACGGTGTATTTCCCTGGCTCCTGCCAGCAGTTCAGCGCTGTCCACGCCCAGCAATTCCGCCGGCAGAAAGCCCACGGTGGAAAGCACGGAGTAACGGCCGGGCAGTTTGCCCGGGATGTGTTGCAGGTGGCACCCCAGCTTTGCGGCGATGCGGTTAATGCCGTTGTCCGCTTTGTCGCAACAGATTACGATATCCTTCACATCGCCCCCGGCTTCCCGGAATTTTTTGTAAAAATAAATGAACTGGGCCGCGGTTTCGGGGGTGGACCCGGACTTGCTCACATATACCAGTGCTGTTTTGCTGATATCTATTACCTGTTCCAGTTTCATTACCAGGGTGGGGTCCAGGTTGTCCAAAATGAACAGGCGCGGGCGGTTATCTCCCATGTTGTAATAGGGCCCGCGCAGGAACTGCATGATGGCCCTGGCGCCTAGGGCCGAGCCGCCGATGCCCAGCACCAGTATGTTTTCGTATTTGTTCGCCAGTTCCCGGGCCAGCGTTTTTATGCGGGGAATCACGTCCACTTCCGCCAGCGAAAGGGTAATGGGGGAGGTTTTCTCCCGCAGCGAAACCTGAAAATTGTTAAACGCATCGCCGTGCTTGCCGGTCAGTGAATCGTACTCGGAATGGGAGATAAAGTCTGGTCCCCCTTTTTCACTCAACAGGTGGCCGATATCCACGCTGATCAGGTTGTCCACTTTTAATCACTTCCTTTATCCAAATTGTAAAGGTTTGAGTTGTCTTTATATGTTATTGCCTGTTCATTATTATATACCGTTTTTATCCAGCTCATGTCAAGCATGTCCCCTTACCCTTGTTTTTATTTTTGAACCGGGCCTACGTAGAGAAAACTACCCGGACAATACTTTTGGATATAGGTATACCTGTTCCGTCTCGCTTTTTCTAAACAGGTGACGCGCTACAAAAGCGGCAACAATGGTGAGGATAAGAACGTATTACGGGCAACATTCACTACTGCGTTTAAAAACTCCCGCGCCGACGGCACCAACGGCTTATACGTTGGGGACATACTT
>CBETWA010000026.1:0-41709 GCA_965539975.1 uncultured bacterium | reverse complement strand
ATGGTTAAGAATGGTAAAGTAAAGTTATGTGCTTCGCAGCTGCTTAAACCTCCTTATTAATAATTACCGTAAACGTTAAACTGCTGCAACAACCACATGCTTTGGAAATTCAACCGCTGGATGGCCTTTTCCATGGCGGTGAATTGTTTCCAGTAACGGTCCTCTATTTTGGCCAGCCTTTCCTCCCAGGATTCAATGCGCTTGTTAATATCGGCAATTTCCTGTCCGATAAAACTATCGTCTACCTGCGAGTAACTGGAACCCAATCCCGCCTTGTCTATCAGCGCTGTTATGCCGCTGGTGGCGTCTCTGTATAACCTTTGCGCCAGCCCCATTTCACTGTATTCCTCGGCGCTCTTGGTGAAAAGATTCATGACCCCTTCCGGGTCGTCTTCAATTGCCTTGCGCAGCTTGTCTTCGTCAATTACCAGCGTTCCAGACATGTAATCGGCGGTGGTGGTTATGCCAATATCGTCCAGGCTGTTAAACCCTTCCACGCTGTTTACACCGGGCACGACGGCGGACATGGTGAGGCGCATTTTGCTGGTGATGCTGTATAACAAAGGGTCTCTGCGCAGTAAACCGCTACGGGCTTTTTCCTCCCACTGCTCAATTTGTTTTTCAGTCAATTGCTCGCGCTCTTCGTCGGTTAGGGGCAGGTAATCCTTGTACCTTTTCTCGTATAATTCATCGCTGATGGCTTTTATTGTTTCGTTATAAGTATTTATGAAATCAACTATAGTATTAAAAATTTTTTCGTTGTCCCGGCTGACGGATATAGTGGCCGTTCCCTCGCTGCGCAGGTTCATGGTTATTCCCGTCACCGTGACCGTATTGGAAGAAAAAGTGAATTCGGCTCCGTTGAATGTTATGTGGGAATCTTCGCCTTTTACACCGGTGCCGTTGTAAAGGTCATCGTAATCTAATTTTAAGTGTGTTTTAAAAAAGTCATTATCATCAGTGAGTTTAATTACCTGGTCCGCACCGGTACTTGTAGTTTGCAGAAAAAACCTGTTCAGGTTTTTGTCGTAGGAGGCTTTAATACCCAGGCCAATTCCGTCCTCGTTTTTCCAGTTGTTTATTTCATTGACAATGTCGTTTATACTTTGCGTTTCGGTATTAAAAGTGAACTCCATACTGATACTATTTCCATTACTGTCTTTAATGCCATCATTAGTAATTGTAAACTTAATTTCGCCGGATATGCCAAACTGTTCAGCCAGTGTTTTTTGATAAGGAGCTATATCAACGGAGCTTGAAACGTAAGCACTTTTGGCCAGTTGGGTTACCTGCACGCTGTACGAACCTTCGACGGCACTGCCGCCGGCGGAAGCAACTAAAACCGTTTCGTTACTTGAATTAGCGCTTTTAGCCAGGTAAGTGCCCTGTAACCTCATGTCGAAAGCCTTATCCCGCAGGGCCCGGATTTTGTTGTTCAGCTCCCGGTAATCTTCCTGCTGCCATTCCAGTATTTGGCGGTTTTTTACCAGCTTGTCCATTTGAATGCGGTGCGCCCGCATCAGGTCTTTTATAATGGATTCGGTATCTATACCGGAGGCCAAGCCTGAAACGCGAAGGTTGGAAAACATAAAACCACGCCTTTCTTTTTCGTGCAAAAAGCGACCCTGTAAATATTTTCGGTGAATAATAAAAAAACTTGATACTGTATTTAAAAAGAGTCAGTGAGTCAGGGGACGGTTAGTGTGAAAGTACAGGGATAAATGAAGACATTTATTCTCCTGTGTCGGGTGCCGTCATGGTTGTTTTTTGGCTCAGTCATAAAAAACTTGAGACTGTGTTTGTTTGGTGATATAATACAATATGTTTTTCTATCAAGTTTTTCTGTTAAGACGTGACATTTTACTATTGGTTGCTGTACTTTGAGCCAGTGGGGGGTTGGGAAGTTTAGTACCAGACACCGGAACTTGACCGGCATAATTTGAAATCTAATTGTTGCCGCGCGTTTTAATTGATAAATTGAAAAGCCATGATTACCAGGTTGCACACAGGTGTTACTTGAAGATGCGCTAGTAGCCATAGGCTGACCTTGGGTTGCCTGTGGTTTTTGTGTGTAGAAAGCTTGTTTTGGTTTTTTAAAAGTGGCCAAATGTTTGAGGTGATTTTCAATGGTTTCTGAAAAAACGCTATCAAAGATAATAGATCAAATACTTAATAACAATTTTGAAAGTGGGAAAATTGAAGAGCAAGCTACAGAAGAGGACAGTTTATATCAAAAGATAGATAAAATTCTTAATGGCGAAAAAGTAAGCAAAGAACCCGCACATGCCATGAACGGTTACAACGCCTGCTCACTAATGCCGGAATATACTCAACTCCCTCCCGGCAAGGTGTGGGTAAAGGACAACGAAATATATGTTGAGGGGTTGCCCGGAATCAATATTTTGCCGTGTATTAAACCTGCAAAAGGCGTGGATTTATTTGTCAATGGCCAAAAAGTTAATGGCCAAATTGCGGTATCCGAAAACGATTACATCCATGTTGAATTGCAAGTTGAGAAAAAGCCATTCCAGCTGGCCATACACACATCAAAAGACAAGTTGAAAGCATATATGTCGGTTCAATTACAAGTGGAAAAAAGGTATAAGCTTATAGATCAGCCTCCCAAGCAGTATTTGGAATTGAAGACAACCGCCGTTACCGAAAAATATTGCCCGGTTGGCATGGATGAAATACTAGCCAGAATTGAAAAAGAAGGGATCAAATACGGTGTGGACTACCCGGCCATACAGCAATTTTTAGACAATCCACGGGATGGTAAATATATTATCGCCCGCGGTACCCCACCCACCAATTCCGTGGATGACGCGGTTGATGTGCTATTTCCCGAGAAAGTAATCAAACACCAGTACTCGGAAGATGAAAAAGTTGACTTTCTCAATTTCAAGTCTATTCCTTCTGTGGATGCCGGCAATTTACTTGCCGTTAAACGCGAGGGAAAGGTGGGGCAGCCGGGAATATCGGTATTGGGGGACATGGTTTTACCACGAGAACCAAAGAAATTGGTTGTGCAGGCCGGGAAGGGTGTTAGAGTGGATGGAGACATGGTATTTGCCAACATATCCGGGCGCCCGAAAGTAAAAAGGATGGGCCCGGTACGGCTGTTTTACGTGGAACCTTATTTAAGGCATTATGGTGATATTAATTTGTCTACCGGAAACCAGGATTTTCGCGGCAATATTCAAGTTTACGGTGATGTTTGCAGTGGAATGTCTGTAAGGGCCGGTGGAAATATACAAATCATGGGCTGTGTTAACCAGGCCAATGTAATGGCCATGGAATCTGTTTTCGTGAACAAGTGTATTGGTTCAACCATACAAGCTGGTGGCGACAGTCATTATATATATAATTGTCACAGCACGCTTAAAGAATTGCGCGCCGACCTTAAAGGGCTGTTAAAGCTGGTTGGTGTAATTTTGGACAACCCTAAACTCAGCAAGTTTCAAAACCAGCTGCCGCAGGTTGTTTTGCTGTTGATGGAAAAAGGTTTAACAGGATACCGAAGCTTTTGAAGGAAACCTTGCACTTTTTAAAAATCACCCCAGTAGACATGCCGGCCGAAATCAGAACCCTACTGGATATGATTAAAGAGCAAATTCCGCCCAGAAACCTGAACAAAAATAAACTGCAACTAATTATTGATTACGTGGAATTGGCCGAAGATTTTTTTGCCCAGCTTGGGAATGTTCCGGCCGATGCAGAGGTGGGTTACGCGTTTAATAGTGTGATAGCCGCCACCAACGACGTGCGCATTTCCGGCCAGGGTTGTTTTAACACAAATATAACTGCTGGTGGAAACGTTTTTATTGGTGGAGTAATACGAGGGGGTAATGTTAGTGCGAAAGGGTCCATTACGGTGGAAGAAGCCGGCTCGGAAATGGGTACCAAAACTATTTTAAAATCGGAATCCGGCAAGATTAAAATTCTTAAAAAAATACATGACGGGGTAGTTGTCATTGTGGGGAATCGTAGGATTGAAATTACCTGCACCATGGGACCGGCTGAATTCAGCGACGAGATGGTAAGACAGTATCGCACAACACCGGGCTGGCGAGCGAATAGTTGAAGTATGGTGCATGGCGAGCCAGGGGACGTCATTATTAGAGGGGCAGCCCGGCCCCGGCGCCGGCTCAACCGGGCTCGCTTGCTCAAGTGCCTACGAATTTTTGAGGTGCCTGACACCTAGTTTTCCCTATCAACAATGGCCTCGGCATCTTCCAGCGATGTGGCGGTATAAATCCGGTTGATAATTCTGTCTAAGGCTTCTAATTTGCTGATGGACCTTACCTTTCTTTGCAGCTCTTGTGAAGCTTCACCAAATCTTACATCAAGAAACATACATATGGCATCAGCTCTACCTTTGGCTATACCTTTAGCTTCACCCTCGGCCCTTGCGCCGGCCAGCATGGAGATTTCATCCCTGACAGCCTTTTCCCTGAGCTCGTACAGCCTGCGTTCTATTTTATCTTTCAAGAAGATTTCCTCTATGGTCAAAGCTTTGCGAATTCCCGGGTTGCCCATGGCGATTTCCTCCATTTCTTCACCCTGGATGTTGTTAAAGTATAGCAGCCATTCCTCCAGGTCATCTTGTGGCTTGCGTTTCAGCCCGGCAATCTTTTTCAGTTCCAGGAAATGTATTTCCAAGTCGTCGTTTAATAACTCGCCTGTTTGGTCTTCCCTGATGTGAAAAGTGTAGTGGTATTTACCGGCATCTGCAAACCAGTTGAAACCGAGTATGTTGATGGTGATGGTCTTTCTAAGGTTTGTAAAGTCTTCGCCGCTACCCAGTTGGCCGTAGTAAAGCCCCGCCCAGTAGAACAGGGTCCTTTTGTCGATATTGTATTTATTAACTACCTGTACTTCTATATTCACCAGTGTCCCGGTGGCTGTTTTGGCTAAAATATCAAGCCTGGCGGCTTTGTCCAGCAAGTACTGGGGGTCCAGCTCCCGGTCCATTAATTCCACCGATGTTAATTCTTGGCCCGGCGGTGGTTTTAGCACTGCGTTGAGAAAACTTATGAGTGCATCCTTGCCTTCTTCGGAGCCGAATATCCTTTTGAACAGGTAATCGTTGGTGCGGTTGATGTGTTTTATTTCCATCAAGCCTGCACTCCCTCCGGCGGGTTTTGTTACTACCCTTATTATACCAGATTCCAAAGGATGGCTAAATGTGGAATAACTATAAGCGCAAGATTGCCCTTATTTGCGGTGGAAGCAGTTCGTAGAATCTCCCGGCAGTTGAAGTTTAATTTAATGTAACTAGTTTTCTATGACACAAAAGAACAACCATGGCGGCACCTGACACATGAGATATGGATGAAAGCTTTCATTTACTTCTGTACTTTCACACTAACCGTCCCCCTGTGTTCTTCTGTTTTATTCTTCTTCTTCACCATTCTCACCCATATAAAATCCTTCTTCAGCCTGAATTGTTTTCCTAGGAATGGGTTTATTCATAGCTTTTTCAATTCTCTGTAGTATTTTCTCCTTGCGATCAATGAAAAAGTTTTTAAAATCATCAGCATACAAAAATTCAGGTGAGAGTACATGGGATTTTAGGATATTTTTAAACTCATCGTCACTTACTCCAGCATGTTTTTGTATTCTTTTCAAATATTTACTTGGAGCCTCGCTACTTACTATACGATTAGTACGACTTGATAGGGGGGTTTTATTAATTATACAGTTATAATCGTCTTTGCTTATATCATTTTTTAAACACCAAGATACAGGGAAAATATGATGAATATCAATAGATTCAGAAAAATAAGTGCTAAAATCAATCTTTGTAGCCGAAAGCCAATCTTTGGCTTCATCATTCAAGAGTAATGCATAAATTCCTTTATAAGCGGCACTATTTCTTGTTCTAAGCGTATGCAGCCGCGATGGTGAAAAATTTGCATCGTAAACGGTTTTTGGTTCGGGGCCATTATTTTCAATCCAGTTTATCACCTGGGGTAAATCGAGGGCATAACGGGTTTCGTTAGCTGAGCCATAAAGCTCACCAAAAACACCACACCAGTACCACTGCATTAATTTATTTTTGTAGCCTATATTATCAATTTTGTCACCTAAAACAGCTAAAATAGCTGCCATTGGAATTAATTGGGCATTGTAAGGCAGATCGCGGGCGGTATAGATATGGTTTTCAAAAAGTATTTTCGAAGCTTTTATAAAACCTTGTACAACAGGATCCCTATATTTTTTATAATCTTGCAAGGATAAATTGAGCATATCTTTTCGTTTACAGCTAATAGCTGGCAGTTCTTCACCGGGAATATTTTGTTTTGCCCGATTTAATCTGTGATTGTAAGTAGCCAACAAGGTAATAGCTTGTATAACATCTGTATTGCTAACTCTAGAAAGCAACTTATAATCTTTAAACTTATCTTTTATCTTTTGCCAATCCGTTTTTAAGTCAAACTCGTCGGCAGCAAAGGTTGCCGTTAATAATTCAAACACATTCAATGAAACACCGCCTGTATTAACCTTTTCAAAAACCTGGCAAACTGCTTCCTTAGGATTATCTTTCTTCAAAATTATTACCGGTACCATATATTTGTGAAAATTATTAATAATTGTAGTCTCAAACCTATCCCAGAACATGGATTTTTCGCGGTCGTACTGCCAATACTCATTAAACTCGCGCCTCCAAGTGCTGTAATCATCGATCATACAAACCGGATACATAAGGTTCTTATATTCAAATTCTTTCTTTGACAAATCAAGCACAACACGTCGCCCAAAATCCTCAGTAATCTGTTTTTTTTCATTAAGGGATATGATAGCTTCTTCGAGATCATAGCTTGCATCCATGGCTTTAATCATGTCAATATAATACCAGCGTTTAATCTCATAATTTTTTTCATTTCTGGTGGTGACTATCTCTTTGGCTATAATTGTTTGGTAAAGTGAAGTGAGTCGCTGCTGCCCGTCGAGTATAAGTAAATCAGGCTTTACTTCTTTGTCAAGCTTTACGCCTTCCACAGTTTTTGTTTTAAATCTAACGTTTTCATTACCGGTTTCCAGAAGCATAACAGCACCAATAGGAAATGATTTAGCAACACTAGCAAGAATTCCCTTTATACGGTTGTCGTCCCAGATCCATCCTCTTTGGAAGTCAGGTAATTGTATTTTGCCATTATGTATATCCCTTAATATCTCAAACAAACTTCTCTTGGTTGAATCAAAAGTTTCCATATTTTCACCACTCAGAGTGTCGATATTATTGCTCAAGTGAAGCAGTTTGCTCTGGGGGACAGCATGCCATTCGTTAATCTTATCCAGCATCTTGTTCACCAAGTTGCTAAAAAGCGCTGTAAAACCCCCAGTTTTAGTCGTGGAGAAGAGCACGGCGCCAGGCGCCAGAGCTATTGCCCTTGTGTTACCCCGTTTATCTAGGTTATACTACATTCCTAACGGTTTACAGCATTATCTATGATGGCCTCGGCATCTTCCAGCGATGTGGCGGTATAAATCCGGTTGATAATTCTGTCTAAGGCTTCTAATTTGCTGATGGACCTTACCTTTCTTTGCAGCTCTTGTGAAGCTTCACCAAATCTTACATCAAGAAACATACATATGGCATCAGCTCTACCTTTGGCTATACCTTTAGCTTCACCCTCGGCCCTTGCGCCGGCCAGCATGGAGATTTCATCCCTGACAGCCTTTTCCCTGAGCTCGTACAGCCTGCGTTCTATTTTATCTTTCAAGAAGATTTCCTCTATGGTCAAAGCTTTGCGAATTCCCGGGTTGCCCATGGCGATTTCCTCCATTTCTTCACCCTGGATGTTGTTAAAGTATAGCAGCCATTCCTCCAGGTCATCTTGTGGCTTGCGTTTCAGCCCGGCAATCTTTTTCAGTTCCAGGAAATTATTGTAAAGCCTTTAAAAGCGCCGTACGCGGTTTTCTGTGGTTGCCAAAATAGGCGTTGCTGATATTCTTGTTAGCAATAAGGGCAGGCTATACGAAAATATCAATATTATTGCCCAAGTGAGGTAGCTTGCCTTGGGTTGCGGTATGCCCTTCATTTACCTTGTCCAGCATCTGGTTCACCAGGCTGCCGCTTTGTTTCGCCGTGTCCATGGCTTTCTTTAATACGAGAATACCCGCGTCTTGCTTCAGCCGGGCCTGGTTCATGATAATTGACAGCGCGGCTATGTCCATTTGTGTCGCCTCCGTTCCGGTTGGTTGTTAGGTATTGTGTTTGTGGTCATAGGGGCATTACCGGCAGTTTAGCCAGAATACCCTGGTTTGCTCGTCAAGGACAATTATTTCCCGCTGTAACACTTGCAGCCTGGCATTGAACACCCGGGCCACTTCCGGGCTTATAGGGTTATCTCTGGCGTATGTGGCCAAGGAGCGCATTTCCTGCAGCTTGGCCTCGATTTCTTCCAGGGCTTTTATTCTGCATTTGACCCATTCCAGCTGCTGCCGGAGGTAATCTTCGCTTGTCATAACCTGTTTATCACTCCAGTGCTGCAGGGTTATGCCGGCAAATGTGCTTATGTAATCAGTAACCATTATCATGCTGCTCCAAAAGCCGCAGGACGCTTTTCGCCTGCTGGTTGGCATAAACCAGCATGGCCATGGCCACCTGTTGGTGAATGCTGTATTTCGTCAGTTCTATCATTTCCCTGGCCATATCCGCATCCCTGATTCTGGACTCGGCGGCGATCAGGTTTTCGGCGGTGGTCTCCAGGTTGTTGATGGTATGCTCAAGGCGGTTTATGTAAGCGCCCATCCTGCCCCGCTCCCGGGAAACGTCCGCCAGGGCCTGATCGATAACGACGATATTGTCATCGAAAGAATTAGTTAATATATTGACTCCGCTTAAGGCAAAACCCGTACCTGCACCGGCCCCCAGTGTACCAGCGCTCATATTGCTGAATTGTATGTACATTTCCTGGCCGGCATTGGCCCCCAGCTGAATCCAAAGCCCATTGCCCGTGCCGGAGTCACAGCTGCCGTCCAGGACTTCCTGGTGTTGAATTCCGTTCTGATGGATATCCCTGTGATTTCATCGATTAGCTGGTCAATTTCTTGTTGAATAGCTATTCTGTCGGCATCGCTTAGTGTTCCGTTGTGCCCTTGGATTACCAGTTCCCTGATGCGCTGGATTATGGCTTGGGTTTCAATTAAAGCACCCTCGGCGGTCTGGAGCATGGAGATAGCATCCTGGGCATTGCGGCCGGCCTGCTGCAGGCCTCTAATCTGTGCTCGCATCCTCTCGCTGATGGCCAGCCCGGCGGGGTCGTCTGCAGCGCGGTTTATTCTAAGGCCCGAAGAAAGTCTTTCTATGGCTCTGGTGACCATGTTGCCAGCTCTGACCATGTTTCTGTAAGCGGTCAGCGCGGCAATGTTGTGATTGATTATCATAATGACAACCTCTAATACTCAAGTTTGACAGTGATCCTAAAAAGCCTTATCATTGCTGAAATTATCGCGTAGCACTATTTGTAGGGTCCAAAAATTGAGAGCATGATCATCCCTACAGATACATGGGTTGGAAAATTATTGCTGTCAAACTCAAGCTATACAAATATACAAAGAGGGGCACTTTTGTGTTGCATGTAAAAGACCAACATGTTTAGCAAGAAGGACCGGAAAGGGTTTTGATGGGAGCAGTTCACGGGGTCTACCGGCTGTTATGACACAGAAGAACAACCACAACGACCAGCCGACACAGAAAAATGGATGAAAGTGCCTGTTTCTTTCTTTACTTTCACACTTAGCGCCTCTTGTGTTCCTTACTTATAGCAGTTGGACTACGACGCCACGTACGGCCGCAGGCACCTGTTCAGCTCGGCTCGCCACTTTTTATAAGCGGGCACCACACTAAACTGTATTAGCTCCAAGGCCTTGGCATTTTCCCCTCGCTCCTGGACCGATACCAAGATGTCCAGGGCATTGCCCAGGGCTTCGCTGAGGGGGCGCACTTTGGTGTCGGGCAGGTTGGCCAGCACTGGTACTAGCGCTTTCTCCATTTGGTAGTAGCCATATACAACGTCGTGGAGCATAATAATGCCGTCCTCGAAACATCCTTCGTTGATGCAGGTTTTGGCGTGCTCCAGACCTAGCAGGCAGGTGTCCGCCAATTCCCGTGTTCTTCTTATAATGTCGAGGTACTTTTCCACTCTATGTTCCCCATTTCACCGATTATGTAGAAAAGAGGCCCCAGGACGAGCCTGAGACCCCTTTGTTGTTGTATTTGACAGCCATTACCGCAGGAGCTGCAGCACGCCCTGGGGCATCTGGTTGGCCTGGGCCAGCATGGCCTGGGCGGCCTGAGCGAGAATGCTCATCTTGGTGAACTCCATCATTTCCTTGGCCATGTCTACGTCGCGGATACGGGACTCGGCAGCGGTCAGGTTCTCGGCGGAAGTGCCCAGGTTGTTGATGGTGTGCTCCAGGCGGTTCTGGAATGCGCCAAGTTTGGAACGTTCGGCGGATACTTTTTCAATGGCATTATTAATAACTTTTACCGCAGCGGTTGCCGTGGCGTGTGTTGAAACATCAAGAGCATACTCAACATTATTATTATCGGTACCGTTTGTTACATTGGATATTGCCGTGAACTTAGCTGTAACGGTGTTCCCCATGCTATCCACTACGTCAACTGTATCATTTGCCACATCTGAGGATATGCCCAGAGCAAGTGATCTCATATCCGAAATATCGACGGCCATTGATTGCCCTGTATTGGCACCAATCTGCATTTTAAGGGAGTTGTCGCTAACAACTTTGGTCTTTGTTTGAGCGGGGGTAATGACCTGCTCTTCCGTTACTTTTTGAGCCACCAAATCCTTTACATTGAGCTTGTTTGTGGTAAAACTGGTTATATCATTACCATCCGTATCAGCAATCAATTCAAATTCGAAGCTGATACCGTTTTCATCATAAACAAATTTATCACCTGCAGTGGCCGGTGGCGTGTCGAGAGTTGTTGTATCATTTAGAACCACGTTGCCGTCAGCGTCATATCCTGTAACAATAACATCTGTGCCATCAAAGGATATTTCAATTGTTTCCATACCAACCAGCGCCGCATTGGACCCGTCAATAGTGAAATAGTTGAATTTAGCTCCCTCAGCGGGATCCGTAAAGTCATGGTTTAATCCATATGTTCCTGTAACATCTGTTAAGTTGTTATCTACTGCAGCTGTGAGATCTAATATGACACTTTCACCAGTACCGACATCGTCAAATGCGGCTAAATCCAAATCGAATGATACTCCATGAAATTCAACATTGTACACGCCATTTGTTGCCGCGGCTTGCATGGTATCTGCATTGAAAATAGCTTCATGTACATAAGCATTACCAATATTATCTGTTGCTTCTAATTTTACACTAAGATTTCCTTCGGCAGTTTTCTCTATGGTTATTCTTGCAGTTTCAGATAAATTAATATTTGTCCAGTCTATTGCCTCATCCGCTTCCGCATCTTCGCCAATTACTATGCCATTAGCAATGGCATTTTTCCATGCCTCTTGTGTGTCGGAAATTGTAACCCCCAAGGATGTGGTTACGGAAACATTTCCTCCAGGGCCATCTTTAATCGTGGTAACATCCTGTGTAACAGCATCAATTGTCTCAGTGGTAGTTACAATTGCTCTTTCACCATTCAACAGTTTCATGGTATTAAACTCGGTGGTGTTGCCTATCCTATTAATCTCAGAAGTAAGCTGGTTGATTTCTTTTTGTATTTCTCCCCGATCAACTTCCGTATTAGTATCGTTAGCAGCTTGGTTGGCCAGTTCACGCATACGCTGCAGGATACTATGAACCTCGTTGAGCGCGCCTTCAGCGGTTTGAATCAACGATATGGAATCTTGAGCATTGCGAGCTGCTTGGTCCAAACCTCTAATCTGTGCACGCATTTTCTCGGAAATCGCCAGACCAGCCGCATCGTCACCTGCACGGTTGATGCGCATACCTGACGACAGCTTTTCCAACGATTTTTGAGTAATCATGTTGTTGCTGCTCAACTGGCGATAGGTGTTGAGCGCGGCAATGTTGTGGTTGATAATCACGTTTTCATTCCTCCTTGAATTTTAATTATGCATCCATGCATTTACATATCCAAGGGTGGCCACCCTAAGGGATCGATTTAATCCCTATCAAATAATTCGGCGTTTTTACGCTGTTCTTTATAGGTTAAAGAATTACTATTTTCTTAAAAAATTCAGGGGAATAGATTCTTTATATCGTTAGCCGCTTTTATGTCCACGGTGCTGGCTGATATGTTTTCTTTTAGGACTGCTTTATATAATTCGCTGCGTAAAACCGTAAATTCTTTGGGGGCTTCAATGCCTATTTTGACTATTCCCTCAGTTATCTCCAGTATCGTTATTTTTATATCTTCCCCGATCATTATCTCCTGGTTTTTTTTGCGGGTGAGGACCAGCATTTATTTTCCACCCCCGCATTTACGCAAAGAATCGTTTTTCTTTTTCACAGGGGTTGAATCATTATTAACTGCAAAGAGACGGTGCCTGGTTGAGTAATCGGAGCCATTTAAAATTACCTGCCTTGCGGTGTTTGTCCGCGTGTTTATGATAATCGGGGCCAGCAGGTTAGTCGTCGCTTCGGCAGGTTTGCCGGCGGGCACGGTGACGGTGGTTAAAAGCAATACTTCATTTTGGTCTTTTATGTCCAGTTCGGCCGTTTCGTTTTCCGGTATTTCGCATGTATAACCATTTACGTACTTGAACGGGTCGATTACCAGCAGTGCCACCGCCGGGTCTTCCACCGATTGCAGCCAGTGGATGTCTCCTGTTCCTTCTACGGGTAAGACAAAGAACCGGCGCAGGTGCTCGAATCCGGGGATGCCGCGGGGGAAATGAATGATACCTGTTTCGTCTATTTCCAGGACACCGAAACGGGTGGTCTTTACTTTCATTGGTTTTGCTCCTTTAACCGGCAATAGGGGCCGGCAGGTAAATTTTAAGGTGACCGTGATAGGTCACCTGTTTTTGTATTGCGCCCGCTAGTGATACCTGTTTTGCGCCCTGCGGGCGCTCATACAAATTTTTGCTGTTATTCTTTTGCTTTTTTGCTTTTTGAACAGGGCTGCTACGCTCGCTCCTTCCAGGTAATACCCGGACCGGTTTTCATTCCCCTGTTGTGCCGCTTTAGCTGCAATGAGGCCTAATTAACCTGCCTGTTGTTATGCTTATTTCAAGAAATTCAGCAGGCTGGTTTGCATGATGCTCGCGCCCACCGCCAGGGAGGCGTTGTAGGACAGCTGCTGCCGGCTGTACTCTATGGACAGCCGGGCGATGTCGGCGGCTTCGATGTTGTCCAGGGCCTGGGTGAGTTTTATTTCCTGATCCATCAGCTGGTTTTTTAAAGCTTCAAAGTGGTTGTACCGGGCGCCTGCGGCCACCTGGTAGCGCAGCACGTGGTCGATCTCTTTTTGCAACTGCCCGATGCTAACCTGTAACCCGTCGGTGTCATCGTTGTTGAGGTAGTCCCGCAGCTGGAAAAGGGTGTCGAAAATGCCCCATTCCCTTGCATCTTCTTGCTTAGTATAATCTTTTGGTTTGGTTGCGTCATAAACCACATATTCCTTTTTATCACTGTCCCACCAGCCGTTGCCGAACACACCGGTGCTGTTGTCGATGGTAAAGGTGTACTCGGCGCCTTTTAAACATTTGGCCAAGTTTATTTCGAAGCCTTCAAGTGCTCCCGAAGTTATTCTCATAATACCATTGTCTAGCTCATAGGTATCCGAACTATTAAAAAGATCTCCGGTAATTTCAACGCTTATAGCATTACTCCCATCGTCATCCATCACTTTTATCTTAAAACTGCCCTCCACATTTACATCATTTTGCCTGTTGATAATCTTTGGCGGTTCCAAAGTGCCTTTCATCTCAATCTTAAACCCGGTACCAATACCCGGTGTGTCGATGCGGTAGTTGGTATCCGCAGCCACCTCTCGCCTGACCTCGGCGGTGTTGCCTTTAAAGATAATTTTATCCCCCACCCTTTCAAAGGGCCTGATATCGTTCTTGGTGCCGCCGTATATGTACCGGCCGCCCACGGTGGTGTTGGCCAGGTCCACCACCTGGTCAATGATTTTGTCGATTTGCTGCGCCACGGCTTTTCTGTCCTCGGCGTTGTAGGTGTCGTTGGCGGCCTGGATGGCGTATTCCAGGGCCTTGGACAGCACGGCGCTCAGCGTGCTCATGGAGGTGTCGGTGACGTCCAGGTAGGACAGCCCGTCTTCGATATTTAAGGCGTACTGCTCCCTGTAGGAAAGGGCGCTTTTGATCTTCAAAAACTCGCCCATGTTGGCCGGGTCGTCGCTGGGCCGCAACACGCGCTTGCCGGTGGCCAGCTGTTCCTGGCTGCGGGCCAGGCGCCCCAGGTTGTGCTGGATGCTGTTCAGCAAGTTATTGGCCAGGTAGATATTGGTTACGCGCACAGTTGTTCACCCCTTGCTTAAAACAGGCGGTTGATGATGACATCCAGCATTTCGTCCATGACGCTCACCACCCGGGCTGAAGCCTGGAAGCCGTACTGGAACTGGATCATCCTGGTCAGCTCCTCGTCTATGGAAACGCCAGACACGGAATCCCGCAGGGCGGTGATATGCCTGGCAATCAACTCGTGGTTGCCGGCCATGCCGTCGGCGCTCTCCACGCCGCCGCCCACTTTACTAATAAGCATACCATAGTATTCCTCAAAAGTACTGTTGTTTAAAATGCCAATCTTTTCGTCCCGCAGGCCGGCCACTTCCCCGGCCCGTTCACCGTTCAGCAGGCTGGGGTTTAAAACTAAATCTTCTATTACATTAAAATTCTTGTTTTCAAGACTGCCGCTAAAAAAGTATTTATCCACATCAATATCATCCGGCAGGGCTGGTGGATAGGTGCCCGCCAGCACACCGGCGATGTGTTTTTTCATTTGCTCGCCGATGTCGTTGAGCATACTCTGGTATTCCATAACAGTTTGCCGGGCTTTTTCCAGGCCCAGCAGTGAACCGCCCAGGGCGGTGTTATCCCGCTGTTCAGTTAGATTAATTCTGAACTCCGGGTTATTAGGATTCTGGCTATCACCATATTTTAAAACAATACATGTTTCTGGGTTGTCATCACCATTAATGTCTACTTGTTCAATACCAAGGTAGAATTTGTTATCACCAGAAGTGACACTATAACCAAAAACCTTCAGTTCCATTATCTCCCCGGGCAGGCCGCCGCGGGTGTTCAGGGTCACGCCCACCGGCACGTAGTGGCTCAGCTGTTCCAGCAGCTGGTCCCGCCGGTCCAACAGGTCGTTGGGCTGCTGCCCCAGCTCGTATACCCTTTTAATGGATTCATTCACTTTGAATATGGTGTCCAGCAGCTCGTTTACCTTGTTTACCTGGTCCACCAGGGCGCCCCGCACCACTTTACCTTCGCTAGTATCAATTTCGGCGATGCTTTCATGTATGTCTGCCAGGTGCCCGTAGGCGGTGTTCATCATAAAGGCCAGCTGCTGGCCGTATTCCACCACTACGGCTTTGGCGCCGGGGTCCTGGGGGTTGTTGTTCAGGGTCATCCAGGCCTTGAAAAACTTGGTTACCTGCCCGGCGATGCCATCACTGGCGGGCTCGCCGAAGGCGGCCTCGGCCCGCTGCAAAAAGTTAATCTGGTCCCGCCAGTAGCCGGTGGCCGTGGCGGCCTGCCGCACCCCGTTGTCCAGGTACTCGTCCCGGATGCGGCGGATAATGTCCACCGCCACCCCCGTGCCCAGCTGGCCGGGGGTTACCGAACTTTCCAGCGTGGGGTTGCTGTAGGGGTCCGTGGTTTTAAGCACGCCTTCCTGGCGCGAGTAACCCGGTGTGCTGGCGTTGGCCAGGTTGTGAGACGTTATGTCCAGCGAGTGCTGGTGCACTCTAATGCCCCGCCGGGCGATTTCCAGTCCAAAAAAGGTTCCGGGCATTTATCCGTCCCCGCTTTCTTAAACAGTTTTATTCAAAACGGCGGGTGAACAGCCGCTGTCTTTCACTTGCCCGCTGTTCTGGTAGGTTTTTGCGTTCCCGCCGGACTTGAATATTGCAAGTAGCGCTTCGTTTAGCTGCATGGCCTGCCTGGTGAGGATGTTATTTATTTCATTAACCCGGGCCAGCTGTTGCAGGTCTTTTTTCAGCTGCGCGGTTAATTCCTTCAACTTGAAAACCAGCTCCAGCGGGGCACTGGGTAGTAACATGCTTAAAGGAGTTCCGGGTTTCAAACCCAGTTCCTTTTCCAGCCGCTGCTGCACCTTTTCCCTCTGGCTGTCCAGTTCAGCCATTTGTGCAGATAATTCCTCCAGGCGTTTTACCGCCTGGTCCAGCTTTTCGGTGTCAAAATCCCGCAGGGCGGCGTTTTGCTCCTGGGAGGCGTTTAGTTGCAATTTAACCAGCTGGCCCTGCCTGGCCAGTATTTCCGCCAGCTCAAAAAAAAGAGGCTCCATGTCATCGCTCCTTATTTTCCCACGGGGCCCGTCCCATTAAATGTACCTGTCCAGCCTGGGCCCGCTGCCGGCCGGTGTTTTCCCGCCGGTTTGGCGGCGCTTGTTGCCGGCGTTTTGTTTACCGCCGGCCCCTTCTTTCAAGCCGGTGCCGCCCCGCCCGTCTTTTTTCTGCCGGGGCGGAAAGCGCAAGGGCACGTCGTAGGCTTCGCCGGCGTCGCGGGGCCTTTCCACCGTTTTGTTCAGGGCGTTGCGGTTCAGGGCTTCGGTGTTTTCACTGTGGACGGGTTTGGGCTGGTAGTCGCCGCGGCGCGATTCCTGCGCCTGCCTGCTGGCTACATCGTCGTGGGTGGCGTATGACTGCAAGCCTCCTGCCGCCACTTTCACGGCCCGTCACCTCCCCTTTCCCGGCGCACCTTTTGTTTAGCGCCGCGCGTCCAGGCGTCTTTCCTCCAGGATTTTTTGCGCGATTTTTTCCGCGGCGGGTTCGTATTTGCCTTCATTGACCAGTTTTTTCAGGTTTTCCACCCGTTCCCGCCGCTCGCCCGGCATGGTTTTCAGCACTTCCAGGTAGCGCTGCATCTCCCTGGCCCGGGAGGAAATTTCCGCCCGGTCGGGTTCCGGGGTGCCGGGTTCGTTCCGGGCGTCACGGGCCCGGTGGTTTTGGATTTTATATAGATCAACTATACCCGGCCTGATGTTGGTGATTTTCACGGCTAGTCACCCCGTTCAGGAGTCAGAATTCAGGAGTCAGGAGTCAGTAGTCAGAATAATAATAACAGAAATTATTTTGGTTTTTAAGTTCCTGGTTTCTTGTTAGTAACACGTTCCTATATAGGTTTTCGGTTGTTTGGGGTGGTAACTTTATACCAGGCGCATTATTTCACCGGGGATATGTTGCAAGGGCAGAATCTTGTCCGCCGCTCCCAGTTCGGCTGCCGCCCTGGGCATGCCGTAAACCACGGATGTGCTTTCATCCTGGGCGATGGTGCGGCCGCCCCGTTTTTTTATAGCCAGCATGCCTTTTGCCCCGTCGCGGCCCATGCCCGTTAGAAGCACCCCGAGCACGCGGTCGCCCACCACTTCGGCCGCGGAGTTCATCACCCCGTCCACCGAGGGGCGGAAACCTCCAGGGGGAACAGGCTTGTTTCCCTTATCCAGGGCTACGCTGAGCCGGTCACCATACCGGCGGAACAGCAAGTCGTAACCCGCCGGGGCCACCAGGACGCGTCCCGGTAGCACCTGGTCGCCGTGGGCGGCGTGGGATACTTCCATTTTACACTTGCGGTTCAGGTGCTCGGCCATGGGGCCGCTGAAACCCACCGGAATGTGCTGCACAACCACTATCCCGCAGGGGAAGCTAGCCGGCAGGGCGGGCAGCAGTTGCTGCAGCGCCGCCGGGCCGCCGGTGGATGAACCAATGACCACCAGTTCCACCGGGGCCTGGGCGGTTGTTTTAACTGGGGCGGGTGTTGCGGATTTTGCGGTGCGCGGGGTTTTGCGCAGCGGTGCCACGGGCGGTGGCGCGGCGGTGCGGGCAAGGGGCTTTTTTTTCAAAGCGCCGGCGCGCACCACCACCCTTATTTTACGGGCAAGTTCCACCGCCATTCTTTCCACTTCGCCCACTTTTTGCGGTTTGGGCACAAAGTCCACCGCGCCTGCGGCCAGGGCTTCCATGGTCACCCGGGCGCCCTCGGTGGTGTGGGCGCTAAGCATGATTACGGGCAGCGGGTGCTCACGCATCAACCGGCCAACGGCTTGCACGCCGTTCATGCCCGGCATTTCCACATCCATGGTAACCAGGTCCGGACGCAGTAATGCCACCTTGCGGATGGCTTCCTCGCCGTCGCCGGCGGTGTCAATTACCCGTATGCCGGGCTGGGCCTCCAGAAGGCGGGTTATCACCCGGCGCATTAGCGCCGAGTCGTCCACCACCAGGACTTTAATTGGCGACGGCATGGATAAGTGCCTCCTCGGCGCCGGTGTTTCTCAAAAGCCCCCGCACGTCGATGATCAGGGAAACTTTGCCGTCGCCAAGAATGGCTGCGCCAGCCAGTCCTTCCACCTGCCCCAGGTAGGAGCCCAGAGATTTAATAACAATTTCCTGCTCGCCCAGCAGCCTGTCCACAACTATGCCCAGCCTGCGGTCGCCCGATCCCACAACTACCACGTACACCTTGTCGCCGGAAGCGGTTGATTCCAGGTTGAATATGTCGCCCAGGCGCTTTAAGGGGTACACGTCCCCCCGCACCACGATTACTTCCGAGTGCCTGATTTTCTTTATTTCCGAGCGATCGATGTTTAAGGTTTCGACAACGTATGTCAGCGGGAAAGCGTAAGCCCTGCCGCCGTGCTCCACCATAAGGGCCCGGATTATGGCCAGTGTGAGGGGCAGCTTGATGGAAAAACGGGTGCCGCGACCGGGCCAGGTCACGCAGTCCACGGTGCCGTTAATGTTTTCAATTTGGGTGCGCACTATGTCCATGCCTACGCCCCGGCCGGAAATGTCGCTGACATGGTCATCGTCCACGGTGGAAAAGCCGGGTGTAAAAATTAGGTCCAGCGCTTCGCGATCGCTCATTTGCTCGTACTGCTCGTGTGAAATCATACCCTTGCGCAGGGCTTTGTCCTTTAATTTCTGCACGTCGATTCCACGCCCGTCGTCTTCCACGGTGATTACAATATGGCTTTCCACATAGGAAGCTTTTAGCTGCAACAGGCCCCTGGGGGATTTGCCCAGGCGTTTTCTTTCCTCCGGTTCCTCGATGCCGTGGTCGATGGCGTTCCTCAGCAGGTGAATAAGGGGGTCGCCAATTACCTCTATAACGTTGCGGTCCAGCTCGGTTTCTTTGCCTTCCACCACGAACTCCACTTCCTTGTTCAGCTTATGCGCTATATCCCTTACCATGCGCGGGAAGCGGTTGAACACCTGGGCCACCGGCAGCATGCGCGCCTTCATGATTTCGTCTTGCAAGTCCGTGGTAACCTGCCCCAGGTGGCTGGAAATCTCCAGTATGTCTTCCACCAGCTCGCCGGCGCCGTAGCTGGTTTCAAAAACGTCCACAAAACGCTCCAGCCGGGTCCTGTCTATGACCAGCTCGCCCACCAGGTTCATCAGGGTGTCCAGTTTTTCCACATCAATCCTTACGGTTTTAATAGCTCTTTTGTCTTGCCTGGCGTCTTTATCAGCCGCTTTGGCGCTTGCATTTTCCACGGCCCGGGGCACCGGTGAAAGATGGGGCGTTGTTTTGCCGGCCGGGTTTTCGGGCAGCGTGTCGCCCGTGGTGTAATCGCTTCCCTCCCCGTTGGAGGTGGGCGCTTCCAGCGGGCGGATGCTCACAGAATTTATTTCCGCCACTGACATGGCCAGGTTTTCCACCTGGTCCATGTCGGACCGGGTTATAATGACCAGGGATATGCCCTTGTCAAACAGCCCGTTTTGTATATCCTCGGCGGGCGGGTTTGTTTTAACTATTTCCCCGGCCTGCCCCAGGGTTTCGAACAGCAGAAAGGCCCGCACGTCTTTCATCTGGCAGTCGTCGTCAAAACGAATGCGCATGGCGTACGCGTTGTAGCCCCGGAATTCGGCCTCGCGGATCACGTCTTCCAGCACATCGTCTATTTCCACATCGGGTATTGCCGAAGGGCCGTCATCTTCTGGCAGGGTTTCGCCCGTATCCTCCTCGGGTGAGCCGGGTTCGCCGGGTGCTGCGGCTTGTTCCTCTCCGGTTTGGCAGGAAGTGGCGCGGCATTCCCCGATTTTTTCTATCACCTGACTTATGTCGACGTCGTTGCCGGTGCCGCTCACGATTTCCTCTTTTAATTCTGTCAGGGTATCCATTGCCTCAAATAACACGTCCACCAGGTTCGGGGTTATTTCCATGCGGTTGTGCCGGATTTCGTCAAACAGGTTTTCTATTTCGTGGGTTAATTCCGTCATTTTGTCGTAGCCCATAACGGCGGATGAGCCTTTTATGGTATGGGCCGACCGGAATATTTCCTGTATCACATCCGGTGTCACCTGCCCCTGTTCGAGAAGCAGAATATTATCGTTTATTATTTGTAATTTTTCTTCCAGTTCTTCCTGGAAGATTGCAATTTCAGCGTCACTGAACACGAATTATACCTCCCGGCATTCTTTTTGGGTTACACATCCAGGGACAGCAATTTTTCCAATTCCCCGCTTGGTAGCAGCTTGTCGGGGTCAAGTAAAACCACCAGCCTGTCGTTATCCAAGATAATGCCTTTCAGGTAGTACTGGTCCGTGCCAATGGCCGGCGGTGTGGGCCTGATCTGGCTGGGGGATATTTTTTTCACCTCGTACACGGCGTCCACAATAAGCCCCAGTTTTTGTTTTCCCGCTTCCACAATGATTACCCGGGTGTTGTCGTCGCGCTCGCCGGCCTGCATGTTAAATAAAGCCTGCAGGTTTAGAACGGGTATTACCGACCCCCTAACATTAATGACCCCTTCTGTGTAATGGGGTGCCTGGGGAATGGGGGTGATTTTTTCCATGCGAATAATTTCTGAAACCCCGGTGATATCCATGCCAAACAACTGGCCGGTAATGGCAAACACCACCACCTGGAGATCGCCGTTTTGGGTTGCGCCGGCCACAAAAACCGCCTCCTTGATTGTAAATTTATCTAACTGGAAAGGCAGAAAACGAAGCTACCCCTCACTACTCTTCCTCATCTTCCTCATGGGTTTCACGGGCGGAAGGGTTAAGATAAGCCACCAGGCGCTCTCTGATGAGGATGGGGTTATAACCTGCTTGCAGGGAGATAATTCCTTCCATCATCAATTGTTTGACCAGTATTTCCTTTTTGCTGATGTTTTGCAGCTTGGAAGCCATTGGAAACCACAACACGTTGGCGCTGGCAACACCGTAAAGGGTGGCCATGAAAGCCACGGCTATGGCCGGGCCCAGGTTTTCCGGTGTGGTGATGTTGCCCAGCACGTGCACCAGGCCCATGACGGTGCCGATAATGCCCATGGTGGGCGCGTAGCCGCCGGCCACCTCGAATATGTCGGCACCCACTTTGTGTCTTTCTTCAATGGTGTATATTTCCACTTCCAGGATGTTTTTGACCAGCTCGGGGTCGGTGCCGTCGATTACCAGCTGCAACCCTTTTTTCAGGTAGGGGTCGTCTATGTCCGGCAGGCGGTTTTCCAGGTACAGCAACCCTTCACGCCTTGCCTCTTCCGCCATGGACACAATGTCTTCTATCGATTTGGCGGGGTCGTATGGCTTGTTAAACACCGCCAGCTTGATTAGCTGGGGAACCGCCCTGAAATCGCGCGGGGTAAAGCTGAACAAAGTGGCTCCCAAGGTGCCGCCGAAAACGATTAGCGCGGCGCTGGGCTGAATCAACGCGCTTATGTGTCCTCCTTCAAGTAAAAATCCCACCAGCAGCGAGCCAATGCCTATTGTAACACCCAAAATGGTTGCTATATCCATTTATTTACCATCCTCTTTCAGTAAGTAGAAAGTTTAGTTGTAAGAAGAACTACCGGTCTCTTGAATGGAATTCTCCCCGGTACCGCTTGCCGCCTCTCCGGTGTTTTTGTTTGCGGGCTGCGGTTCTGCTTCGGAGAACTTGCTGCGCAGGATGATCAGGTCCACCCTGCGATTCAACTGGCGGTTGGCGTCGTTGTTGTTGGGAGCGCGCGGGCGGTATTCGCCGTATGCCGTGGCGGATAATTTTTGGGGTGTGAACCCGTGATTGTTAATTAGCTCGCGTACCACGTTGGTTGCCCGGGCCGCGGACAGTTCCCAGTTCGAGGGGAACCTGGCGGTGTTAATGGGCAAATTGTCGGTATGTCCTTCAATTCGTATGTAATTGGGTGTACTGGCCAAAATGGGCGCCACCTTGTCCAGTATTTGCTTGGCCTGGTCGGTCAGCCTGTCTGAACCCAGCTCGAATAGCACGTTGTCCTGGAAACTCAAGACAATACCGCGTTCTTCCGTGGTTACGGATACATTGGCTTGTAACCCGCTTTCCTGGATGTACTGCTCCAGTTCTTGTCTTAATTTTTCCATTTGGGCTCTTTCGGTTATCTCTCTAATTTGCTCCGGCGAGCTGCCGGGGATCACGGACGGCCCCGGGCTTTCCAGCACCATCCCCCCTGCGCCGAAAACCGTTGCCAGCGACTCGGCCAGGGTTTTGAACTTGGCTACGTCCACCTTGCTTAGGGAGTACATGACGATGAAAAAAATCATCAGCAAGGTGATCATGTCGGCGTATGTGATGAGCCAGCGCTCGCTTCTATCTTTCACCTTTTTGACACGTTTACGCCTTTGCATGTAATAAAGTCCTCCAGGGTGATACTACCGGTGATGGTGTACATGGCAGTGGGAATTTAGTGCAACACGATATCGCCATGCTCGTCTAACCTGGCAAGAACCATATTTTCGTCTCTCTTAACCGTATGTATACGGTGGCCTATTTGAAGTACCGTGCCGTTGTAAACCCGGGATGCTTTGATCATGCTTCCTTCTTGGGTTTTGGCTATTGTTTTTACACCCATCGGACCGCCTATTTCTCTGGCCCGAATACCTTTGCGGGCGTATATTTCCCCTCCCCGGAACACGCCCATTATTTCAACGGCACCAAGGGAAGTTACGATGGAGTTGAAAGACCCCTGGCCGGTTATTTTAACGTCCCCGGTGGCGTGGATTTCGGAATTCCAGACACTGTTGGCAACTATGTTTGATGGTTCCTTGTTTAACGATTCCAAAAAAGCAAGGGATTCCGCTATGCTTTGTTGGACATCCTTAAGGCTGGTCAGTGACATGGCTTTGATCCCGCACATTGTTGACAGCGCTTTAATTAGCTTGTTAAATTCAGCCGGTGCGTTTGAACCATGCCCTTTAACCAGCGCTTCGAATTCTTTTACTTGTTTACCGAAGCCGCTGTACTGCCTGTCCAGCAGGGTAATTAACACTTGCCCGAATTGAACTTTTTGCTTGCGCCGGGCCAGGTTATTCATAAGCACGCGGGCCTTGGCGTCAATACCGGACACGGCTTTTTGTATTTCGCGCAGTTTGTTTTCAATTTTATTGTATGACGCCGTGGTTCCCCCGGCGTTGATTTTACTGGCTGTCACCACTCTTAATATATCCAGGTTGCCTCCCACATTTACAATGGCGCGGGAAACAAACCCCATAACCCTTAAGTTGCCGCTGACTTCAACAATCATGTTTTCGGTTACATTGCCGGTTATTACCACGTCGCCGTTGAACCGCAAGTTACCGGATTTTATGTCCACGTCACCATCGTGCTGGTAAACGGGGTCTACGCCAACGGTAACGTTGCGCCCCTGTTTTTTTACCCACGGGCGCCCGTTTGTGGTGCTGGTGACGAACAAGCCGTCCCGGGAAAGAGATGCCCCCTTCCCGGCCCGGACCGCCAGTTCAACAACGGGCCGGGCGGGCAAGGGCTGCCCGGTTACGCCAATACCGTCTTCGCCTTTTACCGCCGGGTGGTATATTGCCAAAATGGTATTTGCATTTACCGATGGAACGTCAAATATTTCTCTGAAATCCACGTTCTCTTCGGTTTGCTCTTTCCGGGCGGGGCGGCTGGTGAAAAGGTACTGCATGTAACCGTCTTTACCTTCCTTGGGCGGCCTGCCTTGGGCAATTATGAAAGTGCCTTTACGGGGGTTCTGGATTAAGTCGTTCAGGGCACCGCGATCTATGCCGAATTTTACGTCTTTTTCTTTAATCAAGCGATCCAGGAGGCTTTCGCTTACAAGGCTTTCGTCCCTTACCGTTACAAATGCCTTAAGCTTGTCGTCGGTAATTATAAGAGTAACAGCGGTTTCCGAATCCGCCAAGTGATCACCCCGTTGTTAAAGAAATAAATAGAAAAACTAATTTATATTTCTACAATTTATATTAATATCCTGCAAAATATATTTTGGTTTGCCATTCTTCACCAATAGAGTTATTGTCTAACCGAATAGGTGCTTTTAAAAATATCATCATTAAATTTAATCGTCAATTGGGTAATGCGCCTTAAGCGGGGATGCCCGGTGGGTAAACCAATTTTTGTGCAGGTTTTTGTTCGTTACAACAAATTGTGCCTTTAAGGGGGGCTGGTTAGTGTGAAAGTACAGGGATAAATGGAGACTTTCATTTATTCTCCTGTGTTGCAGGGCCGGCATGGTTGTTCAGGGGACGGGGCGAAAAAAGCCGCAGAAAACGCGTTCGGCGTGGCGAAAGTTTTTGCCGCCGCCAAGCTTGGCGCTTACCTTAGGGGCGTTACACTTCATGTTGGTATTATAACGGCACTCTTCAAAGAAACATTTGATTCTTTTCATGAAAAAAACAACCCGCCTTGTTAAGAAATTATAGTACTGTTAACCATAATATCTCACGGGCGGGTAAACTTATTCAAAGCAATATAAACTCTGTTTTACCGGCTACAGAATGGTAGTTGTTTTGGCGGTGTATAATAAAAACCACGGTGCGGTTGAAAGCCCCGTGGTTACTGAGTTCTTTATGGTGGGGCTAGCTGGTTTCGAACCAGCGACCTCTTGAATGTGAGTCAAGCGCTCTCCCGCTGAGCTATAGCCCCGTTTTTTTGGACATACACTAGTATAGCATAGATGCGGGCCGGGCGCAAGATTTTTGCTTGAGAGAATTAGCGGCAGACCCGGGCATATACGGCGTCCTCCTTGGCATAAAAAAACCTGGCTCAAATAATTCACCAGGTTTCATCTTTTTCCTCTATTTCTAAAAATTTGTGGCAAAGCATTTTGTGTTGTTGAATAATTATCTTTTAATTTTGTCCAATTCACCAGTCAGCACGTCTATCAGTTCCTTGACCATATCGTGTGTGTGGTAAATTGTTTTGTATTCATCGGTTGAAAATGACGCCATGGTCTTGTTTTTCAACAGGGTTTGATTTATGTACTTGAGCCTTGTCAGGACGTTACTGACCATTACGCTGACTTTGACGTCCACAAAAACGGTAAAGTCACCGGACAGCTTTAACTGGTTCAATTCATCATACTTAAAGTTGAAGGAATTGGATTCCAGCAACTTGGCAAGCTTTTTACTCTCCTCAATTTTTTCAATTACTTCGCCACCCGGCTTCAAGTATGACTGCAGTTGTTTCAGCATATCTTTGTTTTCATTTAATTCGACGATGGCTCTGGTAATGATTTGTTGGAGAAAGGCCTTTTTTTTCTGGTTTTCGTTGAAAGAAACGATGAGCGCGCCGATTAACACGCAGGTTACACCTATTATTGCTCCGGTAATAATCAGTTCCATGTTGCTACCGCCCTGTAATAAAGTTTACAGGTAAATTCGACCAAAAATTCTTTTTTCCTGTATATTGTCTAAAATTTTTATCCCGCCAAACCCGTTTTAACAGCAAGCAAGCCTCTTCGATTATTCCGGAAGAGGCTTGCCTGGTTAGCACGCAATCTTTTATTTTTCCGCTTCGGCATCGGCCTTGGCTTTTTGAATAATCTTTTCGGCCAGGTTGGCGGGAACCTCTTCGTAACTGTAGAATTCCATTTTGAACTGGCCCCGGCCCTGGGTCATGGACTTGAGATCGTTGGCGTACTTGAACATTTCCGCCAGTGGCACATGCGCTTTGATAACGGTGCCGTCTTCCATCTGGTCCGTGCCCAGCACGCGCCCGCGCTTGGTGTTGAAGTCGCCGATAATGTCCCCCATGAATTCGTCGGGCACCGTCACTTCCACATACATAATGGGTTCCAGCAGCACTGGCTTGGCCTGCGGTACGGCCTTTTTAAACGCCAGGGAAGCCGCTATTTTAAAGGCCATTTCCGAAGAGTCAACGCTGTGGTAGGAGCCGTCGTACAAAGTGGCCTTGATGCCAACCGTTGGGTAGCCCGCCAGAACGCCTTCCTGCATGGCTTCACGCAAGCCCTTCTCCACCGCAGGGAAGTAGTTCTTTGGCACGGCGCCACCGAAAACTTCCTCGTGGAACTCGAAATCACCTTCCGGCAGCGGTTCGAAACGGATCCAAACGTGCCCGTACTGGCCGCGGCCGCCGGTTTGTTTCTTGTGCTTGCCTTCCACTTCCGCCTTGCCGCGTATGCTTTCGCGATACGGCACCTTGGGTTCTTCTATCACCACGTCCACGCCGAAACGACGCTTGAGGTTGTTGACCATGATATTGACGTGAGCTTCGCCCATGCCGATAAGCAAGGTTTGCCTGGTTTCAGTGTTCTTCTGCACTTGTAGGGACGGGTCTTCTTCCAGTAATTTGAACACTGCGTCGCCCAGCTTGTCTTCGTCGTTTTTACTTTTAGGCGCAATGGCCACCGTATAGTTCGGCACCGGGAAATCTATACCTTCCAGTTGCACCTTATTGTCCTTGTCGCACAAGGTGTCGCCGGAACTTGTTTCAGCCAGTTTTACAACCACCGCCATATCGCCGCAGTTTACCTGCGTGGTTGCTTCGGATTGCTTACCTCTTACGAACAGCACTTGACCTATTCTTTCCGATTTTTCGCGGTTAGAGTTGTAAACCGCGGAATCTGATTTCAGGGTCCCGCGGAAAACCCGCAGGAAGTTCATGCGACCAACGTAAGGGTCAGCCAGTGTTTTGAACACCAGCGCTGCCAGTGGGCCGTCTTCGCAGCGCGGTGCGGGCATGTAGCCGGCCAGGAAGGCGGTCAGGTCGGAAATACCCATGTTTTTGGTTGCCGAGCCGCACATTACCGGCACGGCTTTAACCGCGGTAATGCTCTTCCGCAGGCCGTCCAGTATCTCGTCCGGGGTCAGTTCTTCCCCCTCCAGGTATTTCATGGTCAGGTCGTCATCGCCTTCCGCGGCTGCTTCCACCAGTTTTTCCCTGTATTCGGCCAGCTGGCCCTCCAGCTCGCCGGGAACGGGTATTTCCTTGGGCTTGCCTTTGTTATCGAACTCAAATGCTTTTTGGTACAGCACATCGACAACGCCTTTGAAATCCAGTCCATCACCGATTGGGAAATTAACAGGTACAAAATTGGCGTTAAACTTTTCCTTCAGCCCGTCCATCAGTTTTGCGAAACTGGCGTTCTCCCGGTCCATTTTGTTAATAAACACCATTTTGGGCAGATTTTGCTTTTGAGTGGACTTCCAGATAAGCTCGTGCTGTACCTGAACGCCGTCCACCGCGGAAAACACGAACAGCCCGGCATCAACCACGCGCAGGGCACCTCTTACTTCACCGATAAAATCAGAAAAACCCGGGGTGTCTAAAATGTTCAGTTTTACGCCGTCCACTTCCACCGGTACCAGGCTGGTGTGTACTGTTGATTGCCTTTGAGCTTCCTCCGGGTGGTAATCGGCAACGGTGGTGCCGTCTTCAACGCGGCCCATTCTGTTAATTACCCCGGTGTTGAAAAGCATGGCTTCCACCAGGGATGTTTTACCCACTCCGCCATGGCCAAAAAAGCCGATATTGCGGATTTGCTCGGTATTATAGTTCTTCAACCTGTTTGCCTCCTTTTGTAAATAATGGTTTCCTTTCAACCCTTATTCTATACTTACCGGCAACCAAATCCGGCCAAAATTGGGAGTAAACATAAAAATAACCCGATGGGCTATTTGGCCGCCAGGAAACGGGTTTTTACCTGGAATTCTTATTTTCTACACTTGCTTTTCGAATTCCTTGTTATCTTAAATTTTTATTGTGATTTTTTATTTTTCTTAGTGAAATTGGCCTGCCAGTGCGCATATGCTAGTTTTGAGGCAGGTGGTAATATATGGCTGCACATTCGTTTTTACAAGGAGCGCTGGTTTTGCTGGCGGCCGGGCTGGTTAACCGGTTACTGGGTTTTTTTTATCAGGTGGCCCTGATTCGTACCATCGGGCCCGAGGGGGTCGGGCTTTTCAATATCGTATTCCCCGTGTACCTTATGGTGCTGGTTCTAGCCACCGCCGGGATTCCGCTGGCCGTGGCTAAGCTTGTTGCCGAGGAAATGGCCCGGAACAATATACGGGGCACGTATAGGATATTGAAACTGGCCATTGTAATGCTGGCTTGTAGCAGTGTTTTTTTTACTTCATTAATGATTGCGGGCGCGCCGCTACTAAAACAGTATGTTTTCCCGAATCCGGCCGCGTATTACAGTTTTATATGTTTGATCCCCGGGATAGGCATTGTTTCCCTTTGTTCTGCCTTCAGGGGGTTTTTCCAGGGCTTGCAGCAAATGACCCCCACCGCTGTCACCCAGACCCTGGAACAGCTGGTGCGGGTGACAGCCGGGCTATCTTTTGCTTATTTTTTACTGCCCCGGGGTATTGAATACGCCGCCGCCGGTCTTTCGGCGGGTGTGGTGATGGGGGAGATGGCCGGCTTAATATTGATGTTGCGTATTTACTGCCGGGACAAGCCTCCGGTGCACGGTGCGTCCCCTTTTCCCCCGCTGCCGGGTACCGGGTTGGGGCAGCTTGTAAAAAGGGTGCTGGATATGGCCGTACCGGTTACGTTAACCAGGTTTTCGGCCACGGCTTTGATGTCCCTGCAAGCGGTATTAATTCCGCACCGCCTGCAAGCAGCGGGTCACTCGGTGGCCCAGGCCACCGCGCTTTACGGGCAGTTTATAGGTATTGCGGAGGCGCTTCTTTTTATTCCGGGGGTTATAACCATGGCGCTGGCTACCGCGCTGGTGCCGGCCATTTCCGATGCCGTGGCCCTGAACAATTCGCGTCTTGTCAGGGCCAGGATGAATGATTCTGTGCGGCTGACCATCCAGGCTGGGATGCCGGCGGTGTTTTTGTTTATCTTGCTTGGCAATGAACTGTGCGGGGTTTTGTTCGGTTATCCCCAGGCCGGGGACATGCTGCGCCTGATGGCACCGGCGGGCCTGTTCCTGTACCTGCAGCAAACCACCACGGGAATTATTCAGGGGCTGGGAAGGGCTGACATACCTTTTAAAAACCTGGTTATTTCTTCCGTGGTTTGTTTGGCGGGAATTTACTGGTTAACGGGAAACCCTCACCTTGGGATACAGGGGACTGCCCTGGCAGTGGCGGTGAGTTACGTGGTGATGGCCACGTTGAATTTAAGGGACCTGGGCGAGCTTACCGGTTACACGCCCGGTTTCAGGGAACAAATCCTGGCGCCGCTTGTTTCATCTGTTATAATGTACGGCGCGGTTCTGGTTATCAAGGTGTTTGGATTGGCATACGGGCTGGATGGTGCCCCTTTGCTCATAACCTGCCTTTTTTCGGGCGGTTTGGTTTACCTGTTTGTTATGACGCTTGGTGGCGGGTTTGACGAGCAAGACAAGGAAAAATTCAAGTCGCTGTTTTCATTCAAGCGCATTTGAATTTCCGCGCATCCCGTTATTGCTTGTCAATGAGGGGCAGTAGTTTTTGTATTCCGGGAATGACCTTGTAATCCGTCAAATCGAAGTGTAATGGTGTTATGGAAACAAAACCGTTTTTAACCGCATCCCAGTCGACATCCGCGTCTACCACCGGGTTTTCGGGCGCGGAATCCTCGGGCTCGCCGGCCATCCAGTAATAAACCCCTCCGCGGGGGTCGATGCGCTTGTGGAACACATTTACATACCGGCGGGTACCCAGGCGGGTGATCTTGATTCCCCGGGGTGAACCGGGCGGCACGTTTACGTTGATTAAAGTAAATTTTGATGTCCGTTTTTCGCCGGGCGACAGCAGCGGTAATATCCGGGCCACAAAGGCGGCGGCTTCTTTAAAATTTTCGTATTCGTACGACGCCAGCGACACGGCAATGGAAGGAATACCGTTTATCGTGCCCTCGATTGCCGCGGAAACCGTACCCGAGTAGAGTACGTCGGTGCCCAGGTTGGGTCCCCTGTTGATGCCCGAGACAACCACGTCGGGCTGCGCCGGCAACAGGGCGTCTATGGCCAGCTTGACGCAATCCGCTGGAGTTCCGTTGACGGACCACCCAATGGAGCCGTCCCCCAGTTGTACTTGCTTGGGCCTGAGGGGTTTGTGCGCCGTTATGCCGTGCCCTGTTCCGCTTCTTTCTTTTTCCGGCGCCACCACGTGAATTTCCCCCAGGTGATTCAATGCTTTTTTTAACTCCAGCAGGCCGGGTGCAAGTATTCCATCGTCGTTACTGAGCAATATGCGCATTTTGTGTCCTCCAATTGAAAGATCAGGTTTCATATATGGATATGGTTAAAGTATTATCTTCACTATTTTTAGTCATACCGAACATCAGGTTTTTGTCTTTAAGGCTCTTGTTTAGAAAGTCAACCACTTTGTACATTTCGTCGTGCATAGAAAAAGACTTGATGGCAATCAATACCGGTTTTTCCTGGCTGGTTCCCTCACGCTGCAAGTAAAGTCCCTCCCAAATTATTTTCTGATCAGCGCGAAGGCCTCCGCCCGGGTGGCTTCGCTGCGTTCAAACTGCCCCCGTACCGCTGACGTTACGGTTTTGGAACCCGGCTTGCGCACACCGCGCAGGGTCATGCACATGTGCTCGGCTTCAATGACCACCAGCACGCCGTGGGGGTTGAGTTTTTTCATTATGGTGTCGGCTATTTGCGTGGTCAGTCTTTCCTGCAGTTGAGGCCTTTTGCAAAAGCCCTCCACCACCCGGGCCAGCTTGGAAAGGCCGGTTACTTTTTCCTTGCGTGGAATATAGGCTACATGGGCGTGCCCGTAAAAAGGAAGCAGGTGGTGTTCGCACATGGAGTATATGGGGATATCCTTTACCAAAACCATCTCTTCGTGTTCTTCGGTAAAGATCATTTGCAAGTGCTGTTCCGGATCTTCCCAGAGCCCGCAGAAAATTTCGCTGTACATGCGGGCAACCCGCGCAGGGGTGTCCCGAAGTCCCTCCCGCTGGGGGTCTTCCCCAATGGCTTCGAGGATCATATATACAGCCTTTTCTATTTTATCATGGTCAATCACGTGCGTCCTCTCCCTCCAGTATTTGCAAGTGGTATTATGATATGTGCAAAAACACTTTAAAATTTTTTACCGGTTTAGTAATTTCGCAATTAATTACTCAAATTTTTTATATTTCGCCGTTTTTCCGCCTTCGTCCTGCCATTCGGGCATAAAAAAAGACCCGGGGGTCCAAAGCACAATATTTGAAACCGGCCGGATCTTTAACCTGTAAGACCTAGAGCCTTGCGAAAACAATCTGCGGCTTCCGCCGTACGCCCCAGTTCGTTTAGCAGTTCTGCCCGGAGGGCCCAAAGCTCGAATTCGTTTTGGCAGCCGCAGGCCATTTGCTCGCAAGCGTCGAGGGCATCCTTATATCTCATCAACCTGGCCAAACAATTTACCTTGTTTATTAAAACAATATTTTTTTCGTGCCCATTGGCACACAGTTCCAGTGACCGGTCAAAATAGTGAATGGCTTCTTCTGTTTGGCCACATGTTTCAAGACACATGGCCAGGTTGTTGATGGTAAGCGCATCCACGTTGTTGTTTTGGGCAGCGGCGTGAAAATATTGCTGGGCTATGTCGCGCTGGCCGGTTTTAATGTAGCATGCCGCCAGGTTGTTTATTATTGTATAATCGCCCGGCGCCATACTCCTGGCAAGCTCGTAACATGTCTGCGCCTCCTCGAACCTGCCCAGGTTGAACAAACTATAACCCTTGCTGTTTAACAATTCCAGGTTGTTCATTCCCAGCCCTTGGGCCTTCTCGTAGTAGAACAGCGCTTGGTCGTGTTTTCCCAGCTTGCTGAGTGCCAGGCCGGTGTTGAATAACAATACCGGGTCCGATTTTTCACTTTGCAGTTCTTTGAAAAAAAACTCCAGGGCTTCATTAACTTTTCCTTTTTCCAGCAGCTCCAGGCCTGTATCGCCCGGAACTTGTTCTTTCTGTTTTCCGTCCCCTTGCCAGCCGGCGGCAACTTCACGCGGCTCTTCATTGAGTACTGGTGAAACCAAATCGAACCGAGTTGCTTTTTCTTGTAAAGGCATGCGGATTGATTTACTCAGCCAGTATATGAAGCATCCCATGTCACCCGGCCCGGCCGCTTTTTTCCAGTGCGCCAGCGCCATGTCAACCTGGCCTTTTTTAAGGAACAAGCGGCTGGTGTGCATGTGTAACCACCTGTTTTTCGGCGCTTTTTGAATGGCTTTTTTGAATAAATAAAGAGCTGCGTTTGATGAACCGGTTATCTCCAAAAGCAATGCCAAACCGTATAAAAGCCTAGCCGGGCCGTTTAAACCTTTAAGCTTTCTGGCGACTCCTCCCATGTTACCACCTCTTTTGCTGGTTTACAATAGATATGGTCACCAGTGGTTATTCCACCCACTCCAATCCATTTCCTTCCATTAAAGCCATAAATTTATAGACAATAAAACCGGTGTTAAGACACCAGGTTGCATAAACTGTATTTATGTAGCCACACTTGGACATTATGGAGCAAATCTTTTGACGATCCGGGAAAAATAAAAAACCAGACGGAGGTGATTATATGTGTGCTAGGGACAGGCGGAAAAAAAGCATGCCCCGGGGGGATAATTTTGTTGCCGAACCTACCGGTTCCGCAACCATGGTGAATGTTGACGGTAGGCAGGAATCCGACCGCGAGGGTAAGCCGGTTACCAGTGAAAGTAAAAATTAGCTACAGGTAATTGAAACAATTTGTACTCTAGCTGTTCTTACGGGCGGGTTCATTCCGCTCGTAAAATTTTGGGTGGCATGGAATATTCATAGACTGCCCACATAAGATCATCACATAGGATTATGATAGTGCGGGAGGTGCGGCAGGTGGTGCTAAAGGATGAAAGAATGGTTTACCCTGTGCTTAATGTTTCAGCGGTTCTCAGGGGCGTTCTGGCCGCGCTGGTATTAACCATACTTGGCAGTGCGCTACTTGGTGTGGTTTACCAGTTAACAAATTTGTCCGAAAAAACACTTCCTGCTACGGCAACGGTTTTGTTTTTTACCAGCATAGTCATAGGAAGTTTTATAGCTGCCCGGGTTGCCGGTGTTAAAGGTTTGCTGCACGGTGTGGTGGTGGCGGTTTTGTTTTTGCTCCTGGGGTGGTTGATTGCTGTGGTGTTTTTCGATTTTAAGGCCGTGGCCGGAAACATGTTCGCCAAAGGTGGCTTGTCTCTGCTGGCCGGGGCGGCGGGAGGCGTGCTGGGAGTGGGCTTTTCCAGGTAGACCCCCATGCCGCGTTGCGGCACCAGCAGAAAGATGAAAATATATGTGGGTATACCTGTTCCGGTCGAGCGATTTGCGGGAGCGCCGGTAACGGCACCCGGCGCAGCAAGGTTACGAAACCGGGCGAGCGAACGTGATGTTCGCATTGTTGTGTTGAAGTTAGGTTCCTTGTTCCTGTGTTCCTAATTAATTTTGGCTGGAAATTTAAGACAATAAATGATACAATGAACAGGTCAATTTAGTTCGGAAAAGTAAATAACATGGTGAAGGTGGAAAGTATGGATAGATTACCGTTTAAAGACAGGTTGCTTGCGTTTATTCAATCCATTGATGAAGTCTATCCACTTGAACTGGCTTACTTGTTTGGTTCTATCGCTAAAGGAACCGGTCATAATGAAAGCGATATAGATCTTGCTCTATTATTCAAACAAAAGTATGAAGAGCGGGAAGAACTGCTGATCTTGGGTAGGCTCATCGATGAGGGAGAAAAGTTTTTACGGAATAAAGTAGATGTTGTATCTTTGGGCAAAGCGTCACCTTTGCTTAAATACCAAGTTATTTGTGAAGGTATTGTACTGAAGGACAGTACTCAAAGAGGAGCGTTCGAATCCTTGGCTTTACGGGAATACTTTGATTTTCGCTATTACTCGGAAATTTACAACAAAGCAATGCTGGAGCACCTGAACAGAGGCACATATTTTGGAGGTGATGCAGGTGGTAAATAGAGATGTATTGATGAGTAGAATGGACAAGCTGAAGGAATACGTGGATTTTCTGGAAACTATCAAAAATCATGAAAAAAATCGTTATATTCAGGACCCGTATCTTTACGGAGCCGGGGAAAGATTTTTGCATCTCGCCATTGAATGTGCCATTGATATAGGTAATCATCTTATATCCGATATGAGATACAGGAAACCCACCAGTAATCGAGATGTATTTGTCGTCCTGCAGGAAAACAAGGTTATCTCTCCTGAGCTGGGTGAAAGGTTAGCTGATATGGCTTCTTTTAGAAATATTTTGGTACATGATTACTTACAACTGGATCGGGGGATCGTGTACGACATCATAACCGGCAACCTGGCTGATTTGAAATCCTTTGCAGCCCAAATTGCCGGCCATTATTTGTGAACAGCAAGGAGACTTTCACACTAACCGTCCCCCTGTGTGCTTAAATGAAAAAAGATATCCCCAGCAGCGCCGCCCCGGCCAACAGGAGTACAATTCCGGCGTACAGCCGGAAACCTGCTTTGGTGAGCATGATTTTCACCCCCGTTGACCTATAATATGCGCCAAAAGAAACACCGGCCATTGTTTGCCGGTGTTTTTATAAATAAAATCCCTGGCTGGTTTAAAGAGTAAAACCGGCTTGGATAAAATTAGGGAGCGAGCCTGTGGTTATAGCCCGCCCCCACACAGTTTACTTCCACACCCTAAGCAACCAGTTGCGTAAAAAAGAAGGAAGCCGCACGAAATAAACCCGCAACGCTTTCACTCTCCTCCGGTGATTGTCATTCTTAATAATATATTATTTCCCCCGCCACGCTAGTGTGCCCATTATATACGCCCGAATCTGTTTTTATGACTGTATCCAGCCGGCCAATTTTTTCCTGATTAATGATACTTCACCCCGCAAGTGCGATTTTAACGGGAGAGATTGCAGGAATACTTTACCGTATCGTTTTTCTATGATTCTTTTGTCCAGTATTACCACCGCGCCGTGATCGCGCTTGCTCCGGATTAACCTGCCAAAGCCCTGCTTGAAGCGTATCACCGCTTGGGGCAGGCTCAGCCCGTAAAAAGAATTTCGCCCCTGCCGAGCAATGATTTCCTGCCTGGCAGCCAGGACCGGGTCGTCTGGTGGTGCAAAGGGTAATTTTACCATGATTACGCTGACCAGGGAGTCGCCGGGAATATCCACCCCTTCCCAGAAACTGGAGGTGCCGAATAACACGCTGCGCTTGTCGCGGGTGAACTCTTCAATTAATTTTGAACGACCCCCGTCTAGGTTGTGACCTAAAAGGCATATGCCTTCTTCCTCGAACAACGGGCGGCAGCGCAGGTAAACATCGCGCAATAATTTGTGCGATGTAAATAACACCAGGGTTCGGCCCCCGGTCTCCAGGGCCAGGGAGTATATGGTTTCCACCAGGACGTCAAGGTAATCTTCCGCGTTGGAATCGTTCAGCAGGGGCAAGTTTTCTGCAACGCAAAGCAGGCACTGGCGCTCGTAATCGAAGGGGGATTCCATGATTCCCGTGGTAACCGCGTCTTTTGGGGGAAGATTCAAACCGCACCTGCTCATAAAGTGTTCAAAACTACCGTTCACCGTTAGGGTCGCCGATGTCAGTACAATGGCCCGTGAAGTATCAAACAGCTGCTCGTGCAGGATGGTGCTGACGTCGATGGGCGTGGCGTGCAGGACGCAATTAACATATCCATTGCTTGGCGCGTTGAAGAATTCCACCCAGCAAACGTAATTTTCATCCGGGCTTTCCAGGATAAAAGCCAGGTTGGCAAGGTAATCGCCGCCCCGGCCGGACAGGGAATACACGTCCTGGAGCACTTCATCCCAGGGTTCCCCGCCGGCGATCCATGTTTCCAGTAACTCTGCTACGGCTTTCAAAGCGTCCAGGAAGCTGTGCATCCGGTACAGGAAGTTACTGTATTCGGAACGCACCTTGTCCAAGGGGTCTTGTCCGGTATGCAGGCGCACCTTGTTTTGCACGAAACCGTGATGCGGTTCCCGGCGCAGGATTCCCGCCAGGCAAGCAAAAAAGGTGTCGTAATGATCTCTTAATTCCCGCCGGGCTTTTTCGGCGTTGTCAAGGGCGGATTCCCACTGTTTCCCGTCACGTGGCGGCGCTGTTTCCCTCAACTTTTTAATGGTCTTGCCGGCCACGGACAACCACTGGGCAATTTCCGAGCGAGATACTCTTTTCCCCAGGTGCATCGTGGCGTTGTCTTCAAGGTGGTGTGCTTCATCGATGACCAGCACGCCGTGCTCGGGTAGAATCTTTACTTCAGAAGTCATGTCGGTGAACAGCAGCGCGTGATTGATGATCAGGATGTGTGAATTTTCAGCGCTCCGCCTGGCCCGCGAGACAAAACAATAGCGGTTGTGCCAGCGGCACCCGCCCCCGAAGCAGGATTCGCTTTCGGAACATAATAACAACCACGTGTCGTTATCCTGCCCGTACAGGTTTAATTCCGCCTTGTCACCGGTGTCCGTGGTTTGCAGCCAGACAAGAATCCTGGCGGCCAGCATTGCTTCCACCGGTGTCAGGGAAGACAGGTTATCAACCAGGTGGAAAAACCGGCGCAGGCAAAGGTAGTTGGCGCGTCCTTTTAGAATAGATGCCCGCACGGGCAAATCCACCAGTTTTTGTAAAAGTGGAATGTCTTTATGCCACAGCTGTTCCTGCAGGTTGATGGTATTGGTGGCCACCACGGCCTGCTGGCCGTTCCGGAGCGACCACACCAGCGCGGGCAGCAGGTAGGCCAGTGATTTTCCGGTTCCCGTGCCGGCTTCCACCAGCAAAATTTTCTTCTCTGCCAGGGTTTTGCTTACGGCGGCGGCCATTTTTACTTGTTCAGCCCGGTACTCGTAGCCGGGCAACTTTTTTGCCAGCGGGCTTTCCGGTCCAAGCAATTTTTCCACCGAGTAATTATCTTCGTCATCCTGGTTGTTTAACAAAATGCGGGATGCTTTCGGGACGGGGGCCGGCTCTTTGAGAGGAAACTTGCCCGATACCTGTATGTCATTTAGATCTTTTATTCTTTTTTTGATCGTATCTTCGATTATTTTCGCCCACGGTGTCCGGGCGTGTTTTAAAAGTGGCAACAGTTTCAATAAAACATCCAGTTGCAATGACTCCAGCTTGTGTAATAAGGCATTAAATAATTTCACCGCGGTAAGGGCGTCGTCCAGGGCACGGTGGTTTTTCCGCGCAGCCAGCCCCAGTTGACTTGCCAGTCTGGCAAGGCTGTGCCCGGATGCGTTTGGAATGACCAGTCGCGCCAGTTCCAGGGTGTCCAGGCAATAAGTGAACGGAAGCGGGCCCAGGTGTGCTTCCAGGAAAGACCTGTCGAATTCTATGTTGTGACCAACCAGGGGCAGCGGGATCATGAAATTTTGCAGTTTTGGCATTACTTGGTCCAGGGTGGGGCTTTGGTCCAATTCCTGGTCTTCAATGCCGGTAAGCCGTTTAATCTTGAGTGGCACCCGGCAACGGGGGTTGATAAGTGTGCTGAATGTTTCAACAACTTCACCCTCTACCACCCTGAGCATGGCTATTTCAATAATTTTATCTTTTTCCGGGTTAATTCCGGTGGTCTCAAGATCGCAAGAGATATACTCCAATACCATCACTTCCTGGTATGCCCGGTTTGGTGATCTTGTTGCCGGGCGGTTTTGAGCCTGGTTATCTCGTCAAGCAAGCGCTGTTTTTCCTCGTTTAAAACCCGGTTTTTATTTTCCAGGTCTTTAACCTGCAACATTTGCTTAAAGTTTCTGACGGCATTTAGTAAAATTGTTAACAGCACCCCTGCGCTGAACGCGCCCAGAATAATTACCACCAGTGAGATATCCGAAAAAGACCAGGCGAGTATTTTAATATCCACCGGCGTGGAGTTTTGCACGGCGAAAATTGAAACAGCCAGCGCGAAAACTAAAGCGACAATAACCAGGGTTTGCATAGGCGGGCAGCCTCCTTTTTAAAAACATTATTCTGGCAAAAAACCGGTTTATCCTTCCTGCGAAATGGCGGGCAAAATATCCTTGCGGAGATGATGAACATGGAGGAACGTTACATAGATGTATTCCGGGGCATTGATTACCTGGAAGAAAAAATGGGCGCTGCGTGGTTGAAGAAAATTATCAAGCAGATTAAAGCTCATGGTAACGGAGGCGCAAGTTTTGGCCGCGGTATTGATTTTTCTTCTTGTGGGGTGTCACCGGTGGCGTATTACTGGTACAGGGCCAGGGAGGAACTGGCCCTGGCGGGAATAAAGGGTGGTAATGATGTGGGTTTAAGTTCCATGCATGCTGCCGTGATTGCCGGTGATCTGATGATCCTGGCGGGTAGCGACGGGCTGGAAAAAAGGATTGAGGGGTTAAAAGACCCGGCGCGAGGGGTCCTGGTCCAGAAAGAATTGTGCATTGCAGCGGGATACGCGCGAAACGGGCACCGGGTGGAGTTTTCCGGGCGTGATGGATTCTTTACCGCGTCAGCCCGCCGTAAAATTAACGCGGTTGTAACCGGTATTGAAGACTCCGGTGAAAGGATCGAATACGACGGCGGTTATCCAAAAGATCAACATTCAAATATACCCGGACCAAGCCGGGCTGCCACGATTTTGAAAAAGGAGACGGTAAAATACGTTTATGTAAGTGAAACACCCGGCGCCAGTGCAGGCCGGCCGGATAATAAATCTCGCGAGTTTCCTCCCGGCCTGGAGGAGCCAGGCGGTTTTTCCGGGGTGATTTTCCGGATAATGCCCGCTTATATAAACCGGAAACCGGTAATAATCCGCAGCGGCAAGCTGGTGAACCCCGGTGGCGTGCAGGATCTTGAAGACATTTATGTACCCGGCGAAAAATTATTGCCGGCGCAGTTTTAGTGCCTGCACCGGCATTCATGTTCCGTAATGACCGGCCTCAGCATGAGAGCCGCTTTTTCCCCCAGGTTGCCCGGACCGGGAAACATGATGCGCAATACGGTTGCCGCGCCGTAAACCTGGCCGTGTAAATAAGCGCGGTACTCGTTGTTTTCCGGCCCAGGGCCGGCTTTTTTCATTGCTTCCAGCAGTTGCGAAAGGTAATCAAGCACTTGTTCCGGGTTGCCGGTCATATCAGAGTTCATAACTTTCACCGGGTTGTAAGATGATTATCCGGGCGGGGGTTTCACTTTCCACGTCCTGTTTGAATTCTTCGGGGTCCTGGGCAATCAGCGGCCAGGTGTTGTAGTGCATGGGGATGACCACGTTGGGTTTTACGAGCTTTACCGCTTCAAGGGCGTCTTCCGGTCCCATGGTAAAGTTGTCGCCTATGGGCAGTAATGCCAGGTCGATGGGGTGACGCTTGCCGATTAATTCCATATCAGAAAATAATCCCGTGTCGCCCGCATGGTATATTGTTTTACCGTCCAGGGTGAAAATGAAGCCGCAGGGATTGCCAAGGTACTGCATGGTTCCGTCCTCCCGGGGCAAGCCGCTTCCGTGCAGTGCCGGGGTGAGCTTGACTTTTACAGGACCGAAGCGGTTGCTGCCGCCAATGTGCATGGCGTGTGTCTGGACGCCGAACTGGCCGCAGTAACTGGCCACCTCGAAAACCGAGACAATGGTGGCGCCGGTATTTTTGGCTATGGTTACTGCATCACCCAAGTGGTCGGAATGCCCGTGGGTAACAAGTATGAGATCGGCGTTAATGTCTCCGGGGTCTACGCTGGCGTTAGGGTTACCGGTAATAAAAGGATCGATTAAAACCGTTGATTCACCCTGAAGCAAAAAACAGGCATGTCCCAGGAAGGTGACTTTCATTATTATTCCCCCTTTAACTTTAAATAGTACTTTCTACCAGTATACTTTATTAGGCAAAGTATTTCCATACTGGTTATCAATTATTTCCCTTATCCTCGCTGGTGACATGGCCAAGAATTTCATAAGCGGCAGTGTAAGGGTCAATTTGCCTGTCAGCCACCTTATCCAGCAATTCGTTTACCCGGCCGGGCAGTTCAAGTTGCCTGTAAACTTTTTGACGCCACTTGTGGGTGGCGATTTCCAGGGTTTCGGAACGCAATCTTTCGCGGCGTTTTTGTTGAATTATGTTGTTACCCGCCATGTATTTATTGTGTTTTTTAATTGCTTCCAATAGCTCCGGAACGCCGTCTCCGGTTATGCTGCAGGTTTTAACCACCACTGGCCTCCAACCGTCGTGTATACATTGCTGGTCCAGCATAAGTTCAACATCGGCGGCGATTTTGTCTGCCCCGGGCAGGTCACTTTTATTTACGGCAAAAACATCGGCTATTTCCATTATTCCGGCTTTTATAGTTTGAATGGCGTCCCCGGCACCGGGAGTTAAAACCACAATGGTGGTGTCGGCCACGTGCATAATGTCCAGTTCCGCCTGGCCCACACCTACGGTTTCCACTATTACCCAGTCAAAACCGAACGCATCCATGGCTTTGACCACGTCCTTGGTGGTCTTGGCCAGGCCGCCAAGGCTGCCCCTGGTACCCATGCTGCGAATAAAAACTCCCTTGTCCAGGGCGTGTTCCTGCATTCTGATTCGGTCTCCTAGCAAAGCGCCTCCGGTGAAAGGGCTGGAAGGGTCAACGGCAATTACACCGGCGGTTTTACCCTCTTGGCGCAGGTTTTTTACCACCTGGTCCACCAGGGAACTTTTGCCCGCGCCCGGCGACCCGGTAAACCCTACAATATACGCGTTGCCGGTGTATTTGAAAAGTTCTTTCAGAATGTTTTCGTGTTCGGGAGCCTCGTTTTCCAACAGGGATATAAGGCGGGCCAGGGATCTTGTTTCACCGGCCTTGAATCTATCGATTAAGTTTTGCATTTGTGGGACCTCCTACCCGTTATTGTTTGAATCTTCCGTTAAAACTTAAAATTTCGCCACTAAAAGGTCGAAATCCTGTTTATACAGGCTAGCAAAAAGCCCTCCGCTGCCGTGGAGAGCTGAATTAACCGGTTCGTAAAATATTTACCCGTTTACACCTGAATTTTTACCGTTCAAGAGTTTTCTATTCCCATAGGCAACACGCATTAATACAATAAGGTTAATCAAATTGTCAATAACCTAATCTCCTCTCCCTTTCTCCGCTGTATCCATTGATACAGCTATCTTTTTTTATGGTTTTATGAAATTACGTAATACCACTTTTGCGGTAAATTTGTAAAAGCGCGCCGCGGAAAAAAGCCGGGCGCACCTTTGTAAAGTCTTGCCCAGAAAATGCTCTTGGTTATGGGTATACCTGTTCCGGGCTCGCTTTTTTTAAACAGGTGATGCGCCATAACATTGGCACCATTGGGAGGATAAAAATATAATTACAAGCAACGACCAAAACTGTGTTTAAAAACTCCCGCGCCGACGGCACCAACAGCTTATACGTTGGGGACAT
>CBETWA010000025.1:0-42333 GCA_965539975.1 uncultured bacterium | reverse complement strand
CCACATAGTTGACCCTAAAAATCCCGGGGCCGTTGACGAAATCATTCACCTGGGAGATTACTGGAACGAACAGGGATTACGCGCCAACAAAAAAGAAATACTCACCAGCAACAAGGAAATGAGCAGGTTATTCGGTCGCGCTTACTCCTACCTGGCCGCAGCCAAAATATTCCTGGATGAGGTCAAGTTATATTACACGGGAACCGGCGCTTTCAACACGGGCAAATTCGACCGCAAGGTCCTGGAACTGGTGCATGAGATATTCGGGGGCAGGGACCGCGAGACCGGTAATCCCAGGGCCAGGCGGCTTTTTGCCACAGCCATCACGCCGGACGGACCAGTCAGCCACCTAGACACCATTGTCAACCATGTCGGAAAAAGATATGTGATAGAAGGAGACGACGGCACGGGTAAAAACACTCTGGTACAACGCCTAATGGATGCCGCCATGATGCGCGGTTTCAACGTGGAGGTTTACCACTGCGCACTGGAACCAGACCTGGTGGAACACCTGGTGATACCCGGTCTGGATACAGCCATTGTCAATTCCGTGGAACCGCACGGGTTCCGCCCCCGTCCGGGTGACGTGGTTATAGATACCATGGAATGTGTAGACCCGGTAATTAACGAGAAGTATCTTGAAGAAAAAACCACTGCCCGCATCATGTACCGGCAGTGCATGGAACAAGCGGTTTCTTTCATTCGCCAGGCCAAGCAGGAACACGATAAAATGGAGCAGTACTACTCACCGCACATGGATTTTGACGCCATAAATGCCAGGCGTGAAGCCACCCTGGCACGTATCTTGATGCTGGCGGAAGAACAAAAGGCAAATTAAGGTTTCCTCGCCGAGAGCTAAACAACAATAAAAAAATAAACACCGAATTCGTTCCGGTGCTTTGGGATCTAAATCAACCGGCAGCCTTCATAACGAATCAGACATTGACGTGCTAATAATCGTTAGTCACAGAAACGACAACGTATACTAATTTGATTCATTATTGACAGGGTCGTGGACGAAATCATTCACTTAGGAGAACACTGGAACGAACAAGCTAATTATTCATGACAGTTCCCATGTTCCACCCGGAAATACTTGGGGTACGGCTACACTTGCACCTCTTGCCCATAGGCTCCCACGCCGGCATCGTTCCCCAAATCGCGAGTAATAAAGGATGCCCACTGGTTTTTTCCTGTTTCAGCTAATCATTTATCAAAGAACAGGCCGCAAACAAAATCCGTGTGTTACTAGTCGCCATTACTCACCGGCCTCCGTTGTTTACCAAGCCCCTGAAGAATGCGGTCAATTATAATGGCTAAGAATACAATGCAAATTCCCGCTTCAAAACCGCGCCCCACATCAATTCTATTTATGGCTATCAGTACTTGCTCACCTAAACCGCGGGCACCGATCATAGATGCTATTACAACCATGGCCAAAGCCATCATGGTGGTCTGGTTGACTCCCGACATGATACTAGGTAACGCCAGTGGAAGTTTCACCTTGAATAATAGTTGCATTTTTGTAGCACCAAAAGCTATGCCTGCTTCCACCACGTCCTCGGGGACCTGGCGAATACCCAGGTTTGTAAGGCGAATAACTGGCGGCAACGCGTAAATAATTGTCGCAAACATACCGGGAACTTTTCCCAAGCCGAAAAACATTAATGCCGGGATCAGGTAAACAAAACTCGGCATGGTTTGCATGGCATCCAGTACCGGCTTCAGAATAGCATCTACTTTGGCATTGGAAGCCATGAAAATCCCCAAGGGGATACCAATGGCAACGGAAATAATAACCGCCCCGCCGACAATGGCCAAAGTTTGCATCATCAAGTCCCACATTCCGAAACTGCCCACAATGGCAAGCATTGCGGCCATGGCAGCACCGGTTACCAGTGATTTTGTAACCCTCCAGCCAAGATAAGCCACGGTAATTAACACAATCCACCAGGGGAGCCAAAGTAAAAAGGATTCGATAAGCACCAGCAACCAGGTAATTGCCGAAGTTATTCCATCAAAAACCTGTCCATACTTGCTAAGTAATTTATCAACAAAAGAATTTATTGCTGGAGCTATTGTAAATTGTAAGAAATCCGGGTATTTGTTCATCTAGTTTACATAATCACCTCGCACAGATTATTGAACTGACAATACGAGCCGTACGGCTTGTACTGCCAGTTCAAGAGCAAACTTTATCGCTACAGGTTTTGTTGAACTTTCTCCGCCACACTCTCACTAACCCAACCCGTCCAAATTTCCGGTTTTTCTCTTAAAAACCACTTTGCAGCATCTTCCGCCCCCGCTTCATTTTCCTGCATGTAAGCAAGTATTTGGCTAATTTGTTCACTTGTAAGGCTATAGTTACTTAAAAATTCCACTACTTCGGGCGCACTTTCAGGTAAATTTTTATTTATTACAATATTAACATCAACGGATGGGAATGCGCATCCATAGCCATTATTCCATAATTCCTCGTTATATTCCGGTTCCTCAATCAGTGTTAAATCGCATACACCGAATACCCATGTCGGCGTCCAGTAATAACCAACCCATGGTTCTCCTTTCTTATATGCTGAAACCAGAGAAGATGTAAGTGAAGCGCCGGAACCCGGTCGGAATAAATTGTAATACTCGTCTAAACCGTAAGTTTTAATTTTATCCGTAAGTATTTTATCAGCCTCCCAACCGGGTACACCTCCGTATATTCTGCCCTTGCTGGGATCTTCGGGGTCTTTAAACAATTCCTTGTACTTAGGCAAATCCTCTATACCCTTTAATTCGGGAGCCATTGGTTCTATACCCCGTTCCGGGTCTCCTTTTATAACATAAGTAGGAACATAAAATCCCTGTACGTTGTCGTTAAAGTTTGTTCCAAGGTCAATAAAATCACCGGATTCAATTCCTTTGTCGTACGCTTCCTGGGCATTTTGCACCCATACTTCCATTGCTACGTCGATATCACCATTGCTCAAACCCTGCAGTAAAGGAATTGTTTCACCGGGAATTGCGTCAGTTTTATAACCGTAACCATTCTCGATAACAAACTGCGCAATACGGTTGTTAATTAAAGCGCTATCCCAGCCAAAATCTCCAAATACAATAGTCTCTTTGGCACTATGAACTTTTTGTTCGTTTTTACCCTCTTCTCCCTGCTGATTGCCAGAAGTACAACCGGCAATCAAAAGAACGGCAGACAGCAAAATAGCCAGTGAAATTAATTTCCATTTAATCTTTTTGTTACCAACAACCAATACCAAAAACCTCCTTAATAATTGTACTAGCAACTTGAGCTAGATCGTGAAGTTGCTTATTATTATACCAATAACATATTATTTTGTAAACCAAACATTGGCAATTGAACAGTTTTTTTGTAGATAAAAATTAAAAAGCCAGCCTTTGAGCAAGCTACTGGCTTATTTCAAAGCTGGCTTATTTCAAATATAAATCCACCTGGGCTTCAAGGGACTGCATTTCTTCCTCGGTAAGTTCCCTGCCCAGAAAGGATTGCAACGCCTTGATTGAAGCTCCCAGCGCTATTCTGCGAACGTCTAACTTTTTACCCGCTTCCGCAGAAACGGAGCGCCTTTCATACTTTGAAGACGGCAGCCCGGCGGGCATCGTTTCTAATTCCCGTTTCTCCGCTGGCGTATCATAGTTAATTTCCGGTACTACCGGGGTTTTGTCCCGCAACCCGTCTTCCTCCACTGGAAAAAAATCGTGCCCACTAGCGCCTTCATTGAATTCCACCGGTTTCGCCGGTGTATCGCTACCTTCCGTCACCGGTTCATTTATACCGTCAATTCCCCCATCAAAAACAGCTTTTTTAGATAGCTCTTTTTTTAGCTGCCTCCTTGCCCTGGCTTTTTCCCTTTTAGCCATATAACTGGAAAAAGCACCTGCGATTTCCTCTTCAACCTGTATCATTTCCATCTTGTGCTGTTCAATAAACACCGGGTCCCGGGACACTTTGCCCTCGATCATTTCAATCAATTCAACCTGGTTGGCAATTAATGCTTGAAGCGAAGGCGAAACCTTGATGGGAACTTTGGCAAGATCCTTGTCGGCCTGGTGACCCGAAGGTGTCAGTATGATCTCCTGCCTGTTTTTTCCGGCCATGTTACCACTTCCCGTTTAAGTATTTAATCGATACAAATCAACTATTTATTTTTCTACAAGTCCTTTGTGTTACCTTCCCCGGCCGCCGGAAGAAGCCGTTCATAACAAAAAGCAAATATACAGAACATGCCTTCCTGTTATTTCCTGGTTTACAAATCGCATGTTTTCGGCACTGCTAATTATGGAGGTGATAAATAAGTGAAAGAAAACAGCCAAGGTCTTAACAGCGTGGAGATCCCCCCTTACGGAAGCGAAGTGAAACCGGGGTTCATTCCCTTTTACGAGGTGGCAGCCGACCTGGTGGAGATGGAAAACATAAAACACGATCAAAGGAACCGGGAAAAGTTTTACCAACGGTATAAAAACTATGATTAGCGGGGTGAAAAACTTTGGGACGCAAAAAAAATAATGATAATTTACGTACGAATAGGCAACTTGACAGGTTAAAGTGGGAAACCGCCAGGGAACTGGGGCTTGAGGAAGACTTGTCAATAGGCGGCGACGAACTGAGCGTACGCGAAGCCGGGAAAATTGGCGGCAACATGACCAGAAAACTAGTAAAAAAGGGCGAAGAAGCCCTGGCTGAAGAAGGGGACCACAAGGCAAACCTGAATCTGAAAGACGAATCGTAAAAAAGGATTGGGAAGGGTTTTAACCCTTCCCGTTAGTCTTTGATTACAATTTTGAAAAGCGCCGGTACCGGTAATGGTTGATTTCACTCATCTTGGCCCCGGTATAACCGCACTTTATTCCCTCGTTTTTCGCGATCACCCAGGAACTCCCGCTTAATCAAATCCGATTTATACCGGTTTTTTCCCAAAACCGATCCACAATAAATTAATGGCAAGGAAAAAATAGGAATAAACGTTAACTGTTGAGCATAATAATATGGCATAAATTTGATAGCTGGTGATTGTTCAAATGATTAGAACTTTGACCGGTATACTGGCAAGTATTGTTCTGGGTTTTATTAGCGCTGTTTTGCTGGGTGAAAGCGATGATGGTGAAACCATCGCCCTGGCGTCGATCTTTTGGCTTCTGGCATTAATACATTACAGGGTGTCAGGGCCCAAGTAAACCCATTTTTGCTCATAAAAACCCTGCAACGCCAAAATGCTTTCTCATAAATTTTCAGCCGAACAATGTTTGCCGTGATTAGCTTTGCATGTTCACAAATAATTCCTTATCACAAGCTCCGGTACCGGCCCCCTTTTTTCAGCACGACAGTTGATCGCTCTCCTGGCATAAACAACTTTTATGTCGTACCCCTTGTAAAGCTCGCGAATAAAGGGGGTGTCCGAGTTGCTGAGCATAACCCGGGCACCTTTTTTATCCAGCTGCTTAAAAAAATCGGCCAACCTCCGCTGTTCGCCCTCACCGAAGGCACCCGGTGTGTAACTGGTGAAATTGGCCGTGTCCGAAAGTGGATGATAAGGCGGGTCGAGATATGCGAATGTGCCCGGCGAAACATAATCCAGAGACCTGCTGAAATCGCCCCGAATTATTTCTGCATGCCGCAAAACCCTGCTAACCAAAATTAGATTCTTCCTGTCCACTATTCTGGGGTTTTTGTATCGCCCAAAAGGCACATTATGTTTTCCTTCTTTATTTACTCGCCAAAGACCGTTATATCCTGTTTTATTCAAATAGAGGAACCTGGAGGCCCGGCTGACCGGGTCCATTTTTTCCGGGTCTAAGGCGCGCACGCTGTAATAGTAATCCCTGTCATTTTGGTGTTTTTGTAAATCCACCAAAAGGTCTTGCAGCTTGTCCCTGACCACGATGTAAAAATTGATCAGTTCCGGGTTACTGTCTACCAGCACGGCCTTTGGGGGCGATAAATGAAAGAATACCGCCCCACCACCAACAAAGGGTTCAATGTACAGGTCAAAATCACTTGGAAATAGCGGCCCCAATTGCGCGATAAGCTGTCCTTTGCCGCCCGCCCATTTTACCGGCGGCTTCGGTTTATTTATGCCGGGTAAAGTTGTCTCGTTCGATTCAATCATTACTTACCAGCTCTTCCATACTATTCAATCTTAAAAAAAGCCTCATCGAATTCCGGTTTACCCTGATACCGGGACATGAAGAAACCGGGCAGCTTTCCCGCCTGTTCAAACAATAAGGGGTCAACCTTTATTCCGGCCTGGTGCAGTGCCCGGACCACATCCCCTGGATCCGGCGGGCAGCCCTTAACGGCTATCATTTCCTGTATATCCGGGTTGTCTTTGTTTGCTTTGTACATGCACTGGCCCAGAAGTATGGTCTTTTTCATACCCGGTGTAGGTTTCTGTTTCTTACCGGTGAGCACTTCCACCTTGTCCCAGGGCTCTCCTTTCCACGCATTGCGGATAGCCGTTAGAACCAGCCCGTTTAATGCCGAGCAATAGGTGCACATGGTCAAGTCGTACTTCCGGTAATAGAGCCCCTTGATACCGGATTTGGCCAGGGGTACGGGCATACACCCCTCTTCGGTGTCGCTGTATGGGAAATCGTATTCGTGCGGTGATGCCACCTCTTCAATTTTTTCCCCCACGATTTCCACATCCGACAGGTCGACGGGCCGGTTACGGTTTTTAGCCGCATGGACAAGGTGAGGAACATTTGCCGGATCGTATCCCAGCACCCTGGCTCCCACCAGGTCGGCGGAAAGGATATCACTGGATGCCACAAGCAGGTTGCTTCGCCTCATTTTGCCATCAAAACCGGGACCGCGCTCAAGGGTATAGATGCCGTCTATCAAGGTAAAAATGGGCGGCATCTTGTCCGCCAGCCGGGCAACATAATAGTTCAGGTCTTTTTCCGGATCGGGATTGTGGCACTTTTTCCGGGAAGGGATGTCAATGGTACCCTTCAGGTTTTTAATTCCCAGGCTGACCAGCGTCTGGTTGTGAGTTTTCATCACGGGCAGGTCCACAACGAAATCACTGTTTAATATGTCCACGTTGAAATTCAAGGTAATACCGTCGCCCAGGTCCACTTTTTCAAAGGGCCGGTCCATAACATTAACGGATTTCACACCGTAACGCTGTTTCAATGTATCGTAACCAAGGGTTTTAAAAGCATGGGCCGGGGTTTCCCTGTCTTTGGCGCCCGAAACTATTCCTTCACCAATAGTAATATCATCAATGCCATGTTCCTTCAAGATCACCACTATATCCTCAATAACACGGGAAGTGGTAATCACCCCCCACTTGGGGAATTGCGTTTCTTTGGTCCAAAATACAATATTGGGCTTGATAAAAACCCTGGCGTTTTTGGGCATGTGTTCCAGGCCATTGGAAAGTTCCACCGCCCTGCGGACCGACTCCAAAGGCTTTTCGTAACGCACAATGGCCACAACAAATTTTTGCATTACCGCTCCTCCTTTAACACAACTTGCCTTTCAATTATTAACCGAATAACCGAAACCAAGACACAAGCATTCCCTGCAAAAATTGATTACCGTTGCACGACACCTAATTCTTTATTATTTTGACAGTTCGGGCAATTTTCCCTTTTTGCTATTTTTATAATATAAAATATCATTAGAATCAGCAAAAAATGACAACGGTATTTAAATCTGTTTTAGAATATAAAAAGGGAATTCATGTATTATCCAGAAACAAGCAGTAGGAAATTTACGCCCACCGGGCCTGGAACTCTCTGCAAAACCGGTGGCAAAAGCGAGGTTTTTTCACATGGTGCCGGACCGTTACGAAAGTTTCAGTGCCTTACAGGCCGGCGAAATAGAAAACCGTGATTATAGAATATATACCAGAAGCGGCAAGTACCCCATTCTGATTATGGCTCCACACGGTGGCAATATTGAACTCTTCACGGCCGAGATTGCCGAGTGGCTGGCGGGGGAAGATTTTGCTCTCTATGTATTTGCCGGTCTTAAACAAAAAAACAGCCGTGAGCTTCATATCACCAGCCACCGCTTCGACGAGCCAAGGGCCCTGGAGGCTGTGTCCCAGGCTGATATAGTATTAACCATCCACGGGTTGCGCGAAACATCCCAGGAATTCATTATGGTGGGTGGTTTAGATACTGAACTGGGCAACGAGATAAAAACGGCACTTGAAAAAGCGGGCTTTAACATTAAGGAGACTACCACCCGGTACAGCGGCAAGCGGCGAACTAATATTTGTAACCGCGGTCGAAGCGGCAAAGGGGTACAGCTAGAAATCACCTTCGCCCTTAGAAAACGTCTCATTGATGATGCTGACCAGCGAGATCGTTTTACCCGGGCGTTGCGTTCCTTATTACTGGCGAGGGCAGGCGCTTAGCATTGGGTTTTACCTTTTTCATTACCGTTTCCAATTTACACAACCTGTGAAATCGATAACATATCAAACGGCCTTTTTCCTTAACCTGTATTCTCTGGTCCTAATTTTCCTTTGCAGCTTTTTACCAAAGGGTAAAATTAAATCCAAATTTATCTTTACCGTCCGGTGGTCCTCAATCCGCGCCAGGGCCCCGATTAAGGCCTTCAACAGGGGATCCGAAGTTCGAATCCGCGACAGTTCAACCCTAAAATCTCTTGAAGAAGGTCTTTTGCCTAATAACCGTCTAATGTAACTTTTTCGGTAATAAACATCCCACAGGTAGAGTTTTCTTTCCAGCGCGTCAATCACCTGTTCAAGAGTGGGCTGGTGTTCCAGCGAAGCGCATACCTGAACCAGAAAACAATATATAAACCTGTTTATTTCCAGGCCTTTTACCTTTACCGCTTTTTGGTCGTAAAGACCCATTTCCAGCATGGAGCATTTTTTATTGCCGGTAAGCACAACATGGTCCAGTAGTTTAATACCCAAGAGCGCCAGTTGCCATTTTAGAAGTTCGGTGGAAGCCACATCCTCGGCGGATGGTATCACCTGCCTGTGCCACGGTAGCCGGGGGTGGTTATGAAAAACAATTGCGTCCTGTAAATGGTATGGCAAGTGGACCAGCAAGTTAATGATCATATGCAGTGAGGGTGCCATAGTATTATCTTCTCCGAACTTTTGGCCACACAAAACAGTTAATTCATTACCCCCACCAAAAACAAGAACAGCTTGCTCCACGGTTTTTTCCGCCAATCTCCGCACCTCGGTTACGGAATATACATCTTTCCAGCGACAGGTTGATAACAAGACCATGTTACTCCCCTCCATAAAAGGCCTGGCACTTAGGAAGACGCTCATGCCGCCGTACTGCGGCACCAGCGGAAAGATGAAAATAACACTGGGGTGGGCGGTGGTCCCCGCAAGTGATGTCCTGGAGCAGCGGTAGCAGCACCGGCGCAGCGAGGTAGGAAACCGGGCGAGCGGCCAGGACGGCCGCGAGAGGCTGAAATTGGGCCCGATACGGCGCAAATTAAAGCCGGTCCGGTTTCGGGAAGAGGTCAGATGACACTACCCTCTGGGGTCGAAACTTCGGGGTCGGAGTTATGTCTCCAGAGTATAAGCCGTTGGTGCTGTCAGCGCGGAAGCTCTGAACGCGGCGGGGACCACCGGCCCGCGAGAAACAAAAAAACTTTTTTGGAGTAGATTAAAAAGCCAGTTATTAACCGGAGACAAAACACCTGGCCCGTTTTGAACATATGTTAATTACATAATAACACACTGGTTAATAAAAAGAAATATCTCCACCTACAGGTAATAAAAAATGTTTAAACTTATGCTACCCCGGAAAGAAAGTTAAAATACCGGTTACAAAAATAGAAAAAATTTTTTCAAATGGTAAAGGATTTTTCTCCGGTTGCTAGAATTACTTAAGGTACAATTCAGCAGCTGAATTGGGTAAATTTAAAACTGAACATTTATGTAACAGGTGTCGGATGACTTAATAGGGAAGTCCGTACCTCCTCCCCGGAGGGAGCGGCGCGGTCCCCGCCACTGTTTACGGGTAGCCGCTTACAACTGCCACTGGGAAACCGGGAAGGCGTAAGCCGGCGATGACCCCAAGCCAGGAGACCTGCCTGTTACACCATGCCAACTGTCCTACGCGGGTATAGGAAGTGGATCTTTTTGATGTGTCATAAAACCTTGCCTGTTGTAGCAAGGTTTTTTTCGTATTGCCGCAGTGGCGCCACGGGCGACAAGGGCGAGGCAATCTTGGAATAAGGTTCTTTGCTGGTGATAAGGATGTCAACTCAAATTGATTCTCGGAGTGGGCGCTCGTGCCGCTGCATTGCAGCACCAGCAGGAGCAGGAGAATGAAAATACCCACACCCAAGAGTTCTTAGGGAAGAAAAGAGGTGTTTACTCATGCTGAATATTAAAATTACATGCTCTGCACTAGCATATCTAATCCTTTTGTGCACGGCCACACCCGGCCCGGCTTATGCCATGCACATCATGGAAGGTTTTTTACCCCCGGCTTGGTGCGGGCTGTGGTACTTGTTAACCCTACCGGCGTTCATACTGGGGCTGGTTTCCATTAACAAGATTACCCGCCACAACCCCAAGCTGAAAATGTTGCTGGCCTTTGTCGCAGCCTTTGCCTTTACCCTGTCAGCCCTGAAGATACCTTCGATAACAGGTAGTTGCTCGCACCCCACCGGCGCCGGCCTGGGCGCCATCCTATTCGGGCCGGTGGTCATGACCGTGCTGGGCACCATCGTTTTGCTGTTCCAGGCGCTGCTATTGGCTCACGGCGGCATCACCACCCTGGGCGCCAACGCCTTTTCCATGGCACTGGTGGGTCCCCTGGTGGCATACGTAATATATAAAGCCGGCAAGCGCCTGGGGATAAAGCTTTGGGCGGTGGTTTTCGCGGCAGCCGCCCTGGGCGACCTGGCCACCTACGTCACCACTTCATTCCAGCTGGCCCTGGCTTTTCCCGACACCGCCGGGGGTGTGGCGGCCTCCTTTGTTAAATTCGCTTCCATTTTTGCTACAACCCAAGTGCCGCTGGCCGTTAGCGAAGGACTTTTGACCGTGCTGGTCTTCAACATGATTTCCGCCTACAGTCAAAATGACCTGGTACAGCTGGATGTAATACCCTGGGGAGGTAAGGAGGCATGAAAAAACAAGCCGCGTTGAACCTGCTACTGGTAATTTTGGTTGTATCACTGGCAGTAATCCCGCTTATCTACGCCCGTGACGCGGATTTTGGCGGTGCCGACGGAAAGGCAACCGAACTGGCCGCCCAAATAAACCCCCATTACGAGCCCTGGTTTAACACCATCTGGGAACCTCCCAGCGGTGAAATAGAAAGCCTTTTGTTTGTATTGCAGGGTGCGCTGGGCGCGGGATTGGCCGGTTTTTGCCTGGGTTACTGGAAAGGCAAAAAAACGGTGAAATAAGGCATGCTGCTAATCGATTATTACGCTTATAACAACAAAATTGCCACCGTACACCCCGGCGAAAAATTCCTGTTCTTTGTTTTAACTTTGACCATAACCCTGGCATTTGATAATGTTGTCACGTGGCTGCTGGTGATATTGCTGATGGCCGCGACGGTGGTTGTCCTGGCCGGGACGCCCTGGTTCACCTACTTGAAACTGTTGCTCCTGCCGGGCTCATTTTTAATACCGGGGGTGCTGGTGCTGGCGGTATCTGTAAATACTGACCCGGCATCCTTTATCCGGTCGGTTTCGGTGGGACCTTACGCTGTCGGTATCACCGGCCCCGGCCTGGAGACCGCCGTAAAAGCATTCCTGCGCTCGTTAAGCTCGGTGTCTTGCCTTTATTTTCTCGCCCTGACCACGCCCCTGTCGGACATGATCAGCTTGTTCAAAAAGTTCAGGGTACCATCCCTAATCATCGAGCTGTTAACCTTAATCTACCGTTTTATATTTGTTTTACTGAAGGTAACCGGGCAAATATATACCGCCCAGTCGTCACGGCTCGGCTACCGAAACACGCGCACCGCCTTGAATTCATTAAGCCGGATCATATCATCCATATTCGTCAAAACCTACCACCAGTCGCAAGTAATGTACGATGCACTTTTAGCCCGCTGTTACCAGGGCAGCTTGAACATCCTGGAAGAGCGCCGCTGCCTTTCCGCACGCAACCTGCTGTTGATTGCCACTGTGGACGGCGCCCTGTTGATCTACTCCGCAAAGCTCGGAGGTCTATTATGACAGAACCCATTTTGGCAGCCCGGGAAATTGTTTTTGATTACCAGGACGGTATCAGGGCTTTGAACGGCATATCCATAACCATAGCCAAAGGGCGGAAAACAGCGATACTGGGCCCCAACGGCGCAGGCAAGTCCACGTTATTACTGCATTTTAACGGCGTGCTGCGCCCCCGGCAGGGTAAAATCCTGTTCCAGGGACGCGAAGTGGATTACAAGTGTCGCCGTTCCATCCACGAGTTGCGCAAAAACGTGGGCATCGTCTTTCAGGACCCGGACAGCCAGCTGTTCTCTGCCAGTGTCCTGCAGGATGTAGCTTTCGGGCCGCTGAACCTGGGACTGCCCCGGGAACTGGCCCTGGCAAAATCCCGCCAGGCACTGCGGGACACCGGTATAGAAGATTTGGAAAAAAAACCAACCCACTTTTTGAGTTATGGACAAAAAAAGCGGGTCTGCATCGCCGGGGTGCTGGCCATGGAGCCGCAAGTGATTATTGCCGACGAGCCGACGGCGGGCCTGGACCCCAAAATGGCTGGCAACTTAATCCAGTTATTAAATAAACTGAGTGAACAAGGAAAAACCCTGGTAATATCCACGCACGACGTAGACCTGGCATACAGCTGGGCGGACTACGTCTACTTTATACACCAAGGCCGGGTGTGCGGCGAAGGGCCTCCCCGGGAAGTGTTTTTGAATAAAGACCTGCTGGAAAAATGCAATTTAAAAAGCCCCTGGGTGTTGGACGTGCATCAAAAACTGGTGGAAAAAGGTTTAATCAATGCAAACGAGCCCGTGCCCCAAAGCGGTGACGAGCTATTAAACTTTGCGGTACGCAACAATGGCACCGGGCGTCGCTGGCGTAAAGGGTACACCACCGGTTCATGCGCGGCTGCCGCCGCCAAGGGCGCCGTTACAATGCTGCTCAGCGGCAAGCCGCTGGAGCAAGTTACCATCAATACTCCCGCGGGAACCGAGCTGAACTTGACTCTACACGACCAGCAAGTTAACTCCAATACAGCCAGTTGCAGCGTCATCAAAGATGCCGGTGACGACCCCGATATAACCAATGGTATTAAAGTATATGCCCGGGCGTGCTGGCGCGAAAGAAACGGCATCGAGATCACCGCCGGTGAGGGAGTGGGCAGGGTTACCAAGCCCGGCCTGGCTATACCGGTGGGTGAACCCGCCATCAACCCGGTGCCCCGGCAAATGATTATTGACGCCGTGTCCTCTGTAATCAACCCCGCCTCCCGGGGAGTGCAAGTAGAAATATCTGTTCCGGAGGGGGACAAGCTGGCTAGCAAAACCCTTAATCCCAACCTGGGCATTGAAGGGGGAATATCTATACTGGGCACCACGGGCATTGTGGTACCGATGTCCGAAGAGGCTTTTAAAAACTCCCTGGTGCCCCAAATTAAAGTGGCCCTGGCCCAGGGAGAAGACGTGCTGGTATTTACCCCCGGCCGTATGGGTCAAAATCATGCCAAGGCGCTAGGTATTCCGGAAACAGCCACAGTACAGATGAGCAACTTTGTGGGTTTCATGCTGGACCAGGCGGTCGCGCTGGGAGTAGAAAGAATAATCCTGCTGGGGCACCCGGGCAAGCTGGCCAAGGTGGCCGCCGGGGTTTTCCATACCCACAGCAAAATTGCCGATGTGCGTATGGAGGCTTTAATCACCCAGGCGGCACTGGCCGGAGTGGAACACAAGGTAATAACAGCCCTGTCCCAGTGTGTTACCGCCGAGGCGGCTATCGAACTGCTTAGGGATCTGAAACTGGAATACTTGTTGCAAAACCTGGCCGCCATGGTTTCCGAACAAGCCCGGAAGCGGGTGCGGGGTCAATTACAGGTGGGTACCATTTTACTTTCCCTTAAGGGAGACGTGGTCGCCCATGATGAACAAGCCCTGCAAATGGGGAGGGAAAAGAAATGGTTTACCCGGTTAAAATAGTGGGCATCGGGCCAGGACACCATGATTACCTGACTCCCGCCGCCGTCAAGGCAGTTAATGAGTCCGACTATCTTGTTGGTGGTCGAAGGGCACTGGAACTGTTTAGCCATCTCAATAAACCCAGTTATCAAATTGATAAAAACCTGGCCGGGCTGGTGCCCAAAATAAGAGATTGGCGTCAAACCGGCCGGGTGGCGGTTTTAGTCAGCGGCGACCCCGGTTTTTACAGCCTGTTGAGTTATTTAAAGAGGTATTTTACCAGCGATGAACTGGAGGTCATTCCGGGCATCAGCTCCATGCAGCTGGCATTTGCCCGTATCTGCGCCAGCTGGCACGATGCACGGTTTGTCAGTGTTCACGGGCGGCCCCTGGAAAAACTGCTGGATGTTGTCAAAGCCGGTACTACGGTGGCCATCCTCACCGATGAAAAGAATAACCCTGAAGCGGTGGCAAAATTTTTGGCCGAGCATATTCCCGGCGACCCCCGTGTTTATCTCTGCGACAGCCTGAGCGAGCCAGAGGAAAAAATCATTGCCACCAGGCTGTCCCGCGTGGACCAGAAACTTAAAAACTGCGTGATGGTGATAACGGATGAATAATGTTATGTGCCCCGGAATTCCCGATGACTTGTTTATTCAGGGCCCGGTACCCATGACCAAGGAAGAGGTGCGGGTGGTAAGCCTGAGTAAACTGGCCATCAGAACGGACAGCATCGTTTACGACATCGGGGCGGGCACGGGTTCGGTCACGGTGGAAGCCGCTTTACTGGCCAAAGCAGGAAGGGTTTACGCCATCGAACGGCATCCCGCCGCCCTGGACTTAATCAAGCAAAATATAAACAAATTCGGCGTTGACAATGCCCGGCTGGTAGCGGGAGAAGCGCCGGAATGTTTAAAAGGACTACCCGCTCCCGACAGGATATTTATCGGCGGTGGCGGTGGGAAATTGGGCGAAATAATTGCATACGCCTGCGGCATATTGCCCAAACACGGCCGGTTGGTGCTCAACACCGTTACCGTGGAGTCAATGTACCAGGGCATCTCGTTACTGGAAGCAGGGGGATTTGCCGTGGGAGCGGTAACCCTGTGGCACAGCAGGTTAAAAAAGGCCGGTAAGGTGCACCTGTGGCAGTCACTAAACCCCGTCACCGTTATCTGGGGAATAAAGGAGGATGGCTAATATGGCCACGCTATACGCGGTGGGGGTCGGTCCCGGCGACCCCGAATTAATTACCATCAAAGCCCAGCGCATACTACAGCAAGTGCAAACCGTTTACGTTCCCAAATCCGGAAAGCAAAATCGTAGTTTGGCGTTAGAAATCGCACGGCCGCACTTGCCGCCCCACGTCGAGGTGGAATATCTTTACATGCCCATGATCGAACGGGGACAGGAACTGGAGCAACACTGGCAAAAAGCCGCTCGCCAGGTGCTGGACGGTTTGCAGCGGGGTGACGCCGCTTTTCTCACCCTTGGCGACCCGTTAACTTACAGCACCGCCACCTACCTGGCGGAAGCGGTAAAGCGTTTAAATCCCCAAGTGACGATAATTTTTGTACCCGGGATCACCTCTTATAACGCGGCGGCTGCGCGGGTGGGCCTGCCCCTGGCGGAAGGTGACGAAACACTGGTGGTGGTACCTTCGGTGGGCACCGCCGAGTTTTTAAAGCGGGTATTAACCACCCATGACACTTGTGTGCTGATGAAGGTTTCCCGGGCTTACGATACAGTGCTGCAAGTGCTGCAGGAGTTGGGCTTAAAAGATAACGCCGTCCTGGTCAGCCGGTGCGGCACCGAACGGGAACTGGTCACCAGGGATTTGGACAGCCTGGCGGGGTCGAACATAGATTATCTTTCATTAATCATAATCAAGGGGGGCAACAGCAGGTGAAAGTTTACTTTATTGGCGCCGGCCCCGGTGACCCGGACCTGATTACCTTAAAAGCGGTCAAGGCACTGCAGGCCTGTGAAGTAATTATTTATGCCGGTTCCCTGGTCAACCGGGAGGTTTTAAAGCACGGGCGGCCGGGGGCCCAAATCCATGACAGCGCCGGTATGACCCTGGAGGAAATACTGGCAGTAATAAAACAGGCGGCCGAAGAAAACAAAAACGTGGCCAGGGTGCACACCGGAGACCCCAGTTTATACGGGGCCATCCAGGAGCAAATGGATGCCCTGGACAGGCTGGGCATCGATTATGAAGTAATCCCGGGAGTCAGTTCGTTTTTGGCGGCGGCGGCCAGCCTGAAACGGGAATATACCTGCCCGGAAATCAGCCAAACTGTTATTCTCACCAGAGCGGCGGGCCGCACACCGGTGCCTGAATCCGAGCAATTGGTCCAGCTGGCCAAGCACCAGTCCACCATGTGTCTTTTTTTATCGGTTCAGGACATCAAACAAGTGGTTGAGCAACTGAAAGAAGGATACCCGGGCCATACTCCGGTAGCGGTTGTACAAAAAGTATCATGGCCCGAGGAAAAGAAAATCACCGGCACCCTGGATGACATTGCGGACAAGGTATTGGATGCGGGTATCGACAAGACCGCGCTAATTCTGGTGGGCAATTTTTTGGGCACCCAAAAAAAGCGTTCCCTGCTTTACCACCCCGGTTTCAGTCACGGCTACCGCCAGGCTTCGGAAAGGGGCCGGGAATGAAATACGCGGTTGTGGCGTTAACCTCCGGCGGGTTTCAGCTCGCTACCCGCATTGCCCAAATAGTTGATTGTGATCTTTTCGTCTACCGGGGTAGAAATAAGTTACCGGTAAAAACCACTTTACCTGCAAGCAAAGTAACCGAATTCGACAGCCTGCCCCGGCTCTACCCGGCGCTGTTGAAAAAATACCGGGCCATTGTCCTGGTCATGGCGCTGGGTATCGTTGTACGCACCATCGGCCCGCATTTAACAGGCAAAGACGCCGACCCGGCGGTGCTGGTGATGGATGAAAAAGGCAAGTTTGTAATCAGCCTTTTGTCCGGGCACCTGGGGGGAGCCAATGATCTTGCTGTTGACCTGGCAAAAAAGATAGGCGCAGTCCCGGTAATTACCACTTCTACCGACGTGCAGGGAATCAAGGCGGTGGACTCACTGGCCCGGGAACTGGGCTGGGCGGTGGAACCCCTGGCAGGTGTGCGCCGGGTAAACGGTGCCCTAGCCAACGGCCAGGCCATAACAATAGCTACCAACCTGGATTACCTGGTGGGGAAAACTTTAGGGCCGTATAAAATAATGAGCTTGGATGAACGGGATCCGGGCAAAGAAAAAACAAGCCCGCTGGTGGTGATTAGCAATAGAGCGGGAGACAGCGGTTTATCAAATGCACCAAAACCCTGTTTATACCTGCGCCCCCCAAACCTGTACCTGGGTATTGGCTGCAAAAAAGGGGTCGGATTTAACGAACTGCACCGGGCGGTGCAAGCCGTAATGGAAAAAAACCGGTTTAGCTGGCGGTCAGTTAAAGAACTGGCTTCCTGCACGGTTAAAAAAGACGAGGCCGGCCTGGTCCAGCTGGCGCAACACCTGGGCCTGCCGCTGAGGTTTTACTCTCCCGGCCAGCTAGCTAAAACCGTTAATGAATACCAATTATGCGGGTCCACTTTTGTAAAAAACCAGATTGGAGTTGAAGCAGTATGCGAACCGGCAGCAATGACGGGAGCCATGCGCCCCCGGCTGGTGGTACCCAAGCAAGCAGCTGCGGGTGTAACCGTGGCAGTGGCGGAGGATACATCTATATTGTAGGCTTGGGGCCCGGCGACCGGGAGTACATGTGCCCCAGGGCCGTGCAATGCATTGCCGACAGTGATTATATCATTGGCCACAAAACCTATATCGAATTAATTAAAGACCTGGTGAGAGATGACCAGCGCATTATACCTTCTGGCATGACCCGGGAGAAAGAACGGTGCGCCAAAGTTATCCAGCTGGCGCAACAGGGATACAAGGTTGCACTTGTAAGTAGCGGCGACCCGGGCATATACGGCATGGCGGGTATTATGTACCAAATGCTGCACCAGGAAGACATCGACATACCGGTGGAGGTAGTTCCCGGCATTACCGCGGCCAACGCAGCGGCGTCATCGCTGGGAGCACCTTTAATGCACGATTTTGCTTGTATCAGCCTCAGCGACCTGCTGACCCCCTGGGAAACCATTATCAAGAGAGTGGAAATGGCCGCCCGGGGAGATTTTGTGATTGTTTTATATAACCCCAAAAGCAAAAAAAGGGTTCGACAAGTTGAAGAAGTGCAGCAACTGCTGCTCACCTTCCTCCCCCCGGAAAGACCGGTGGGCATAGTGCGCAATGCTAAACGGGGCCAGGAAGAAGTAACTATTAGCAACTTGCAGCAGTTTACCAGCTGCCCCCTGGACATGTTTACCACAATCATTATAGGCAACAGCCAAAGCTATGTAAAAAACGGGCGGTTAATCACCCCCCGGGGGTATCGCCTGTGATTTTGGTTATCGGCGGCACATCGGAAGGCCGGCAGCTGGCGGAATACCTGGCTCGTAAAAACTACCGGGTGATGGTTTCGGTTACCACCGACCTGGGAGAAGATCTGCTGCAGAACACCGGCGTGGAGATTATCCGCCGCCGGTTTACCGCAGACGATTTAACCCAGCTGCTGGTGGACAGGCAGATTCAGGCCGTGGTGGATGCCAGCCATCCCTTTGCTGTGGAAATATCCCGGCTGGCCATGGCGGTTTGCGAAGCATCAGGTGTTGTTTACCTGCGGTACGAGCGGAAAGGAGCGGAACTGCCCAATCATCCCTTGGTGGTCCCGGTGGACACCTGGGAAGAAGCCGCGGCATATTTGTGCGCCGGGCCATACGAAACCGTTTTTTCCTCGGTGGGGGTAAAACCTTTGCCCATACTGGCCCGGGCCGGGTTGATGACAAAAAAGCGGGTTGTAGCCCGGGTTTTACCCCTGGAAAGCAGCATCCGAACCTGCAAGGAACTTGGGGTGGCCGAAATTGTAGCGTTTTGCGGTACTGCCGACAGGGCACTGAACATAGCCATGTTCCGGCATTACCGGGCCGGCACCCTATTAACCAAGGACAGCGGCCGGGCCGGCGGGGTGGACGCCAAAATAGAAGCCGCCCTGGCGTTAAATATACCCGTTGTGGTAGTTAACAAACCGGCCATTCCCTACCGCCTTCAGGCGACCACACTTGCAGAAATGGAAATATTATTTCAAGAGTCAGGAGTCAGAGAACAAATGACCGAAAACCACGTTTCCTGACGCCTGGACTTTGACCACTGACTACTACTGGAAAAAAGGAGTGCCTGTGATGAAAGCAGTTATTATACTAGCCCACGGAAGCAAGGCACCGGAGGCGGACGGGGCGCTGTACGAAATTGTGGACCTGGTGAGAGAAAAGTCGGGCTTTGAAATAGTCAAACCGGCCTACATGGACCACAGCCGGCCCGACATGGAGACCGCCGTTAAGGAACTGATTGACTTGGGCATTAAAAACATCATTGTAATGCCGTTGTTTCTTTTTAGCGGCATCCATGTTAGAAAAGATATCCCGGGCATGATCCAAGAACTGCAAGATAAATACGACGTTGAAATCACCTATGCCCGCAATTTAGGACCCGACCGGAGAATTGCTGACATCGTCGTGGACCGGATCATGGAGGTTAGCTAATGGATTATGTAAAAAACCCCGAGGCCATCGCCGCCAAGAGTATGGACATTATTTCCAGGTACACGGCGGGCCTTAACTTGAGTCCTGTGGAAGAGCAAATAGTAAAAAGGGTTATTCACACCACCGGGGACCCGGACATAGCGGTTTTAATCAGCTTTGGCAACAATTTTGTCGAAGCTGCCCAAAAAATCCTCAACCGTGGTGATTTCATCATTTACACCGATGTGCAAATGGTGAAGGCGGGCATCAACCAGGCCAGAGTGACAACCCTCGGCGGGCGGGTAATCTGCCGTATTAACGAGGATGAGATAATACGCCAAGCCGGGTTGACCGGTGAAACCCGTGCCATGACGGCTTTACAAATGTCCGGTCACTTAATTGACCGCAACATAGTGGTTATCGGTAATGCACCCACGGCTTTGTTCAAGGTTTTGGAAATGGCGGCGTCGGGAATAAAGCCCGGGGTGGTCATCGGCACGCCTGTGGGGTTCGTGGGGGCTGCTGAATCAAAGGAAATGCTGGCCGGATCGGATCTGCCCTTTGTCACCGTAAAAGGCACCCGTGGCGGCAGCACCATTGCCGCGGCAATTGTAAACGCGTTGCTTTACAACCAACCTGTTTAGGTTACATTTTTCTTTAGAGGTGTTCATGTGAACGTACCAAGACTTGTTATAGCCGGAACCTCCAGCGGTGTGGGCAAAACAACCATATCCACAGCGATAATGGCCGCCCTGCACCGCCGGGGTTTCCGGGTGCAAGGGTTCAAAACCGGCCCGGATTACATCGACCCGGGTTACCACCGCTTGGCCACCGGCCTGGTTTCCCGCAACCTGGACAGCTGGATGATGGGCCGGGAAAAAATAACCCAGTCCTTCTTTTATAACGGCTCCAAAGCCGATATTTGTATTGTGGAAGGTGTAATGGGCCTGTTTGACGGGTCGCTAGGCGACGGCTCGGGCTCGACGGCGGAAATTGCCGGCCTGTTGCAGGCGCCCATTGTCCTGGTTGTCGATACCCGTTCTATGGCTCAAAGCGCCGCCGCAGTGGTTTACGGGTACCAAAACTTTTGGCCGCATTTAAACATTGCAGGGGTTATATTAAACCGCGTCGGCAGTGACAAGCACAGGATCACGGCAACCCGTGCCATTGAAGATCGCTGCCGCATCCCCGTGATTGGAGCGATCCACCGGGATGCCAGGCTGTCCACCCCGGAAAGGCACCTGGGCCTGCTGCCGGTGCCCGAAAACAAAACGGCCAAGGAAAAGATAGAAACCCTGGGCGCAACCATTGAACAGTTGTTGGACCTGGACCTGCTGGTACAGATAGCGCAATCCGCACCGCAAATGGACGTGCCGGTCAATACTTTAAATATAGCTGAAACCCGTCCCGCGGTAAAAATAGCCGTTGCCTTGGACGAAGTTTTTAACTTTTACTACCAGGACAGCCTGGATACTCTAACGGCCCTTGGTGCCAACTTGGTTTTCTTCAGCCCGCTGCATGACACCAAAATCCCGCCAGGTGCTTGCGGGTTAATAATTGGCGGCGGCTTTCCCGAAATGTACCTCAAAGAACTGGCCGCCAACCGGGAAATGCGTGCCCACATCGGGCACGCCCACAAGCACGGCTTACCCATTTACGCCGAGTGCGGGGGATTGGTGTACCTGGCCGAACGCGTCACCGGCCTGGACGGAGAAACATATCCCATGGTGGGAATAGTGCCGGGCAGCTGCACCATGGAAACAAAACTGGTGGGCATGGGATACGTAACCGCCGAGGCTCTTAGTGATAACATTCTCTGTTCCAAGGGGTATACCTTAAAAGGCCACGAATTCCACTATTCAAGTTTCACCCCCGCCGGCAAATCAAGTGCCTATAAATTATACGGCGGCCGTGGCCCCGACGGGCGCCTGGACGGCCATGCCCGGGGCAACGTTCTGGCATCATACTTACATTTGAACTTTTTTGGCGACCCTACCCTGGCCGAGGGCTTTGTAAATAAATGCCGGGAATTTTCAGGCAAAACTTGATAGCTTGCGCGCTGCCGTCACGTATCCGCCAGCGGTTTCAAATGAAATCAAGAGCCCACCGGCCCTGGATCGGTGGGCCGGTTTTCAATATATATGCTTTTACTCGGAAGTGCTATGCTTACGCCTTCCTCCTCCAAAATCTCCATAATCTTTAAATGGATGTCTTCTCGTACCTTTAAATACTCACCCCAGATTGTTGTTATGGTAAAGAAATACAAGAATATTTCCAAACCGTTCTCGCCAAAACTATTAAGTCGTGAAAAGATGGTTTCTTTATGTATGTCCGGGTGATTATGCAATAAATGGGTTATTCTGGACAAGCATTTTTCTAATTTATCCCTGGGGGTGTCATATTTAACAACCAGGTTGAAATTTATTCTTCTTTTACCCATTCGGCTCCAGTTTGTTATGGCCTCATTGGCCAGCGTGGAATTGGGGACTGTAACTACGGAATGGGCAAAGGTTCTTATTTTGGTACTTCTAAGGGTCATATCCTCAACCGTGCCTTCAATGCTTGACGTGCTAATCCAATCGCCTATTTTAAAAGGCTTGTCCATTATAATTACTATTCCCCCAAAAATATTAGCCAGGGCATCCTTAGCCGCCAGTGCCACAGCCAAACCGCCCAGGCCCATACCGGCGATCAAACCGTTGATATCGTAATTCCACTCCTGGGCTACAATGGTGAACGTAATTATTATCACCAGTAACCTGGCGGATTTTGCCAAAAGAGACGTGAGCGTTTTATCCAGCTCAATGTCAAATTTTTTTTGAATTCTATTCATTAAAACGGAATTCACATCAAGCAAATTGTAAAACCCGGCCGCCACCAGAATAATTACCAGCGAGCGAAAGATTTTGACAAATAATAGCTTTTGTCCCGCGCTTAAAGGCAAATACATAAGTGCAGCATAAATGCCCAGCACAATAAAGAATAACCTCAGGGGGGCTTCAAAAGCCTGTAAAATATTCTTGTCCGGTTCCGTACCTCTTTTGGAGTATATTTTATATATCAAGTCAAATATGTACCGGGTAAAAACTTTTCTAAGCAGCATAAAAAAGCTGAATATGAGCAAGGCAATGCTGATTTGTACAATATCAAAGGGCAATAATTCATTACAATACGAAATAAAAGCATTTATAGTGTCAAGCAAATTGTTTTGCATAGCATAATTCACCCCCTAGCATCATAATAGCACAACGGATCTTTTCACGCGCAAGCGGCCTGGTACTTCATTTCCGGTTGTGAACATTTCTCGCGCGGTTTTATTAACCCGTTAGCCGGGTAGGTATTTTAGGCAAGCCGGTAATCTAGCAAAACTTGTATTGATAAAAATGCAAAACCCCATGTTAATGCTTGTCAGGACAATTTAACATGGGGCAGGAAATCCTTCCTTTGCTCGCGCCGTCGCACCACCTGACAACAATATTATTTACCATACCACTACAATTACCGCCACGAGTAAAGCAATTAGCATAACCTCAACGACAATATATCCAATCCTTGAGCTCACGATGCTTCCGGCATCTTTGCATCATTGATCAAAAAGCCGAAACCGGGCTTCAGTATATCCTTCAGTGCAGAAAAGTCAACCGGGAACTCCTGTATGCCGAAGGCATAAGGCCAGTACTCGTAATACTGGAAGTAAACCACCACCGCGCCGTTGGAAAGGTAAAAATCCTGGTCGGCCTTAATCGCCTCAAAAGGTGTAAATGTATATTCGGGCAGTATGCCCTCTCTCACCCTTTTACTTATCTCGTCTTTGATAATACCGCTAATTATGGAAACATAGTCCGCGCCTTCTATGAACAGGTCCTCCAACCTGTATACTGCTCCCGTTTTCAAATCAAAGGTGCGCGAGCTCTGCACCGCCAACCCGTGCGCTCCCCCGGTGTACTGGTAATCCGTCAAAACCACGCTCAGCAACCCGTTTTGATTGTATTTAATCCTGTAGTCGAAATAAGTCACGTGTTTATTCGGGCTGCCGGCGGACCCAGAATCATCCTCCGCCACGCTAGCGGCATTTTTCAGTCCCTCATCCCTGGCGGCCCGGGCTGATTCCCTGAAGAAAGAGTTTATGCTGTCCTGCACCGTTTTATCTGCCAAACCATCGATTTGCGGGTACTGCAAGTTTATTTCAATTATTCCGGTATCCGAAGCTTCTTTTACCGTTGTTATTGAAATGTCATTTTCCTGCACGCTTTTCAGCTTGACCTTGTTACCCTGCCTGTCCGGAAATACATCAAGCCCCAGGTTACCGGTGAAAAAACCCGCCTCCATGTATGTTCTGTTTCCAATGATCTTGCCGTCTTCATCCCAGCCCATGTAGTAAACATGGTCATTTGCGGTTATTTTGTTGTTTTTCAAATCAACCGTTATGTTCTTTCCGGCCCCGGAGATAACTACCGCGCCATCCTTTTCCGACCAGTCCACTTCGTATCCCATGGCTTCTCCCACCGCCCGCAGCGGCAAATAGACATTCCCCTCGTCAATATAAGCGACGGCTTGAATTCCGACACCGTTCAGCTCTATAGCCAAGCCGTCGTCAACCGTTGCATAGCCGGTGGCGGGCAAAAACAGGGCAAGCAAAATAACGGCGCCAATAAAAATTTTTTTACACATGGCATCAACGTACTCCTTTTATTTTTTACTTGTCATTACCGGGGTTGTTGTGCAAGCCTCATGAAAAGTTCGGAATATTACGTGACGGGGACAAGCGGTTGTTTAACGCAATTAAGCCAGTGCAATTCGGGCATCGCATGTTTTAGCCTCCTTTAAGGAATAATAATTATGATAAACAGAGCAATTCCATAAATATTTTACCACATACCCGGTTAAAAACCTTTCAATACTCCCCCTTTAACCGAACCTGCCGGTGATGTAGTCTTCAGTGCGCTTGTCCCGCGGCGTGGTGAATATTTTACCGGTAACATCATATTCAACCATTTCCCCGTTTAAAAAGAAACCGGTATAATCCGAGATCCGGGCGGCCTGCTGCATATTATGGGTCACTATCACAATGGTATAATCCTTTTTGAGCTGGTGAATCAAGTCTTCGATTTTAGACGTAGAAATGGGATCTAAAGCCGACGCTGGTTCATCCATCAGTATTACTTCAGCGTCCACTGCCAGCACCCTGGCAATTACAAGCCTCTGTTGCTGACCCCTGGAAAGCCCCAGGGCGGGCTTGTGCAGCCTGTCTTTGACTTCATCCCACAGGGCTGCCAACCGCAGGCTTTTTTCAACAATACTTTCTAATTTTTCTTTGTTTTTGATGCCATGAATGCGCGGGCCATAAGCTACATTATCAAATATACTTAGCGGAAAGGGGTTGGGTTTTTGAAAAACCATACCCACCACCCTGCGCAGTTTCACCGGGTCTACACCGGGACCATAAATATCCATTCCGTCAAGCAGCACTTCTCCTTCAACTTTTGTCCCTTCAATTACATCGTTCATCCGGTTCAAGGTTCTGAGAAAGGTCGATTTTCCACAACCCGAGGGCCCGATTAAAGCGGTCACCTTATTTTTTTTGATTGGTAAATTAACATTATGCAGGGCTTGAAAGCTTTGATAAAACACGTTCAGGTTTTTTGTTTCCATCTTGTTATCCGGTGCATCCACTTAAAATCACCACTTTCTATGCCATCAAGTACCTGGTTCACAAACATTTTATACCGCTGTAATACGTTTTTGAATCAACCTGCCCAGCCAGCGGGCGCCAAAATTAAAAGCCAGCACCACCAGCACCAGTATCACCGCCGAACCGTCCGCAACCCGCCTCAAGTCGGGGATAAGGCCTTCCGAATTAACCTTCCAAATATGCACGGCCAGTGTTTCAGCCGGTCTAAAAGGGTTTAAAGGTGATGTGGGGCTGAAAATATTCCAATTTGAAAAATCAAGGGCGGGACTACTCATACCCGCGGTATAAAGCAGGGCCGCCGCTTCACCAAACACCCTACCCGAGGTGATAATAATACCGGTAATAAGGCCGGGAAGCGCACAGGGTATAATAATGCGCCAGATAGTCTCCCAGTGGGTAGCGCCCAAGGCCAGGCTGCCATCAACCAGTTCTCTGGGAACATTCCGGATGGATTCTTCCGAAACCCTTACCAAAAACGGCAGATTGATGACAGTTAAGGCCAGCGCTCCGGACATGATGGAATAACCCCAACCCGTGGCATTTACAAAGACAAGCAAACCAAACATGCCCACTACAATGGAAGGCAGGGACGCCAGGGTTTCAATGGCAACCCGCACCCCCTCGGCCAGTTGACTGCGCCCGGCGTACTCCGCCAGGTAAATACCTGCCAGTAGACCAATGGGTACGGATATTACCATGGTTAAAAATAAAATATAAAATGAATTAAAGAGCTGCGGTCCAATGCCCCCGCCGGCCCGAATTGTTTCCGGCGGTGAAGTGATAAACTGCCAGTCCACTGACTTCAGCCCGTGGTAAAAAATATATCCCAGGAGGGTTCCCAAAATTAATAAAACCAAACCGGCACCTGCCCAAAATATTATTGTGGCAAGATTATCCTTTATCTTTGCATCCAATGAACCGCCCCCCTCCTGGCAACAAGCCGGATAACAAGTATAAAGAATATAGACATCAACAGCAGCAGCAAGCCCATTGACCAAAGGGCGCTATTCCAAACGCTACCCTGAACGGTAGCTCCCATATCCATAGTTATGGCACTTGTAAGAGTCATAATGGGACTTAAGATGGAAGTGGGCATTTCCCTTGTATTCCCGATAACCATTTGGACCGCCAGGGCTTCACCAAAAGCCCGGGCCATACCCAGCACCACCGCGGTAATAAAACCTGAACTGGCGGCGGGGAGCATAACCATGCGGATAGTCTGCCAGCGGGTGGCCCCCAGGGCGTATGAAGCGTGTTTCCATTCTGCGGGCAGTGCACGCAGAGTGTCCGTGGAAACGCTGATTATTGTTGGAAGTATCATTACCGACAACACCAGGAAACCGGCCATCAGGCTAAAGCCCCCGCCTCCGAACAGGGCCCTGATTAAAGGAACAAGCAGGCTAAGGCCAATATAGCCGTAAACAACGGAAGGTATGCCGGCCAGCAGCTCCACCGCCGGCTGCAGCACCCGCTGTCCCCAACCGGGGGCAATCTCGGTAATAAAAATGGCCACCATTATCCCCAGGGGCGCGCTTATACATACCGATAACAAGGTTACTGCAATAGAGCCGGTAATAACAGCCAGTGCACCCACCTGCGGTCCTCCTTCGCCCGGCGGGCGATCCGGCTGCCACTGGTCGCTGAGTAAGAATTCCCGCAAGCCAACGCCATGACTGGTAAAAGTAGATAACCCCTTGGAGCTGATAAAGTAAATGATGGACAATGTAAGTACAATAACAAAAGCCGCACATAGCATAGCCAGGCCGCGCCCGGCTCTGTCCAATAACGCTCTCTTTGTCATATGACAAGCTCCTTTGGAATACCGCCGTTATCAAGTGGAATTAATTATTGTGATAATTATATCTTCTAAGATTGTTACACTGTTCCTGCAATAATGGTTTTGGTCCAACCGGAGAAATGGTAAACTGTATATGCTTTAATGCCTCGCCGGAATTGCATACAGGTTATTTGAAGGTTAGATTCCCCTACGCATCCCGCTCAACTTGCATCTCAGCGAAAGGTATATAACCAAGGTCAACCACCAGTGATTTTTGAACATCACCTGACAACATATAATCAAGGAACTCTTTGACTAAACCGGCAGGTTCACCTTTGGTATACATGTGCTGGTATGCCCATACCGGGTATTTCCCGTTGATTATGTTTTCTTTTGTGGGGTCAATACCGTCCAGTTTTAAAGGGGTAACGCTACCGTCAATGTAAGGCAGGGCCAGGTAGCCAATGGCGCCCGGGGTTTCGCTGGTGATTTTACGCACTGTACCGGAAGAATCCTGTTCAATACCTTTAGCTTCTTCGGCACCATTTAATGCAAAGTCTTTAAAAGCAGCCCTGGTTCCCGAACTGCCGGGCCGGTTGACCAGTTGGATTTTTACATCTGCTCCACCAAGTTCTTTCCAGTTAGTTATTTTTCCGGTAAAAATATCAATTAGCTGCTTTTGGGTTACACCGTCCACTTTCACGCCGGGATTAACCACCGCTGCTATGCCCACCACGCACACCCTGTGGTCAACCAGTTGGGAAGCTTCTTCCGCAGTGAGCTTTTCTTCCGCAAACATATCCGAGTTGCCTATATCACAAGCGCCTGAAACAACCTGGCTAAGGCCGGTGCCGCTGCCACCGCCCTGGACAACAATTTGCGCTTCGGGGTTGCGGGACATGAATTGTTTGGCTGCTTCTTCCATCAGGGGTTGCAGCGCTGATGAACCCACAGCTGTAATTGAACCTTTGAAACCGCCGTTTTGTTCCGGCTTGTTTTCGACATTTCCGCCTTTACAGCCGGCAACTATGGTAATTAAAAATACAACACTAACTAGTAAACCCAAAACCTTGATCTTCCTCCCCATTCAACTTTGGACCTCCTTTTTGGTTGAATGTTTTTTTTACTTTTCCAAATTAAATATAACAAAGGCTTTTTAAGCAGGTTTAAACGTTATGTAAATAATGTAAATTTATCATTAAAAATTAATAAGCATGTTTCTTATAGTTGCCCAAAAAAAGAACGCGCTTTTCAACCAAGCGCATTCCTTTGGTTTCGTGTGCAGGCGTGGTTTTATCAATCATGCTTCTATCTACTCACAGGCCGGCTTTATTCCGGCTGTAAAGGATTACCCTCCAAAATTTCTTCAACTTCCTCATATCCCGGCGGAAATGCATAATTGTAGCGCGCGGGAAGGGCAAAAACATACTCAGAGTTCCGGCCAAGCTCTTCCGGCCCCACAGGTGCCGAACCAATATGGAATTCTTCCCGCTGAAGCGAATCCCACTGGGCAAGCGTAAAGACCATGATGGGAATATCTTGCCGCTGTTCCCGGGGAGTCCACCCGGGATGCCTGATGTAAAGCAAGGGGCCGGTTTCAATAACCTCGCTGCCCTGCTGGGCGCCTGTAGCCAAACCTTCCCACCGATCATTTATAACTTGATAACCCTCCCAGCTATCAGGTAATGTAAAACTAAAACCATACTGAGTATTTTTGTATACAATTGATTTGCTTTCCTCGCTGGCACCAATGGTGACAGCGTCAATAAGCCACTTGCCTCCGGTTTTCTTTACCACAAGGGTTACCGGGTGTTTAAAGGCGGCCCCGCCGCTGGCCTCCTCCACGCTTGTTATTTCGATGATTTCGCCTTTAACCTCATAAGCATTATCCTCCAATTTATCAATGCTTTGAATTTCTATACGGTCCGGCCAAGGGCTTGAAAGTTTTCTCCCGAGAGCAGTTTCCGGGTTTTCAAGCCATTTTTCAAGAAGTTCCGGTGATACATATTCAGCGTAGTTCTCCTGAATGCTCCTACTTGCTATGTCTCCGGGCGCTTGGAGCGATACCAGTTGCAGCTTGCCGCCGAAAGTTTCAACAAGGTCTTTTATTGCCGCCATAGCAACTTCATCGTTTTGTTGCAGTTCTTCTTTAGGTGCCCCTTGTTTACTTAACTGCTCCTGGCTCACTCCGCTGGCACACCCAAACAGGGAAACAACGAGCAATAAAACAATTGCGAACAAAACTGGATGTTTCATGCAGTCGCCCCTCCCACAACCATGTTGTTTAGTTCAATCCACAAAAAGGCGAATGGTGGAGAACAGGAGACGCCCGTTCCCCCTGTCCAGCCGAATCAGACTTCACTCTGCCAGTAACTCCCCGGCCTTCTTGCCAAAACCGGAAAATGTAATGATTATGGCTGCCATCAAACCGTCAGTTACCACTTTTTGAACATACTATTACCTCCCCGGTGACCTTTTCTTAAAAGCAACCTCTATATGAATAAGTGCTTCTCAAAATATTAGTCGGTAAACTAGATTCATAAGTTCCGTAATGTAAAATTAAAGTAAACCGCACTTAGGAAAACGCCTTATTGGCATACCGGAGGTGCACGGGTGGGCAAATATGGTGGTAACAACGATTCGCATGTTCCAAAACCCCCGCTTTTGGGAAATTGCAAGAAAATGTCCATCACTTATAAACTTGTCCCATGAGGCTACGAAACGCCGCCCCTTGTTATTACTTTTTTTTAATTACCTCACCAACCAGCAAATTAATATTATCGCACTCCGTTATTATATCGTTCAAGTAATACCGCGCCCACTTGATGTGACTCACTTCCATGGCCAGCTGCGCGTTACCACGTATGACGGTTATCGAATCGATAATTTTTCTCAAGTGTTCATGGCTAATTTCATACATTCCTGGATATGCCCCTTTATTTATTTGATACCATATTTAACTTTTTTCGTTATTATTGTAAAAAAATCTTCACCTTTCTGTACATATGCAACAATAAAAGCGGTAAGTTACTGGAATTTAAACCATACGCGATTTGCATTTTTGCCAAAGGCAATCCGGTGCGAGCCGGTGATGAGGGGCAAAGTAACGTTCCGCATGAGGGGAGCAAAAAGGAAAAGATTGCATAGAACCCGGTAATGACGGGAGTTTCCGGGTATAAAAAGGGGATAAAAAATGGGGACAGGAACACAATGTTTTTCCGCGAGCTTGATTTTGAAGATAACACCGGTTAGTAGCAGAATAAAAAGTATTGATATCGCACACATAAAAATACGGGGTTTCCCGGCATCTCCGCCGCCATAAAACATATTTTCGGCGGGCGGCAAAACACCGGGAAGCCCCCTATTCAAGCCGTTTTTTAATCTACTATATTTCCTCTCCGCACTGTTCCAGCAGGTGGACAATGCCGACAACCTTATCGACGTCAATGACAAAGCCAATTCCCGTGCCCGGCTTATTCAACTGGCCTGCTTCTACAATGGCTTTGAGCACCGCATCTGTTTTATCCTTGTGAATTAAGGTTAATATTATTTCTTTTTCGGGCTCAATAGGGATGCCAAGCAGCTTCTTGGTTTCGTGAATACCAACACCACGCCCGTACATAATGGTACTCCCCCGGGCCCCGGCCCGTTTGGCCGCATTAAGAATTTTCTCAGCCCAGCCTTTTTTTATTATGGTAACAATTAGCTGGTGGTCCCTACCTATTTTCATTTTCCGCTTCCGCATCCTTTCTCCCGTAAATTATTCCCAACACAAGAACAGACAATACAGACGCCAGCGCCACCAGGGCGATCATGCCGAAACCATCTAACAAGGGGTCCCGGCCTTCTATTCCTGATGCCACGCCAACAGCCAAAGCCATCACAAAAGTAACCGTCATGGGTCCGGTGGCCACGGCACCGGCATCATACGCCACCGACACTAAGGCGGGTGAACAAAACTTGATTGATAGCAATGCCAGCAGGTATCCCGGCAGCACGATGTATAAAAACGGGATGCCGTATATAATTTTCACCATTGCTATAGCAACTGCAGACGCCACCCCGATGCATAAAGTGTACATCATTGTTTTCTGGGAAACGTAACCACTGGATACCTTTTCCACCTCGTAATTAAGAATACGCACCGACGGTTCGGCTACTGTAATCACCAATCCCAGTAAAAACCCGATGGGTATAATTACCCAGCTATACGGTGATTTCCCTAGGTGTTCGCCCATGAAGCTTCCGGTGGGCAAAAAACCTATCTGGACCCCCTGTAAAAAAAGAGTTAGTCCCAAAAAGGCCAGTAACATGCCGCTTAATATTCGGGTCACCTTTTCCCGGGGCAATTTTAGAAATAATAATTGAAATATAACAAAAATAACCAGCAGGGGCGTAAAGGCTTCGAAAACCTCCAGAACCACTTGCCCAAAACCTTCAAAAACAATGATTTCGTTCAACTATAAATCACTCCCAGCAGCATCACGGCAATTATCGGTCCTATGAAAATCATAGCCACAAAGCCAAAGCTATCGCTAAGGGAGCTTTTACCGCCTAAAACAGAGGTTAAACCGACACCCAAGGCCATTATGAAAGGTACCAGCAAAGGCCCGGTGGTGACACCGCCTGCATCAAAGGATATCGGTACAAAGTGAGGGGGAATGAATAATGCAGCTCCAAGAATAAAAAGGTAGCTAACAACAATTATATAACTCATGGGAACACCCAAAACCACCCTTAACGCCGCTATGGTCATGGATATCCCCACCCCAATGGCGACAAACGTTACCAGCACCTGCTTGGTTATTGCGCCACCGGAGGCCATGTCAATTTGGTGGGCCAGTACCCTTAAATTGGGCTCGGCAACGGTCACTGCCACACCGATTAGAAAAGTAGTAAAAATTAAAAACAGCACTGAACCTTTTTGTGAAATTTCCGAGCCGATTATTTCTCCCAGTGGCAATAGCCCAATATTTACACCCAGCATAAAAAGGACCAGCCCCAATATCACCATTGCCGCACCAACCAGGAACTGCCCCACCATATGCCAGGGATTTTCAAAAAAAATCAATAGAACCATCACAACAATTGCCACAATGGGTAGAACGGCTTGTAGAATTTCCTTGGCGGTATCTTTAATCTGTTCCAACGACAATCAATCCCCCGAAATATAACTTCGCTATTTAATCATCACTATTTAATTATAAGTTATTTTTATTGATTTTAGCAAACGCAGTTATCCCAGTTATTATAAAGATAGTCCATTTTTCTTGGCATATATGCATTAAACCACATAATACGCCGAATGTAGTAACAGTTTTGTATGGTATAGCAACCTCGCTGCGCCGGGTGCCGTACCGGCGCTTCCGCAAATCGCTCGACCGGAACGGTATACCCACAAGTATTGCCATCCTCCGCCGGGCAGCATTGCAGCGACACGAGAGTCTACCACGTTAAGCCGGAAAAAAAAGCTCTGGTGGCTTCCTTGCGGGGCTGATTAAACATGGCCTCGGTTGTTCCGTATTCCACCACCTGGCCATCAGCCATAAAAACCGTTTCCTGGGCTACCCTTTTAGCCTGAAAAAGATTGTGGGTCACAATAACTATGGTTAGCTTAGCGGACAGGTCAACCAAAAGCTTTTCAATAATCTGCGTAGAGGCGGGATCCAGATTGGAACAAGGCTCATCCAGCAGTAGCACATCCGGCTCAACTGCCAGCGTTCGGGCGATGGCCAGCCTTTGCTTCTGCCCGCCGGACAGCTTGGCCGCAGGTTCATCCAGTTTATCCTTAACTTCATCCCACAGGCCGGCCTGGAGCAGGCATTTTTCAACTATAAAAGGCAGTTGTTTTTTACTGGCCCCGTAATAGCGCGGGCCGAAAAGAACATTTTCTTTTATGCTTAAAGGTAGTGCCACCGGGGTTTGAAATACCAGTCCCACCTGGCGGCGAATACCTGCTGCATCTTTGCTGGCATAAATATCTGTTCCGGCCAGTAATATCCGGCCGCTACACCTAAATGCCTTGTCCAGTTCGGCTGTTCTGTTTATACTCCTTAAAAGGGTGGTTTTGCCACATCCCGATGGGCCGACTATAGCAGATATGCAGTTTCTTTTAAATTCCAGGTCGATATTCTTAAGTATCTGCCTTTTGCCATACCAGGCATTGAACTTTTCAACAACGAGTGACATCAGCTTAAGCTCCTTTTTTACGCAGCCACATGGCCGCCACGTTAACTGTCAATAATAAAAGTACCAGCAGCAAAGCTGTTCCGTATGCTTTAGACAGAGAAATATGCTGGCTGAACAGAATATATAAGTGATACGGCAACGCCATTACGGGTTCAAACAGGTTGCCTGAGGAATCGGCCGATATTGCCGCTGCTGTAACCATGATGGGCGCAGTTGCCCCCGCCGCGTAACCCATGGCCAGCAACAGCCCGCCGGTTATGGCAGGCATGGCCTGGGGGAAGACTACCCTGCGTAACATATACCAGCGGGACACGCCCAGCGCTGTGCCCGCCAGGCGGTACTGCTCGTTAACCGCCAGCAATGCATCCCTGGCAGTTACCACGATTACCGGAAAGATCATAATACCCAGGGCCAGGCCGCCGGCCAGCAATGATATTCCAAAACCCAGTTGCACCACGAAAAAAGCATAAGCAAACAGCCCCGTTATAATGGAAGGAACCCCGGCCATGCATTGGACTGTTAAATTAATCAAGCCGGTAAACTTGGTTTGGCCGGCGTATTCAGCCAGATGCACCGCAGTAAAGATCCCTGGCACCGCCGATGCAGTGATTGCAATAATCACCAGGTAAAACGTACCCCTGATGGCGGGAAATACCCCTCCCTCCGTGCCAAGCGGAAAACCCGCAGGGGCTGTGGTTACAAATTCCCAAGTCAAAGAAGAACCACCCCGGTAAAACAGGTAGGCCAGTATACATATCAAGACAATAAGAATTAACAGCCCCGCGCCCCAAAACAAACTTAGCATGATTATGTCCTGGCAGCGCCGCCACAGGTGCGCTTTGCCCGCTCGATTATATTCCACCCGCCTGGCATTGCTATTAATCGCCATTTTTATGTGCCCCGCTTCCTTTATAATGCATCAATATATACATGAGCAGGTTAACGCTCATAACAAATACCAGCAACACCAAGCCCGCTGCAAACAAGGCCTGGTAATGAAAGCTGCCGACAACAGAAGTGCCCAATTCCAGTGCAATTAAGGCGGAAAGGGGCTCGCCCTTGCTGAACCATGAAGTTGGAAACAACAGTATATTGCCGGCCAGCATTAACACGGCCATTGTTTCACCGGCAGCCCGGCCAAAGGCCAGTACTATAGCCCCAAGCAGGCCCCTTGCAGCCAGTGGAAGCAATACTTTTAAAGTAGCATATGGCCTGGAAACCCCTAAAGCCAGCGCCGCCTGCCTGTACTCGCCGGGTACCGCACGCAGGGCAGACTCGCTATTGGACACAATGTATGGCAAAACCATTACCGTCAACACCAGCGAAGCACAAAATAATGACTCACCGCTGGCCATGTGCCAGGATACTTCAAAATACTTAACCAGCACAGCAGCACCAAGGAAACCATAAACCACCGAAGGAATACCCGTAAGAATATTCAGCACCGGCCTGATGATCGCCGCCAGCCAGGCCGGGGCAAATTCCGCTAAAAAGATGGCGCTGCATAAACCAATGGGGGCAGCCAGCAATATAGCACCCAAAGCCGTCCAGAGAGTGCTGCAAATCATTGTCCCCAAACCCAGCTGGGGCGGGTTGGCCAGGGGGTTCCAATCCAGGCCACCAATCAATTTGAACGGGCCTATTGCACACCATACCGGCCAGCTTTCCCGGGCTATAAAAAAAACAATAGCCAGCAGCAACAACATGGCACCACTGGATACTAATAAACAAATCAAACCCATGATGGTATTTAAGTACAACTGCTTTTTCGTTTTAAACTGCATGATTACCACTCTTAAGTGAATGATTGTGGGTAGTTGTTTTAGACTACCCACATTTGCATTTCTAATTTATTAATTGGTAACGGGAACAAACCCCATTTCCTCAACTACCTTTAGCCCTTTATCCGATAAAAGGTAATCGATAAACAGTTGTTCCTGTGCATTCGGGGTATCTTTGGTGATTAACAGCAGCGGCCGTGCTATTTTATAATCTCCACTGCTGATGGTTTCCTGTGTAGGGGTGACCCCATCCACACTAAGCACACCCAGTTGGCCTTCGTTTTGTTTAACTAAACCATAGGAAACATAACCAATGGCGTTTTGGTTTTCCATTACTTTCCCGGCCAGTGCACCCATTGAAGGAAGCTGGATGGCATCTTTGGCCACCGGGGTTCCTTTCATAACCAGTTCATCAAATACCTGGCTGGCACCACCGCCCAAGTCCCTTATAGCCAGTACAATGGGGTTATCAGGCAGCCTTGCGTCTAATTCCTTCCAGGTTTTTATTTCCCCGGCAAATATACGCTTTATCTCATCTGTGGTTAAATCCGGCTTTACTTGCATTACTTCGTTCTGGGGATGGACGGCTATAGTTAAAGCATCAGAGCCCAGCTTAAATACCTTGCCCTCGGGCATTTTTTCCTTTTCTTCATCCTTGATTTCCCGCGATACCAAACCAATATCCACTGTGCCGTCCAGGGCTGCTTTAATTCCAAAACCAGACCCACCGGTGGAAACAAAAATCACGATGGGTTCTTCCGGCAATTGGGGATCTACATTGTTCCAGGTTTTGTATTCCTCAGTAAAATTATCGGCGCACTGGGCCACAACCGGCGCCAGAGTGCTGGAACCACCTAATTTTATGGGTTGTATCTGGCTGGCGGTATCACCTGTCTGATCCGCAGCTTTGGGTTCATTCTGCCCGCAACCGGCCAGTAAAAATAAACCCATGACGACTAAAAATACTGCTAAAAACTTGTTCCTCCACACTGCTTATTACCTCCCATATGTTACTATGTTTTTTATAAATCTTATAACTAATTACCATAAAAAAAGATAATGTGTAAAATAGAAAGTTTTTATTTAATCTGGTTGAATAATTAATTCTTTTTATTGCCAAAATAAAATCACCCTTTAGGGCGAGTTATGGTCTGGCTTTGAATATATTTTGCAAAAATGAAATAATATACCACTTTAAGTAACAAACAAATACGAGGCTAATACTGTCTACATCTACCTATAACAGGTTTTACAATTTAACAACTGAAAAATTTTTCTAGCAAAAGTTATTCTCTCATTTATTGATCTCAGTATTTGCTGCTTTTCCGGTTCACTCATTTCATCCCAGCATCTCCCGGAACTGGCTTCCTCTATGATAGATTCAATTTGCTGCTGGGTAAATCCAAGCGCTTTCATCTTTAATTTTATTTTTTTAAGTTCTTCGTCCACAAGCATCACTTCCACGTAATTTTAAAAGGGAGTCTTTGAAAAAAACTCCCTTTGGTGGGCCATGAAGGACTCGAACCTTCAACCTGACGATTAAGAGTCGCCTGCTCTACCATTGAGCTAATGGCCCTTATCTGTGAATATAAAAGCCGGCCCAGGCGGTCGGATTTGCAAGTGAAATGTCGAAGTCGCCCGCCGGTAACGGCTCCTAACCGCCTGGCCACGCCTCAGAGTGGAAGGGGGAAGCCGGAATCGCACCTGACTCCACCCGGGTTACGAGCAGTCCACCGGGTTTGTGGCTCGCGGGGGACCATCCCCATTCTACCTACAAAATATTTTATCATAAAGTCATTAAATAATTCTAATAAATAATTTTTATCATATTAATTTTTATGATAAAGACGGTAAATTAAGCATTTTGCATACTTGCTTTATATCCATTTTTTAATTGATATTATCTTTGCTTGTTTTTTACACAGCTCATGCATTTACACATATATCATGGTTATTTGTTCCCCCGCGGCTCCGGGTATCCGGTCTTCCCCACTTTCCTCCCCACCTGGGCCATAATTCTCGACAACATCAACCAGCGCCGGGTCAGCCCGGTTGGTCTTGATTTCCCGTAGGCAGTCCCTCCAGGTAAGCGGCTTGCGGTAGGGACGATTAGAGGTCATGGCATCGATACTGTCAGGCATACTGCAATAAGCCGCGCTCCAACAAGTCCCGTTTTTCGCTTCGTCTAATCCACGGCGAAAATATCGTTACGCGCCGCAGGGCAATTGCCGGGATTACGTTTTACTGTTAAAATCTTGTGGATCTTTTAAATGACCGTTTTTGCGGGTTTTTCGTGATCATTTTTCAATTTTAGCATGGCCACTAATATTCCTGTATTAAGACTTAACTTCAGTAACTCCATGCATGAGCAAATTGTGACAGGAGTTTAACCTTAGTATAGAGAATATGCTTTTACGTACCACAATAAACCAGGAGGAATACACATGTTAAGCGATTTCCTTAAATTTGACAAAATGATCACCCCTGTTATTATCAAAATTATTTTTTGGATTGGCCTGGCCGTTTCCACCATTACTGCTTTAAGCCTAGTTTTTTCCGGCTTGAACAATCCCTGGGGCGGAGGATTTGAGGTACTGCTCGGCCTGCTTACACTGATCTTGGGGCCGCTCACTGTTCGAGTTTACTGTGAACTGTTAATCATCGCCTTTAAAATCAACGACTCCTTGTCTGAAATTAAAGAAAATTTGAAAAAAGAAACCTAACTGGTTCAGTAAAAAGGAGATGCTGGCCCTTTAACTCACATCTCTTTTTGTATCCGGTGTTGACAACCATACATAAGCAGTTTTTTGTGGTTATCTATTGACCAAACACAATTTGTATTGTTTTCTCCAAGCTGAGTACCCCTTTGATATTAGAATTTAGAAAAATGCTAGCCCCTGTCGGTGTTTTATTCCTCGATAAACTCACTTTGTTTTTAGTTATATTATTTAGAGCAACATTCATTTAATACTTTTAGCCCCATTGTTTATAAAAACAAATATTAGTGTTGCTACAATCCAGTATATCGGAATATCTTTATATGATAGATACCCAATACAGCTAATATCGAAGTACGGCAAAAGCCCCCATAAATACACAAATAATACCTGTGAAATAACAAAACCTTTCGGTATAAACCTATTAAAGGCATATATTATGCCGTAAAAGATAAATAACCAAAATACTAAAAAAATTCGGCTAATAAGTAAATCGAACAATTTTTGCCTCCTAATTCCCCATATTATGTAGACCTTCTTGCAATTCATTATTTTGCTAATATTCATCGAAGAAGCCTATGCCTAGGATGCCATCTTAAACACGCTTGACTTTATGTCCTCCTTAAAGGGCTTTCTTTGTATCTATCCCCAGGCGACTATATAAAACCTCTCCTTCAGCGTTTAACCCTTGAATTTCTTCTGTACCCGAAGTGCTTTGCCCAATCAGAAGCCAAATAGTTTTATCTCTATACGCGGCAACCTTTTGGGCCTGGTGCTTTCCGCCGATTTCCACCCGATCAATATGTGGGCTGGAAATGAAACCATAATATACGGGTAGCGGCTCCTTTGTATTGCCTAAATCATACCAAATCCACGACAGGTCTCTTCCCGAATTAAAATCCAAATACCCGGTTCCTGTTACCCATTGCCATCCGAATAATGAATCCTGGAGCCTCCCAACAGCCAATCCCGACGGGGTATCGTAAATCGCTAAAGCTACATCATCGTCGATCCTTTCGATACAAACCACTTTTTCTTCTTGGGAATCCATATTAGATTTTTGAATCGCTATTTCTATTTCCTGAACATCGTCATCCGGGCCGGAGAAAACGAAACAGAGCATGGCCGTAAGTCCAAGAATGATTACACCCCAAAATACACCTTTTCTTCTAAATGAATAAGACAAGATCATTCCCCCTGTAATACACTGTAATGATTCATGCTGTTTTTTAATTGCTTGCTTGACACGCAACAAACAAAGTGACCGTACGAACCATCGGTATTATGGCGTAGTTTCGTTGAACTATAAACACCGTGGGTCAGCAAAAAAGCGGTTAAGTACCGGGTGTCCTGCTGGTAATGCAAATCCCAGAACCCCGCCATGTATCTAATATTCTTATTGGTGTACATTTTCCGGGGTAGCCTCCTAAGGAATCTGTAATTCATAAACATTATATAGGGGCAATAAAAACTCCCTCCGAAATAGAATTCGTAAATTAGAGTCGTACGTTACTGACAGCTGTTATGAAAAACGACACGTATTATCTATATAAATTTTATAAGTATACAGGCTAGATATCTTTACCAATATTTTCTGATAATTCCCCATTTGAACGACCAAGTGGTTATCAGCTAAAACACTACCAGGATCCTTCATCATAACCTCCAGCCAAACGTAATTCCTGGCAGAAACATATAAAATTAATTTCATTACCATAATTCTGCAACCCGTTTCCTATTTCCTCCAATGTCTGGCATAATAGTACCAGGGGTGGTAAAAATGAAAAAAGTCAGGCTAACCCGGAGCACGTGGCATAGAAAGCCGCAGACCCAAATTGTGCCCAATAAAAAAGCTGAGAGAAAAAAGTACGCCTGCAGAAAAGGGAAGGGGCCAAGGCAAGAAGGGTCGGAAGGGGAATAATGATTTGTTTTTGCTCTGATGGAAATCTGGATTTCTTTACAAGATAATATACCTTAACCCGCCGGGGTTTTTACAGGTAGGCGCATATTTTTGTTATATCATTTAAAGGGTTTTCCTGTTAATCTTAAAATAATAATTACAGATAATTCTAATGGAGGATAATAATGAATTCTGATTTGATAGGTTTGTTATATGTACTTGGCACCATACTTTTCTGGGGTGTGATTATTAGCTTGATAATTACATTCTTTAGATTTGTTAACAACATAAATAACTACCATAAAGAGGAATTGCATAAACTTGATGAGATTATCCGCCTACTGAAAGAAAAGGATTAAGTGTTTGTGGAGAATACTCCGCATAATACAGCGACACCGAAGGGGTAGCCTTGACTGCCGGGTTCCGCGCGGGGTGGCAGTCAAGGCCGCCGCTTATGTAATTTGTCCGGTGAGGCGCTTGCTGTACGCAATACTGCATAAAGCAATGGCTAGTGACCGCTCTAAAAACTATTCTTTTCGGTCGTAATAATAGTAGAAGCCGATATGCAGGACGATCAACAGGAAGATCACAACCCCCAGCATGTTGTATGGATTAACCGTAATCTCCGGTCCGAAGATAGAACCCACCAAGACTACAAGCGCACCAACAATTACAAAGATGCTGTAAGCTGCATAGGCCGCCTTTCCTGTTAAATAATAGGCCCGTTCATCATACGGGTTCATTCCCCGTTTCTGAAGCTCTTTAACCCTTTTCATTTTGACACTGCGCATTACAAACACCGCCAGAGTTGCAGCAATAAGGCTTGTACCTAAACCGACCTTCCCGATGTACACCGCCCAAATACCTAACGCTAAAAGCACCACCTGAAAACCAGTGCCGATCAAATAACGGACTTGAGTTGTCACTTACTCATCCTCCTCTCCATTTTCCAGCAGAAAAACGTCTTCGATCCGTAATCCGAATACCCGGGCGAGCTTATAAGCCAGTATTAACGAAGGATTGTACTTGCCCTTTTCCAAGGAAATGATAGTCTGACGCGACACCCCTACCCGGGCCGCCAGTTCTTCCTGGGTTAAAGACTCCCTTTCGCGCAGTTCTCGCAGCCGGTTATCCATGACAACACCACCTGTTAAATTGTAAAGCTAGCTTTACAATAAGTATACTAGCTAGTTCTTGCAATGTCAAGGACACTTTACAATAGCATCGGGTGGTCCTCAGAAAAACCTTGTTTTGGGTAGAAAATGCAGTGGGTACAATAACAATTATCGTCCCTAAAAGCCCTAACTGGCCAATTAAAACACGGAAGCACAAAAAGCCACCCTGGAAAAAGGATACCAGGAATGGCTTGCTAAACAAGAGAGTGGTTTGATATCTTTGGGAACCATCGCCGATTACCTACATTATTACCGCCGCTGCCTGCAAGATCCCAATCTCATAAAGCAGGCGGTCGATAAATTTGTTGACCGCCCGCAACCCGACGGAAGGGCGCGCGCGAAGCGCGCGTGGGGCCGAAGCCGCGGCCCCACCCTTACTTTTTAACTAATGCACATAATCTTTGAGGTATACAGTAGGGTGGTTGAGTATCGACTTTACTTTCATATCGTTAAATTGCAAAGGATGTAGCTTTACTGCACAATACGAATTTCGCTTATAATCTTTACTTTATTTCTTAATGTGACCGTGACAATTTCCGGTCTATTAAGTATTCTTATAGGTATTATGCTATTGCCTAAACCTCTGCTTACAAACATTGTAGTTGAATCTTTACTATACCTGCCACTTGTATATTTGGGGAACATACCTTGGTCAGGCGCAACCAATCCGCCAATAAGCGGAATTCTGATTTGTCCTCCATGAGCATGTCCTGTAAAAACTAAATCCATGTTGTATTTGCAATATAAGTCAAAAAGCTCGGGTCTGTGTGAAAGTAAAATTTTAAAGTTTTCATTTGTTGACCACAATTTTAATTGCTCTGTCATTTTGCTGATATTTGTACCATCAAAATAACTGGATGTTAAGAAATCAGGGTCAGCTAAGCCCATGATATGTATTGAGCTATTACCTCTATAAAGCTCAACCGCCGTATCATCAAGAACACAGACCCCGGCATCAACCAAACTCTCCCTTATTACAGGAAATTTTCCTGACCATGCTTCGTGGTTCCCTGAAACGTAATATACGGGAGCTATCTTAACGGCTCCGTAAATGAATGTCATAGCACTAGCTAAATTATAATTTCTTCTGTCAATCAGATCCCCTGTAACGACTATAATATCTGGTGAAAGGTTTCTAATTTTATTCAATATTTCAGCCTGGTCATCTCCGAACATTTTGTTATGCAAGTCAGAAATATGAACTATTCTAAAACCATTAAAAGCACTGGGTATCTTGGGGTTGTTATAATCTGATTCAGTAATGACGATACTGTTGTTTTGATAAATACAAAATATAACAAAACTTCAATAACCTCCCATCTCCCTTTCCCTGGCAGGAAGCAAGTATTAACATA
>CBETWA010000024.1:0-43388 GCA_965539975.1 uncultured bacterium | reverse complement strand
TGGGGTCGAAACTTTTGGGTCGGAAGTATGTCCCCAACGTATAAGCTGTTGGTGCCGTCGGCGCGGGAGTTTTTAAACACAGCGGTGGTTCGTTGCTCGTAATATGTTCTTATCCTCCTAATGGTGCCGCTGTTTTAGTGCATTACCTGTTTTAAAAAAAGCGAGACGGAACAGGTATACCCATGTCCAAGAGTATTTTCGGGTAGACCCCCATGCTGCGCTGTGGAACCAGCAGTAAGATGAAAATAGCACTGGGGTGGGCTGGTGGTTCCCCGCAAGTGATGTACTGGAGCGTCGGTAACAGCACCCGGCGCAGCGAGGTTGCGAAACCGGACGAGCGAACAGGATGTTCGCGAAAGCCTTTCCCGAACCGCAGACGGTGAGTTTATGGCGGTCCGGTTTCGGAAAGCGGTCAGGGGACACACTTCCCCTTTGGGGTCGAAACTTTTAGGTCGGAAGTATGTCCCCAACGTATAAGCCGTTGGTGCTGTCGACGCGGAAGTCTAAAGCGCTGCGGGGACCACCAGCCCACTAGAAACAAGAGAGTATTTTCCGGGTAAGGGAGTGAACGCAAATAAGCATAAAACTATTAGCCCTTGTGATTGCCGCGGCGGCCGGGATAGCCATGGCCATGCAGGGCTCGCTGAACACGGCGCTGGGAAAAATAATCGGCCTTTTGGAAACCACTTTCGTGGTTCACCTGGTGGGGCTTTTGCTCGCGGCGATACTATTATTTATACTGCGCCTTGGCTCGGGGGACTGGCACAGGTACAGCGAAGCACCCTGGTATTTTTACCTGGGCGGCGTACTGGGCGTGGCCATTATTTACGGGGTGGTCAAAAGCATGGCCAGCGTGGGGGTGGCGGCGGCCACCACGGCGATAATCGCGGCACAGCTCCTTACGGCGGCCCTGGTGGACCACCTGGGCTTGTTCGGCCTGGAAAGAATCCCTTTCAGCTGGTACCGGCTGGCGGGAACGGCGCTGATGGCCGGCGGGGCCTGGCTGTTGTTAAAAAAGCAATTCTAGCCGCAATATAACAGCAACGCCCGCTGCCATTCCCAGCAGCGCCGGAACAAGGTGGCTCCCCAGCGATGCGGGCGCCAGTTTCCCGGTGACAATATAGGTCATGGCGCCGGCCGCCAGTGCCAGCAACAGCGCGTTGAAACCCGGCGAAGCCTTAAGGATGAATAAGCCGAGCAAAGTGCCCAGGGGGGTAACCAGGCTCACCAGCGCGTTTACCCCGACAACCCGGGCGCCGTTCATACCGCCCGCCAAAAGAGGGGCGGCGGTGGCCATTCCTTCCGGAATGTTGTGCAGACCTATCGCCAGGGCCAGGGCCGGTCCCAAAACAGGCGATGCGGAATAACCCGCGGCAATGGCAATGCCTTCCGGGAGGTCGTGCAATGCTATACCCAGGGCAATAAGGTAACCCATGCGCAGGTAATGATGGTGAGGATTGTACCCGGGCATGATTATATGCAATGCGCGGTCCAGTAAGTTTACAAGTGCAAACCCGCCGGCGAAACCCGCCAGGCAAACCACCGCGCCTCCGTGACGAAATGACGCGGGAAGGAGGTCCGTGAAAATTACCGCACCCATAATGCCCGAAGCGAATCCCAGCAACGCTGATAGTGTACGGCCACCAATGCGTCCAAATAGAAGCACCGTGGCGGCGCCCAGGCAGGTTCCCAAGCCCGCCACCAGGGCCTGCATTAGTATGACAGTCAACTGCCTAGCCCCCGGAGGAAGGTGGGAGCACAATAACCTGCCCCGGGTAGAGCCGGGCCGGGTTGGCAATGTTATTGGCCGCTATTAACTCGTCAAGGGGTATATTGAACTTCCGCGAAATATTCCACAGGGTGTCTCCGGGTTTTACCACGTACTTGTCACCCGTGCCCGGGGAAACCACCGGGGAAGTAGTACTGGCCGGCTGTGATTCCGGCTTTTCTCCCTGTTGTATATGTACCGGCGTGCCGATGGGAACTTGCGGAAAAAGTTCCTCAACGTCATGGTTGTACATGCGGATGCATCCCAGCGATACGGCCTTGCCGATGGAAGACGGGTTGTTTGTTCCGTGTATGCCGTAATTACCACCCGGTATGTTCAGGCCCATCCACCTGGTGCCCAGTATACCGCCGGGGTTTACAATTTTGTTCTTGATCTTGTAATTTCCCGGCGGGGTCGGGGTTGACGGTTTGCCCACCGCAACAGGGTATTCCTTTAGCAGCCTGTTGCCCTCGTAATGCCATAATTTCCTGGTTGTGGTATTGATTTTGAGGTATTTCCCCGATTCCAACGTGCTAGGCATCTTGCACATCACTCCTTTCATATAGCTAAATATATGTGTGGCAACCGCCAATAATGAAATATCCGCAGATCCCAATGCAGCACTTGTTTCCACGGAACAAGTTGGATATACTTAGAACGTTAATAAAAACCAGGCTTGTCGGGTGGTTTAAATGCTGGTCAGGGCACATGCCAAAATAAACCTGGCGCTGGAAGTGCTGGGGACCAGGGCGGATGGTTACCATGAGCTGGAAACGGTAATGCAAACCCTAGCTCTGCACGACGAAATTGAATTGCACCCGGCACCCGCCGTGGAACTGGCGGTGGAAGGGAGCGGCCTGACCACGGGCCCCGAAAACCTTGCCCGCCGGGCGGCCGACCTTCTGCGACGGCGGGCGGGCTACGGCGGCGGTGTGCGAATCATTCTGCGGAAAAGAATACCGCTGGCGGCGGGCCTGGCCGGCGGCTCGGCCGATGCGGCGGCTGTCCTGCGCGGGCTGAATCGCCTGTGGGAACTTAACTTGGGCCGTGAAGAATTATGGGAGTTGAGTTCGGAAATAGGGTCGGATGTGCCCTTTTGCCTTACGGGTGGTACCGCCCTGTGCCGGGGGAGGGGGGAAATGGTTTTTCCCTTGCCACCTCCGCCGCAGGCGGGCGTTTTGCTGGTCAAGCCCGGTTTTGGAGTGAGCACCGCCGAGGTTTACCGCCGGTTCGACCGGCTGGCCGAACCGGCCCGGCCCGGCTGTGCAAGGGTGCTGTCCGCCATTGACAGGGGCGACATTGAAGAACTGGCGGCCGGACTGGGAAACTCGCTGGAGCAAGTTGTTATTACTATGCATCCCGAGATCGGGCGAATAAAGAAAGAGGTTGCCGCCGCCGGTGCCCTGGGGGTGTTGATGAGCGGCAGCGGGCCCACCGTGTTTGGCATTTTCCGCGACTATGATGCAGCTGCGCGGGCCGCCCGAGCTGTAAAATCCGAAAACCGCTGGGTGATGGCTACCATGTTTCACCAGCCCGTGAAAGAAGATTATTGAAAAAGAAGATATTGAAGAAGATATATTTATATATAAATGCCGGTGAAAACGCCGGTGTCGCGTTGCGGTTCCGGCGAAAACATAGAAAATCATGTAAAACTCCTGTTGTTGTAAAATAAATAACACCGGTGTAAAATAGGGTTTAGTAAATAAAGGAGGGCAAGGAAATTTGGAGCAACCCAGGCTGGTTCCAATAAAGCTTGACAATTACAAACCGCTGCGGGAGATAGTTTTCGAGACGTTGCGGGAAGCCATTATTCAGGGGAGGCTTAAGCCCGGGGAGCGTTTGATGGAAATACAGCTGGCTGAAGAAATGGGAGTGAGCCGCACCCCGGTCAGGGAGGCCATCCGCAAGCTGGAACTGGAAGGTTTCGTTGTCATGGTGCCCCGCAAGGGGGCCTACGTGGCAAGCTTTTCGGTGAAAGATATAGTGGACGTATTCGAGATTCGCGCTGCACTGGAGGGGCTGGCAGCGGGCCTGGCCGCTGAAAGAGCCACCGAAGAGGAATTAGAGGAAATGGAGCGGGCTGTGCTCCAAACCCACGAGGTCAGCAACGGCCACGATCTGAATGAGCTTGTGGAAAAAGACACCGCGTTTCACGAGCTAATATATAAAGCAAGCCGCAACCAAAGACTGGTTCAGATTATAACCCACTTAAAAGAGCAAATTCAACATTTCCGCACCACTTCCCTGGCTGTTCCCGGCCGGGGTAAGCATGCCGTTGAAGAACACAAGGGCATAGTTGAGGCTATCAGCCAGCGCAATATTGAACTGGCTTCCAGCCTTGCCCGGGAACACGTAGAAAATGCCGAGCAACTATTTTTGTCAGCCGTGGGGGAGGAAAAAGAAAAGCATGATTGATGCCCTGGTTTTGGCCGGCAGCCCGAATAACGGCCCGTTACGGTCGTGTAGCCAGGCCAGTTACGAAGCCCTTATACCAATTAAGGGCAAACTGATGGTGGAGTATGTGGTGGATGCGCTCAGGCAATGCCAGCGGGTCGACCGGGTGGCCATAGTGGGCCCCAGAAAAGAATTGTCTGGTTTTTTCAGCGCCAACGGCCGTGAAATACTGGTGGATCACGGAGCCGGTCTGACTGAAAATGTGCTGCTGGGTTTGAAACATTTAACGGGGGCGAAGCGGGTTTTACTGCTTACTTCCGATATACCGCTAATCACACCCGCGGCCATAGAAAATTTTATCGATCTTTGTGAGGAAGCCGATGCCGATCTATATTACCCCATTGTTCCCCGGGAAGTGGTGGAAAAGCGTTTCGCGGCAACTCATCGCACTTATGTGCAATTGAAAGACGGGGTGTATACCGGGGGCAACATTTTTTTACTGAACCCGGGCATTGTGGAGGAATGTATGCCCCGGGGACAAAAGCTAGTGGAGGCCAGGAAAAACCCGTTGAAGCTTTGCCGGCTGGTAGGGTTTATGTTTCTGATTAAATTCCTGATGAAAAATATTACCCTGGAAGAGGCCCAGCGCAAGGTTTCCCGGCTTTTAGGCATTAAAGGGCGGGTTGTAATCAGCATGCACCCCGAGGTGGGTGTGGATGTTGATAAACCAAGCGATCTGGAAATGGTGTGCAAGCAGCTTGAACCGGCATAAAGCGGAAGTTGTACCCCGGCGTAAATGCGCCGGGGTGTAACTTCCGCTTTATTTATGTATATTAACAATAAAAGGTGGGGGAAAATAGTGGCAAGCCACCTGGCCGGTGGGTCTTTTAGTTTTCACTCAATATACGCCGGGATCGTGGAAGCGGCAGCTGTACTGGAAGGCATTATTCACCGCACCCCGGTGGACTATACACGCACATTCAGCGAGCTCACCGGCAGCAATGTGTACTTTAAAACCGAAAACCTGCAGAAAACAGGTTCTTTTAAAATCAGGGGAGCTTACTACAAGATATCCCGGTTGAGTGCCAAGCAGCGGGAGCGGGGGGTCGTTACGGCATCCGCCGGAAATCACGCCCAGGGAGTTGCATACGCCGCCTCCCGCGCGGGAATAAACGCAACGGTTGTAATGCCCGTTACCGCGCCTATTTCCAAGGTGGAGGCAACACGGGAGTACGGTGCCGCCGTTGTACTGGCTGGGCAGGGTTATGACGAGGCTTACGCCCGGGCTCTGGAAATGCAAGCCCAATCCGGGGCTGCTTTTATTCACGGGTTTGACGACCCGGACGTAATTGCCGGGCAGGGCACGGTGGGGTTGGAATTAATGGAGCAATTGCCTCAACTGGACGCGGTGGTTGTGCCCGTGGGAGGAGGCGGGCTGCTTGCGGGTGTAGCCACGGCGATAAAAAAACGGCGCCCGGAGGTTAAAGTTTTTGGTGTGCAATCTGCCGGAGCACCGGCCATGTACACAAGTTATCGCCAAAAGCGCTGGCAGGAGTCGGGACCTGCCCGCACTCTGGCGGATGGTATTGCAGTTTGCCGGCCGGGACGGCTGGCGTACGACATTGTACGCCGTTACGTTGACGATATTGTGACAGTGGACGACGAAGAAATCGCCCGGGCGATAAACATGCTGCTTGAACGCTCGAAGCTGGTGGTGGAGGGGGCCGGGGCGGCCGGGTTGGCGGCGTTGATGCAGGGGCGCCTATCGCTTCCCGGGCATCACGTGGCGGTAATTCTCAGCGGTGGCAACATAGATATCAATACCGTCTCTATATTGATTGAAAGGGGTCTTTTACGCTCGGGAAGGCGGGTTGGCTTGCAGGCGTTGCTTGATGACCGGCCCGGTGCTCTGCAAAATTTTTTGGAGGTAATTTCTTCGAAGCGTGCAAATATTATTTCTATTTCCCATGACAGGGTGGAACCGCGGGTTCCTCTCCGAAAAGCCCGCGTTGAGCTGGTGCTGGAAACAATCAACCGGGAGCACATCGACAATTTATTGAGCGCGCTTCGCGAACTGGGCTATGAGGTCTGGGAAAATTAAGGAATAAATTTCTAAAATTCTGTAATTATTTGCAGGAATTTTTATCCTATGTACAGAAATTTATAATTGTTAAATCCAGCATAATATGGATTACGGAAGGTGGTGAGTGCATGACTGTTACCGATGTCAGGGTGCGCAAGGTTCTTACGGAGGGTAAGATGAAAGCAATAGTTTCGGTAACTTTAGACGACATGTTTGTAATTCACGATGTCAAGGTGGTTGAGGGGCAGAACGGGCTGTTTGTGGCCATGCCCAGCAGGAAAACACCCAGTGGTGAGTTCAGGGATATAGCCCACCCGATTAACTCTTCCGCCAGGGAAATAATTCAGAGCGCCGTGCTCAATGCTTATGCGGAGGCACTTTAAAGGGCGCGTGGTTTGCGCGGCGGCAAAAAGCTAGAAAGTTCTGCTGGTTCTGCTATGGTAAAAATTTAAATATAATATAAAGTAGGGGACGGACCTGGGGGAATTGCACCAATATGTTCCACACCGGGAGGTCCCCTTTTATCCTGGTGGTGCTTTTTTGGGTAATGCAACAAAGGTGAAACGGCCTTTTTGTTGAATATTGTTTATTATACATTAATAATATAAGATTTTGGAATTACCACGGCGCACCATACTTTTTACACCGGTGCGTAGGTATTCAAAATATTGCAGGGGGTTTTTAAACCAGCATGCGGTTGGCGGCGGTTATTTTGGCGGCGGGAAAAGGTACCAGAATGAAGTCGGAAACTGTCAAGGTGCTGCATAACATTTGCGGGAAGCCAATGGTGGAGCATGTATTGTCTGCTGTTGAGCAAACCGGGGCGGAAAAAATTGTGACGGTGGTGGGCCGGCAGGGTGAACAGGTGATCAATCTTACCGGTAACCGGAGTGAATACGCCTTCCAGCAGGAACAACTGGGAACTGCTCATGCCCTGATGCAGGCCCGTAACGCGCTGGCAGGATTCGACGGGGATATTCTTGTTGTTTGTGGAGATACGCCGTTATTGCGCTCCCAAACCCTGATCCGGCTTTACCGGGAGCATGCCCGGGCGGGGAATGCTGCAACCGTGCTGACCGCCATTATACCGGACCCCGCGGGGTACGGCAGGGTTATTCGCAACGCGGGCGGCGGGGTGCAAAAGATAGTGGAGCAAAAGGACGCCACCGGCGACGAGCTGGCGGTGCGGGAGGTAAATACCGGGGTTTATTGTTTTAGGGCCCGGGGGCTGTTTGACGCCCTTGCCACGTTACGCCCCGATAATTCCCAGGGAGAGTACTACCTTACCGATATTATTGAATATTACGTCGCCCGCAATGAACCGGTGGGTGCGGTGGTTGTTGACGACCCGGAGGAAACGGCGGGTGTCAATGACAGGTGCCAGCTGGCGGTGGCGGAAAAGATTTTGCGCCGCCGTATAACGGATAGACTAATGCTCTCGGGAGTAACGGTTATGGACCCGGATAATACATATATAGACGATAAGGTGGAAATAGGACGTGATACGTTAATTTATCCTTTTACCTTTATTGAAGGAGAATCGGAAATTGGCGAGAATTGTACAATAGGACCATCTTCCCGGATCGTCAATTCCCGCCTGGGTAACAATGTTGTAGTGCAATACTCGATCATTATGGAAAGCACTTTGGGGGACGGGTCCACTGTCGGTCCCTTTGCCTATGTCCGCCCGGGTTGTTTGCTGGGGCGGGAAGTTAAAATCGGAGATTTCGTGGAAATCAAAAAAGCCCGCATCGGTGACGGGAGCAAGGTACCCCACCTCAGTTACGTGGGCGACGCCGAGGTGGGCAAGCAGGTGAATATAGGGGCCGGCACTATAACATGCAATTACGACGGGGAGAAAAAGCACGTCACCCGCATAGGCGATGGTGCTTTCATTGGCAGCAATACCAACCTGGTTGCTCCGGTTGAAGTGGGTGCCGGGGCGGTGACAGGCGCCGGGTCCACTATAACGAAGGATGTACCCCCGGGGGCTCTTGGGGTGGCCAGGGACAAGCAAAAAAACATTGCCGGCTGGTCCGACCGGAAAAAGGGGTTATCGAGGACCGGCAAAACCGAATAACTCTTGGAGGTACACCAGTGATGTCATCCCGACAGCGATTAAAAATCTTTACCGGCAACGCCAATATCACTCTGGCTGAAGAAATAGCCCAGTACCTGGGTGTTCCCGTGGGTGCAGCCAGGGTTTCACGTTTTAGTGACGGGGAAATCCAGGTCAAAATAAATGAAAGCGTTCGTGGCGCCGATGTTTTTATTATCCAGCCTACCAGCGAGCCCGTAAACGAGCACCTGATGGAACTGCTGGTGATGGTGGATGCGGTGCGCAGGGCTTCGGCCCGCAGGATTACTGCCGTTATCCCGTACTACGGTTACGCCCGCCAGGACCGCAAGACGCGGGCCAGGGATCCCATCACGGCCAAGCTGGTGGCCAACCTTTTATACGCCAGCGGCGCCAGGCGTGTTATTACCATGGATCTTCACGCCGGGCAAATACAGGGCTTTTTTGACATCCCGGTGGACCACCTGCCGGGGGTGCCGCTTTTGGCCCAGTATTTCATGCAGCACCATTTGAGTGACGTCGTAGTGGTTAGCCCGGACCTGGGGAGCGTGCAACGGGCACGCGACCTGGCGGAAAGAATCGGCGCCCCGCTGGCCATTATCGACAAGAGGCGACCCGAGCCGAACGTGTCCGAGGTAATGAATATCATCGGCGATATCCGGGGTAAGAAAGTAATTATGATCGACGATATAATTGATACAGCGGGCACCATTACCCAGGGGGCCATCGCTTTGAAAGATTTCGGTGCGGAAGATATTTACGTGTGCTGTACCCACCCGGTGTTGAGCGGTCCCGCAGTGGAACGGTTGGCCAATGCACCCATTAAAGAGGTTCTGGTGACAAACACCATACCGTTACCGCCGCATAAGGCCATTGACAAGATTAAAATTCTTTCCGTGGCACCGCTGTTGGGGGAGGCAATCATCAGGATACACGAAGACCTGTCGGTGAGTAAGCTTTTTGATTGAAGCTGTTTTTGCCGTCACCGAGGTGGTTAACATTTTTTTTCGTCAGGGTTTTTCGCTTGCTCGTTTTCCTGATTGCCCGCCTCTCCCGGCGGGTTAACCGGGTTTTCGTCCTTTTTGGTGCGCTTGATACGCGAAAGAGGTTTGTTGACGGTTGAACCAATTTCCCTTGTTTTTCTGACGGTAGACTCCCATATCTGGCTGGTTGATTTTCTGACACCGCGCAATTTATCCTGCAAGCCTCCATCAAGTTTTACTGCTTTTTCAAGCGCTTCACCGGAACAAACGATCATGTTTTTGCCGATGGTGATAACATGGTCTATGTCCAGGAACGCCTTGCCATTAAAAACCGCATCCAGGTAACCGCTACGGAATTCCATGCCTACAATCTCGCCTGTTTCCAGGTCAACGTAATAGTCGTCCACCACTCCCAACAAAGTGCCGCTTTCGGTGACTATGCGCGCTCCGGGGATGCTGTTTTTTTCCCGCAGCAGGTTGATAATTTCCGGCAAGTTGCCGCTTCTTTGCACTGCGGATGCCCGGTTGATTGTCACCGCGTCATCTCCGACGCTGCGTATTTTGGAGTAAGGTATATATTTATGTTCCTTGAACCAGCCTTTTTGTTCCACGGCCAGCGCAGCTACCCTTTTTTCAGCGGGGTTGACCACAAGTTCCCTGACCGTGCCGATTTGCTGGCCTTCTTCAAGGCTGATTACGGGCATGGATATAAATTGTTTGCTCTTGCGCACGGCTGTTCCCCCCTGTGCCCAATAATATTTTGATTAATGTTATGCCAGGGAATTGTTTGATATAACTATGAACAGGGAATATTATCCCAGAGGAGGTTGTAAAATATGGCTGATTTAAGTTTACAGGTGAATTACCGGGCAAAAACGGGAAAGAGTTATCGCAAGGAACTGGCCCGCAGGAACATGGTGGCGGGGGTTGTTTACGGAAAGGCAGTGGGCAGCATTCCGGTTGAAATGGAATACAAGCCCCTGAGAAACGTCCTGAGCAGCGGTTATAACTCGGTCATCGACCTTACAGTCAATGGCCCTGGTGAACAGGAAACAAGAAGTTTCAAGGTATTAATCAAGGATTTGCAATACGATCCCATCAAGAGGGTCATACAAAACGTGGATTTCCACCAGATTTCTATGGATAGCGCCATACAGGTGGCGGTACCCATTGAGTTTACCGGCAAACTGGCGTCCGGAATCTTGCAATACGGGTTGCGGGAACTGCAGGTGTCGTGCCTGCCAGGTAATATACCCAGGGAAATAGTGGTTAACCTTGACGGTTTAAAAGAGGGAGACAGCATTGCGGTACAGGATATTACAGTACCCGGCGGCGTCACCGTTCTGGACGACCCGGATTCGATTGTCGCCTCCGTGGTTGCCCAGCAGGTTGAAGAAACTGTTCCCGCCGAAGATGAAGAAGCCGGGGAAGCCGCCGGGGCCACTGGTGAAGCCCCTGCTGGCGAAGAGTGAGCTTTCACCGGTGTCAAATATTCCCTCCCTTGCATAACTTATGCATAAAAGCAACTGTATTAGGAGGGGGTTTTATGTCCGACCTAAAAGCCGCCGGTCATGACTACTATACTCCCGGGTACCCCGCCCCCGCTTACGGCAACACCATGGCTGAACGGCTGCAAAAAAGCCTAGGTAAAAACGTTACCGTATTCGTGGGTGAAGACATGTCGTCGGTGAGCGGGATGTTACATCATGTAGGGGCGGATTATGTGGAGGTGCACCGGACGGGTGCGGAGGGGACGAGCGAGGCCGTTTTGGTTCCCATGCAGCAGATTAGCGCCGTATCCGCTCCCCTGGACAGCGTTTCGCACCACCCGTAACACCCGCGGTAAAAGTTAAAACTTGTTCGAGCCACCCCCTTTCCCAGGAGGGGGTTGTTTTTTTCAATGCTGCATCAACCGGAGCAGGAATACGCCAGCCGGGCGCTGAAAAGTAAATTATCTTTATCCGGAGGTGAGCAAGTGAAACTGGTGGTGGGCCTGGGCAACCCCGGCCAGCAATACGAAGCTACCCGGCACAATACGGGCTTTTGGGCACTGGACGCGGTGGCGGAAAAGTTGCAGGCAAGGGTTGACCGCCCTTTCCAGCGCGCCCTGGTGGGGCACGGGGATTATAAAGGGGAAAGAATAATACTAGCCAAGCCGCAAACTTACATGAACCTGAGTGGAGAAGCCGTAATTAGGCTACTCAGGTGGTACAGGCTGGAGCCGGCGGACTTGGTGGTAATATATGACGATCTTGACCTGGAGCCGGGCCGGATTCGCGTGCGCACCCGGGGAGGCGACGGGGGGCACCGGGGCCTTGCCTCCATCATTGAACACCTGGGAACGGGCAATTTTGTGCGTGTTCGCGTGGGTATAGGGCGACCGCCGGCGGGCGGTCCCGACGTGACGGATTGGGTGCTTTCCAGGCCCGCGCCCGGAGAGGAAAAAGCCATAGCCGGGGTTGTTCAAATAATTCCTGAGGTGTTGTGGGAAATAATCGAAAAAGGACCCGAATCCGCCATGAACCGTTTCAACGCCCGGGAACCGGTATAACTAAATTGCCTGCTGTCAATAATACTACCGGGTGATGGTGTGAGGATTTATCATGTTTGCCAGTGCTGCGACAAAGTGTACAAAGTGACTGAAATCAGCGAGACCACCGGAACACCCGCCGGCGTGGACCAGCGGGGCTTGACGGAAACCGCGGCCGGGGATATAATAGACTGTAAGCCTGAAAATGGAAACAGTTTCGCTCCCGGGTTGTGTAGCGAGTGCCGGGACGAGGTTTACGGTTTTGCGGAAGGTCACTTCCAGCCGTATAGAACACACTGACAAGCGCGGTTCCAGAGCTTTAGCCCTTCTTGCTAAAGCTCTTTTTGTGATGCCCGAAAACAAGGCCGGGAACTGGTACAGGAGTTTTCTTCAATGAATGGACTGTTAAAACATATAGCCAATACAACGGAATACGCCAGCCTGCTCAAGGCATTAAATGCCGGGCAAAAACAACAACAGGTTTTTGGATTGACAGGAGCCCAGCGCAACCTGCTGGCCGCTGCGCTGGTAAAGGACGCGTGCCCGGCGGCATTGATCATAACAGCCGGCGAGTCCGAGGCCGGGCAGGTGTGGGACGACTTGACTGCACTGCTACCGGGTGTTCGGGTGGAACAGTTCCCGGTTTATGAATTGCTTCCCTACCACGTGCTGGCCCACGGCAAAGAAGTGCTGGCGGGACGCTTGGCAGTCCTTGAAGGCCTGTGTGATTCCCGCCCCATGGTGGTGGTAGCCCCGGTGGAGGCCTTGATGCGCAGGCTCTCTCCGCCGGGCGTGTTCAGGAAGATGCGCCGGAAACTTAAAGTGGGGGACCGGGTGGAACCGGGTGAACTGGCCCGGAGCCTGGTGACCATGGGTTATGAAAGGGTTGACCTGGTGGAAAGCCCCGGGCATTTCAGCACCCGTGGCGGTATAGTGGATATATTCCCGCCCACCCGCCCTTTGCCGGTGCGCTTGGAGTTTTTCGACGACGAGGTGGATTCCATCCGGGTTTTCGAAGTGGGGTCGCAACGATCCGGTGAAAAACTGGGCCAGGTTGTTATTTCACCGGCCAGGGAGTTCGTGGTGGCCGAAGATAAATGGCCGGTGGGGCGGGGAGCCGTAAAAGCCGAATACCGGGTGCAGATGCGCAAGCTGGCCAGGTCCGGCGATCCTTCGTCATTGCGCTTTTTGGAAGAGCATTTCGGCCGGTTGACGAGTATGCTGGATGACAAAGTGTATTTCCAGGGACTGGAGCTTTTTTTGCCTTATTTTTATCCCGAAAAAACCAGCTTGCTGGACTACCTGCCCGGCGAAGCACCGGTTTTTATTTATGAGCCCGGTAAAATACGGGAGGTTGTGCAAAGCATTCAGCGCGAGCGGGTTGAAACCTATTCCGACCTCCTTACCAGGGGTAAGGTGCTCCCCGGCCAGTTAAAGGGTTATCTTGACTGGGAGGAAATTTACGACGGGTTGGCCGCCCGGCAGGCGATATACTTTTCTTTCATGCCGCGGCAGGCTCCCTTTGTGCGCCCGCAAAACATAGTCAATTTTACCGCCAAGTCTATGAATAGTTTCATGGGTCGCACCGGCATGATTGCCGGTGAAATCAAGAACTGGCGGCGCAACGGCAACGCGGTGGTGTTGCTGGTTACGGGAACAGACAGGGCCAGGCATTTGCTGGATTCATTGCGCGAGGAAAAGCTAGAAGTTTATTACATGTCTACCCTGAAAAACAAGGTACAGGCCGGTAGTGTTGTCATTACCCACGGCCAGCTTTCCAGTGGCTTCGAGCTGGTAAACGCCCGGCTGGTGGTAATAACCGAGGAAGAAATATTCGGCCGGCGCAAGCGCAGGCGCCGGGAACCGAAAGTGGAGGGTGCCGGCAGGCTGGAACCCTTCACCGATCTTAAAGTGGGGGACTACGTAGTTCATGTCAACCACGGCATAGGACGATACCAGGGTATTGTACCGCTGGAAATCGGTAATGTGCGCAAAGAATACCTGCTGATTAAGTATGCCGGTGAAGATAAGCTTTATGTGCCAACCGACCAGGTGGGCATGTTGCAAAAATACCTTGGCGCGGATGTGGACGCTCCCAAACTGTCAAAGCTAGGCGGAGCCGAGTGGAACAGGGTTAAAAGCAGGGTGCGGGAAGCGGTCCGGGACATGGCCAAAGAGCTACTGGAACTGTACGCCGCCAGGGAAACCGCTCAGGGTTACGCTTACGGGCCGGATACCGTGTGGCAAAAGGAGTTTGAGGACAGCTTCCCCTACGAGGAGACACCGGACCAGATAAAGGCCATCCAGGAGGTCAAGCGCGACATGGAGAGCCCGCGTCCTATGGACCGGTTGCTCTGCGGCGATGTGGGATACGGCAAGACCGAGGTGGCACTGCGGGCCGCTTTTAAGGCAGTTATGGAAGGAAAACAGGTGGCGGTGCTGGTTCCCACCACCATCCTGGCTCAGCAGCACTATAATACATTCCGGGAACGGTTTGCCCGTTACCCGGTGCGGGTGGAAATGTTGAGCCGTTTCCGCACCCCCCGGGAACAGCGGGACATTATTCGCGATTTGAAGGAAGGACGCATCGACATCGTTATCGGTACCCACCGGCTGGTGCAGGATGATATTGCTTTCAAGGACCTGGGCTTGCTGGTGGTGGACGAGGAACAACGCTTTGGAGTTGCGCACAAGGAAAAGCTCAAGCAAATCCGCAAAACGGTGGACGTGCTGACACTCACTGCCACGCCGATACCGCGAACACTGCACATGTCCCTGGTGGGGGTGCGGGATACCAGCTTGTTGGAAACACCCCCGGAAAACAGGTTCCCGGTGCAAACTTACGTGGTGGAAGAAGACCCGGTATTGATCCGGGAGGCCATCCGGCGCGAGTTGAACCGGGACGGGCAGGTTTACTTCGTGCACAACCGGGTGGCGGATCTGGATCGCGTGGCCAACTGGTTGAAATCACTGGTCCCCGAAGCCCGCATAGTTTCGGCCCACGGGCAAATGCGGGAAGAGGAACTGGAGCAGATAATGCTTGATTTCATAGATTACGAGTATGATATACTGGTGTGCACCACTATTATTGAAAGCGGGCTGGATATTCCCAATGTCAACACATTGATTGTAAAAGAAGCCAATAATTTCGGGCTGGCCCAATTATACCAGCTGCGCGGGCGGGTGGGACGTTCCAACCGTCTTGCGTATGCCTACCTTACCTTCCGTAAGGACCGGGCACTTAACGAGGTGGCCGAAAAGAGAATGGCCGCCATCCGGGAATTTACCGAATTCGGCTCGGGCTACAAGATTGCCATGCGAGACCTGGAAATAAGGGGTGCGGGCAATTTGCTTGGTGCAGAACAGCACGGCCATATCGCCGCCGTTGGTTTCGACCTGTACTGCCGCTTGCTGGAAGAGGCGGTGCGGGAAGCCCGGGGCCAAAAGGTGGAACAGGTTGTGGAGACCGTGGTGGAATTGCCCGTGGACGCCTACATACCCGAGAAATATATTCCCGATACCAACCAAAAAGTGGAGCTTTACCGGCGCATCGCCTCTTTGCGGCAAGTGGATGAAATACCCGAGCTGGAAGAAGAACTGGTGGACCGGTTCGGCGATATTCCCCCGCCGGTGGAAAATCTATTGCGGGTGGCACGCATCAGGGTAATGGCGGGAAAAATTGGAATCAAGTCCATTAGCAAGCAAACAGGATTCTTCCGCCTGGTTTTTTCCAGCGGGCACAGCCTTACCGGAGAGAAGCTGGTGGAAGTGGGTGAAAGGTATCGTCACAGGGTGAAATTCAGCAACAGTGACAACGAATTTGAAATCAGGCTGAAGTACCGGGAGGCAGGCAGAACGGTTGAAGAACAGCTGGGTGAACTGGAACGTTTCCTGGAGGTTTTGGGGGGCTAGGGAGCACGGGAATTTTTAACCCGGGCTGGTCCAAATTATGTTGCACACCTGCCGTTCACCCCTTAGTTTGACGGTATAAAACCAGTTGCCTCGCAGCCCTTGTTTGATATATAATTGAGTGAATTGGTGCCGCCGCTGGAGGTGGCATTATTACTGGGGAGGAGATATTTTGCGCAGAAACCTTTTACTTACAGCACTTTCCCTGCTGCTGGTGTCCATGCTGCTGTGGGGTTGCGGTTCCGGGGTGGTAGCCACGGTAAACGGGAAGGACATTACCGCCCAAGAACTGGACGAAGAAGTGGCCGCGTTTAAAAAATCGCTGGAACAGCAAGGCTTTAGTTTTGAAGGCGAAAAGGGCAAGGAATTTGAGGAATTGCTCCGTGCCAATGTTCTGGAACAGCTGATAGACCAGCTACTTGTTATGCAGGAAGTGGAACGCCTGAACCTGGTTCCCTCGGACGCCGAGGTTGATGACGAACTGGAAAAGATTAAGCAACAATTGGGGTCGGAAGCCGAATACAAGAAGTTTTTGGCTGCCAACGGGTTTAATGAGCCAAAACTTAAAGACATGATAAAACAGCAGCAGGCGTGGGCAAATCTGCAGGAAAAAATTGCAGCCGGAGTTCCCGAACCCACCGAAGAGGAAGTAAAAGAATATTACGATCAGAACAAGGAACAATTCAGCCAGCCCGAGCATCGCCAGGTAAGCCACATACTGATAGGTGCCGGAGAATACTCCAACGGCAAGAACCGCTCCGAGGCGGACGCCAAGGTACAAGCCCTGCAGATTGTGGACAAGCTTAAGGCCGGGGGCGATTTTGCCGAGCTGGCCAGGCAGTACAGCGATGACCCGGGCAGTAAGGAAAACGGCGGGCAATACCCGCCTTTCAGCCAGGGCAGCGGGTTCGCGAAAGAATTTGAGGATGCCGCTTTCGAGCTTGAAAAGGGAGAATACACCGTCGAGCCGGTGCGTACCCGGTACGGTTACCATATCATACGCCTGGACGATATTATACCCGCCAGCACTTTAAGCCTGGCAGAGGTTAAGGACAATATAGCCGCCTTGCTTAAGGAAGAGGCCGTTATGAAAGAAATGGACTCCTTTATGAAAAATCTGCGGGAAAAAGCCGATATAATCAATAAACTGGAGAAAAAAGATACGGGCCAAAAACCTGACGGGTCTGAATCGACAAAAGACTAAAATACACGCATGCAAAATAATTTAATTGCTGATTGGAAAAAAATGAATAATTACCGCCCTCCGGTTATATACTAACAATGAAAGCTGGATTCGCGAGTATCTTCTTGCAAAGGAGGGAAAGGGGCGGCCCATGAAAGCAACGGGTATCGTGCGTCGCATAGATGATCTCGGCAGGGTGGTAATTCCCAAGGAGATAAGACGTACACTTAGAATACGTGAAGGAGATCCCTTGGAGATCTTTGTTGACCGTGAGGGGGAAGTTATTTTAAAAAAATATTCCCCCATTGGCGAGCTTGGTGATTTTGCCAAGGAATACGCCGACTCATTACATGAAGCTTTGGGTCATATAGCCTGTATTGCCGACCGGGATGCCATTATTGCTGTTTCCGGAGCGTCCAAAAAAGAATTTTTAAATAAACCTATTGGACCGGCAATTGAAAAAATTATGGAAGATAGAAAAGCCGTTGTTATAAACAATCCCGGCGCCGATCCGCTGTGCAGGGAATGTTTGATCGCGGAGGAGGAAGAATGCCGGTATTCATCCGAAGTAATTGCTCCTATTATTGCTGAAGGTGATCCCATTGGGGCGGTGATCCTGGCGTCTCGTGAACCCGGCGTGAGGATGGGAGAACTTGAGCTTAAACTTGCTGAGACAGCGGCGGGATTTTTGGCCAAGCAAATGGAGCAATAAGCGGCCGGTTTCATGGGCCGCTTTTTCATTTTTTTAAAGGGAAACCCGGTGTCGCCGTATAATTGTAAGGAGAGCAGGGCAATGACCAGAAGCTTGCGTAACAGCGGGAGGTATGACTTTGACGGCGCAAATAACCATAGTTGGGCTGGGACCCGGTGGAAAAGATTCCTTACCGCAGGTAAACCTGGAAATAATCCGCAGTGCGGAAAGGTTGTTTTTGCGCACCGCGGTACACCCGGTGGTGGACTGGATTAAGGAGCAAGGTATTCATTTCCAGTCATTTGATACCTATTACGAGCAAGAAGACGATTTTGACCGGGTATATCACCGTATAGTCGGCTCTATTTTTGATGCTGCTGTTTTTGGCCCGGTGGTTTACGCCGTTCCGGGGCATCCCCTGGTGGCCGAGACTTCGGTGGCTATCATACTGCGGCAGGCCGAAGAAAAAGACGTACAGGTACAAATTGTCCCTGCCATGAGTTTTCTGGATGCCGTGTACGCGGCTTTGAAAATAGACCCGGTACAGGGGATGCAGATTGTGGACGGGTTGCGGTTGGATGAATTTTCTCCGGACCCGGTGGCCGGTGTGGTGGTGGTGCAAGTGTACAGTCGCCTGGTGGCGGGTGACGTGAAACTGGCATTGCTTGATATTTACCCGGCGGAGCACCGGGTAACGCTTGTAAGGGCCGCCGGGGTGCCCGGGCAGGAAAGAATTGAAGAGATGCCGTTATATGAAATAGACCGGGCTGACTGGGTGGACCACCTTACCAGCCTTTATGTTCCGCCGCTGGAAGGTGGTTTAAAGAAATGCCGGTACCCGCTGGACGAGCTGGTGGACATTATGGCCAAGCTCCGCGGAGAAAACGGTTGTCCCTGGGACCGGGAGCAAGATCACCACACCCTTACTCGCTATATGGTTGAAGAGACTTACGAAGTGCTGGAAACTATTCAACAGGGAGACACGTATAAATTTTGTGAAGAATTGGGAGACTTACTACTGCAGATTGTCTTCCATGCCCAGATAGCCCGGGAGCGGGGCCACTTTGATATCAACGATGTTGTGGCCGGTGTTTGCGATAAAATGGTACGCAGGCACCCCCACGTATTTGGTGACCTGCGCCTGCAAAACAGCGACGATGTACTGGTCAACTGGGAAAAGATTAAGCAGAGAGAGAGGGGCGGTGATGCCGGGAATAAAAGGTCGGTGCTGGACGGTGTGCCCCTCGGGTTACCGGCCCTGCTGCGCGCGTACAAAATTCAATCCAGGGCGGCCCGGGTGGGTTTTGACTGGCCCGGCTACACGGGGGCGCTAGAAAAAGTTGAAGAGGAGCTGCGCGAGTGGAAAGAAGCCCTTGAGAGCGGCAGACGCGAAAAGATTGAGCTGGAGACGGGCGATATCCTCTTTGCGGTGGTCAATGTGGCCAGGCTGGCGGGTATAGACCCGGAGCTGGCGCTAACTGCCGCTACAGGTAAATTTGCCCGGCGTTTCAAATATATCGAGGAAAAAGCGAGTCAGGAAGGGCGCAACCTAACCGAAATGACACTGGAAGAAATGGACTTTTTTTGGGAACAGGCTAAAAAGCAAGAAAAATGAAGAAAAAATGCCGGAAAAATTTCCCCTAAAGAAGGAACTCCTATACAAACAGCGAATAGTAAAATTTGTTACCTGTAAATTTTATTGAGGGGGGTATTTATGAACAAGGCTGAGCTAATCGCCAGTGTGGCAGAAAGGGCCGAATTGACCAAAAAGGATGCTGAAAAGGCCGTGGCAGCATTGCTGGCAACCGTTGAGGATGCCCTTGCCAATGGCGAAAAAGTGCAGTTGGTTGGTTTCGGTACTTTCGAGATCCGGGAAAGAGCCGCTCGTAAGGGCCGCAACCCACAAACGGGTGAAGAAATTAACATCGCCGCTGCCAGAGTGCCTGTTTTTAAGGCCGGCAAAGCTTTGCGCGACGCCGTTTCTTCATAAAGCCCGCATGTATCGCTGTTGAGACTTGAGGCTGGATAAATTTTTAAAGGTTTCCCGTATTATCAAGCGGCGCACGCTGGCAAAAGAAGTTTGTGACCGCCAGCAGGTTAAAGTAAACGGTCGTATTGCCAAGGCCGGAACTGTTGTCCGGCTCGGAGACGTGGTGGAAGTGCATTTCGGGCAGCGTTATATAAAAATAAAAGTGTTGGAAATACGGGAACCCGTGCCGGCAAAACAAGCGGCGGAATTATACGAATTGCTAGAAGATAAAAAAGTGGAAACTGGTGAATAGTGGTCCCATGAGGGGCCTTTTTATTTATGTGTATTATGAATACGTAGCCAGGTGCAAAAACTATCAAAAGCTCCATTATTTTGGGTGACTGCCACCCGGCGCACTGTGTGGCCGGCAAATTATGGCAAAAAAGAAAGCTTGGCCAAAAAATAGCGGGCTAATTCAAAATAATCGCCCAAAACGGCGCATAATTCCACTTGCCACGATGTGTTAATATTAACAATAAATGGCAAGGGGGGCACGCAGGTGCGCTGGATGTCATGGGTCCGCAAGCCGCCGGAAAATATAATGACTAAGGTCCCATTTTGCAAGTGGCAAGCCGGTAATAAGAAAAGCACCGCCTGGCTGGTGGACAAAGAGGGTTGCCTGAAGGAGGTCGATATACCACTGCCGGCGGGGAATATACCAGTACCAACCGGCGAGTGTTTTTTGGGGTGTTTCTTTACCCCGGTTCACGCAGCGCAAACTTTTGCCGGCGGGATAAGGCCGGCCGGGGCCGGCCGCTTGACCGGAGTGCTACATTACTTTACCAGGGGACCCGATAACATATTTTGATTTCTTCCCACAAACAATAGAAAAAATTTGTGGGAGGGAAGCACGTGCGGTATTTTAAAATAATAACTGTATTAGTTGTTATTTTTGCCATGGCGTGGGGTTGTGCCCGGGGACCCCAGCGTAAGCCTGTTGAGCCCGTCCCGGGGGCACCCGGCAAAGAACCCGTCATAAGCCTGTTTGTCAAGGACCAGGGCGTGAAAAAAAACATAAAACTTGAAGAGTACCTGACCGGCGTGGTGGCCGCCGAAATGGAACCCACCTGGCCGGTGGAAGCGCTGGCGGCGCAGGCGATTGTGGCGCGAACCTTTACCATGGAAAATATCCAATCCGGGCGGGTAAAAAAATTGCACGGAACCGACGCGTCCACCGATGTGGAGGAGTTTCAGGACTATGATCCTTCGAGGATTAACCAAAATGTGCGCGATGCCATTGACAGAACCCGGGGGATGGTAATAACTCATAACGGCAAGTACGTGAAAGGATGGTTTTCAGCCTGTGACGGGGGAATTTCCGCCTCGGCCGGGGAGGGGCTGGCGTATTTTGAAGAGCCCGCTGAATATATAAGGGCCGGAGCGCGGGATGGTTGCCTGTCGGTTACAGTGCCTGAAAACAAACACTGGCGTTCTGAAATACCACTGGACCGGGTGCGCGCGGCGGTTCAACAGATAAGCGGAACCGATCCGGGTAATATTAATACGGTAAAAATACTGGAAAGGGGGCCGTCGGGAAGAGTAACCAAGCTTCAAATCGGTTCTGCCACGGTCAGCGGGCCAAAGCTCAGGTTGGCCCTGGGTAGCGAGGAAGTTCGTTCCATGCTGATTTCCAGGGCGGAAGTGCATGGAAGCAGCCTGGTTTTGGAGGGTAAGGGTTTTGGACACGGTGTGGGGTTATGCCAGTGGGGGGCAAAAAAAATGGCCCAGGAAGGCAAAAGCCCCGAGGAAATTGTAAGGTTTTATTACCGGGACGTGGATATACAAAAACTGTGGGATTAACTTGACGGGAAGGGAACGCTTTGCCGGCAACATACCACGGGGTGAAACCCCTGTTTTTTTTTGCCCGCAACACATGCCTGTTTCTGCATAGATATGGTTTTGCGGCATAAATATTAACAGGCAAGTTTATTTATTGCACACTTGACCCGCCCCGGAGGTGAATGGGGATGGAACAAAAACGAGATTTTGTGAATCGGCTCCTGCTTACCGACCGCAAGCACCTGGTCGTTGATGGAGTGGAGCACGTGGGTAAGTTCAACGAGCGGGAAATAAGCTTGGATACCAACATGGGGATGCTGACCCTCCGCGGAGAGGGGCTGCATATCACCCGCTTGAACCTGGAAAGCGGCAATCTTGTTGTGGAAGGCAGGCTGGATTACATGGAGTTCACCCAGGGCAAAACCGCGGGCGTCAGGAGCAAAAGCATCCTGGAAAAAATATTTAAGTAAACGTCCATGCCGCGTTGCGTAACCAGCAGGAGGTACATGCGGGTATTACCTGCGCTCCCGCAAATCGCTCCGCCGGAACAGGTATACCAGCACCTAAAAGTATTTTCTGGGTAGCCCGGTGCGCGACCCCGGGGACCGGCCGTTATAGAGTTTAGGTTTGTGTCGGGAGGTCAAGTTCGTGACTGAACCGGTGACCGGCCAGTTCATGTTGTTTTTTTGCACAATATTGACAGGAATTCTGGCGGGTTTAATTTACGAGTTTTATGCCGGCATCGGGGAAATACTGCGTTTAAAAAGAAGGGTTTTGGCCGCTGGAGATTTCGTGTTCTGGTTGTTGCTAATCGCTGTGGTGTACGCCTTGCTATTAATTTATAACCAGGGCGAAGTCCGGTTTTTCGTGCTACTGGGATTGGGTACCGGTGCCGGGCTGTATTTTCGCTTTTTACGCCGCCCGGCCAGGGCTGCAATTCTATTGTTCCTACAGCAGGCGACCCGGCTGCTGCTATTTACGTGGCGATTGTATGCTTTTTTGATGGCGGCCTTTTTTTTTCCTTTCCGAATGTTTTACACCATACTTGCATTTCCGTTCAGGCTGGCTGGTAAATTAACCGGCAGGATGGCGGGCGGTTTTAAGATGATAGCCCGGCGGGTGGTGCCTGAACCATGCAAAAAATTATATCGCGGTATAAAAAGGTGCTGGTCCGTTTTTAGAGGGCTTTTGAAACGGAGGTAGTTTGTTCAAAAATGCTTGAACGGTAAAAGTAAAGGGGTCATCGAAATGACCCCGGGTTCAACGAACTATCTTGCGCCATATTTCGATAATACGCAGCCGGTATTCAATGCGCGGTTGCTTTTTGTTGTCCTTCTTCTTAATACTTGTTTTGCCGGGCCCAACCGGGGCAGCGGCGTGCTGCGCGCTTGCCGGTGGAATCACCCGGCTTGCGTCCACAAAACATAGCGGCGGGTACAGCACACACCACCAGTTGGAGCCCTTTCCCTCGCCTATAATCACCCGTACCGCCTGGTAACGACCCGGCGGCAGGGCGAACCTCGACAGTCCCTCACCGTCCCGGGTCAAATAGCTTTTAACCGGGAAACGATATGTGCCTATTTCAACCCTGACCGGGTAAGAAAAACCCTGGCGCTGGATTTCCCGGCGGGCTATTTCTTCAATCCTGGTTAACTCCGAAACCGCAATGGACATGGCCTGTGGTAAACTGGTGGCCCGGTGGAAGCTTTCTGCCGTTTCGCTGATGATGCGGTTTTTTACCTTGTGTTTCAAGTCCTGGTCGTAAAAAAGGTTGCTGTTGGCCAGCACGTGCAGGCGAATAAATCCGGGTGGCTGGGAGTGGTACTGTTTCCATGTGCTGAAACAACCGGCCGCAGCCAGGAAAAATATCATTAAAATAATGCCTGTTTTTTTGTGCACCTGTTACACCCTCTTTTATTTAACCGGTTAATAATAGTTTTTCCATAAATTGCTTGGACAAATACGCAAAAATTTTTCCTTAGTGGCTTATTAATTGAGAATAAAAGGCAAGAATATAATTTAAGGAGGGATGTTTGGATGATTAGCACAACGCCACTGGCGGAATATCTTGTCAAAGCGGGGGACCGGCTGCCCGAGGAAGCAAACAGGGTGCTGGAGGCGCTGGCATCCGAGGGCAGTATGAACAAGGAAGATTTATCCTTGTTTTCGCGAGTTAAAAGGGCAGTGCTTGATCACGTAATTATGCAACTTTACGCGCTAGGCCTGGTGGATGTGTCCACCGAAGGTAAAAGCAAGATATGTAGCCTTACCAGGTTGGGCGAAGAATACCTTGTCCTGATGGAAGAAAGGAAAGCCGGTTGATAAAAGACCGGCTTTCTTGTTGTTAGGGGAAGTATAGTATAGATGAAGTGCGAAGCGAAGGGTGAGATATAAAAACGCTTGCGAAGAGGTAATGAGTATTGTATTTGCAATTCATATTGGGTGCAAAATAAGAGTTTTTTCATAAAATCAATCAAACCGGCAGGAGATGCCAAAGATATGTAGAAGGTTTGTAGTCTAATTGTAATAAAATCTTGCTGATATACCGGCTGAAGAGACAGCGGCCGGGGTGAATCCGGTGCATATTGAAATCAGGGGGGCCGAGAGGCTCAGTTTCAGGGAACGGCAAGTGGTGGTTTTAAAGGAAATGGGCTATTCCAGCGAGCAAGTGGCCGGGCGGTTGGGGATAAGCGCCAGTACTGTGGCTACTCTGTTTAGCAGGGCCCGTTCCAAAGGCTACGAAGTGGTTATCATTATACCTGGGCACAGCCTTGGCCTGTTTGGGCCGGAAGAAGAGGAGTGATAACGTGATAACCGGCTCACAGCATAATAAGGATAAAAAGGCCGGCAAAACCGGCAATAATGTTATAGACCACCCGCGGGTCAAACGCCGGAAGCAAAGAACATTTCGCCTTTCCCGCAGTAAACTACCATTGCTGGTAGTTGGGTTGTTACTGTTTTACGTGGCGTTTTCCCTTGGCTCAAGGTTCGACTCTTTATATTCCATGCAAAGGGATTTACAGGCAATTCAAACCGAGGTTCAAGAACTGCGCAAGATAAATGAAGAGCTAAAAACGCAATTACAACTGTTACAGTCCGATGCATACATAGAACAGGTGGCAAGGGACAAGCTGGGCCTTGTCAAGCCCGGCGAAACCAGAATAGTTACGGTTCCCCCCGGTGCTACGGGAGCGCCGCAAGATGCCGGTGAGGCAATAATTGGGGATTAGTGCGGGGGTTAGCGCCAAATTGCGACACCGGTTATGGAAGCCGGGCATTACAACACCACAAATGGTAAGGGCGCTTGACACTGGACGTGGCTCTGATATAATCTTTGATATAATTAATCAAGGTATTTAGTTGCAGGGGGAAATTCTTCAATATGCCAGTGCAAGCGGGGGAAATTATCGAAGGAAGGGTCACGGGAATAACAAGTTTCGGGGCCTTTATCGAGTTGCCGGGCGGCCAGACGGGCCTGGTACACATATCCGAAATAGCCGAAGAATACGTCAAGGATATTAACGATTTTTTAAAGACCAACGACAGGGTAAAAGTCAAAGTGATTTCCGTTGACCCCAAAGGGAAAATCGGCCTGTCCATCAGGCAGGTCCAGGACAAACCCCGCCACCGTAAAAAACCCGACATGTCATTCGAGGAAAAACTGGTGCGTTTTATGAAAGATAGCGACGAGCGACTGCAAAGCCTCCGGCGCAACACCGAATCCAAGCGGGGAGGCCGGGGCGCCAGCAGGCGCGGTTAGGGCAGAATAACGGCGTAAAAGGCATTCCGGGCGGGATGCTTTTTACATTTTATGTGGGGGCAATCAAATGAGAGTGGGCGCTATTGACGTGGGAAGCAACTCAACCCGCTTGCTGGTGGCCGACATTGAAGAAAACGGGACTGTCATCCCGGTGGCGCGAGAACTAAAAACCACCCGCCTCGGCCAGGGAATAAGCGGGGGGGTTCTCCTGGGCGAGCCGGTGGAAAGAACCCTAGCGGTAATCAGGCATTTCAACGATATTGCGGAACGAGCCGGTGCGCAACACGTTATGGTGGCAGCCACCAGCGCTGTTCGCGACGCCAGAAATAAAGATGAGTTCGCAAGCAGGGTCAAGCTGTTGACAGGCAGGGACCTGCTGGTGTTGAGCGGTGAAGAAGAAGCTAGGTTGAGTTACCTGGGAGTTACCAGCGGTCTTGAACTTCCCGGCGAAATAGTTGTTGTGGACATAGGAGGAGGTAGCACGGAGTTTACCTGGCGTTACAAGGATGATATAAAGTGTGCCAGCGTGAAGGCCGGGGCGGTCCGCATGACGGAAACGGGCTACGGTGGGGGAGAGATAAGGTTCGCGTTGAAGGAAACTCTTCAAGCCGTCGCAAGGGACGGTTTTGATGAAGTGGTTGCCGTGGGGGGGACTGCCACCACTCTGGCCGCCATTGAACTTGGCTTGCGCCAGTATGATCCCGGCAAGGTACACGGGTACCGCCTTGAGTTTGAAGCAGTGGTGGGGCTAGATGAAAAATTGCACGCGCTTTCCCTGGAAGAAAGAAAAAGGCTGCCCGGGCTCCAACCCCAGCGGGCAGATATTATACCCGCCGGGACAAGGATTTTGAGGCGGGTGATGCAGGAACTGCATGCCGGACACGTGACGGTGAGTGAAGCTGATATACTGTACGGGCTTGTACTGGAAGGGCGAAACGTGTCGTAATTAAATGGAAATAAATACCAATTAACCCAGCACATTTCCACCTTTTTGTACTATAATGGGTTGTAGCATTAGGTGCAAAGGGGTGGAATTGTTGTTTGACGGGGTCGAAGTATACCAGTACCGGAGAGATAAAGACGGTGGAGGTGTTAACGACGATTCCCGGTTAGCCACAGGCAAAATTGGTGGGGGCCGCAAATCAATAATCAACTGGTTAAACATAAAAGATTTGGCCGGGATGGCGCTTATGCTGTCAGCCGGTTTTTTACTGGGTAGGTCGGTTTTGCTGGGTGAATTATTGCCATTTGGCCCCGCCTTTGTGGCGGCGGCTTTTGCGGCTTACCGCGGTGCGGCCCTGCCGGCTTTGCTTGGAACCGGCGTGGGGCTTTTTACCGCTACCGGCGGGTGGGACCTGGCGGTGCGGTGCATCACCCTTGCGGTGGCGGGAATGACCGCTCTTTCACTACCCGCCCGGGCACCCGTTCATTACCCGCTGGGGGGTGCGGTATTTGCGTTGATGGTGCTGGCGGGCACGGGTTACGCGGCTGTTTTCAACCCCAGCAATTACGAGTATATCAGGGTCCTATTCGAGTCGGTTTTTGGAGCGCTTTTGGCCGTAGCCTTTTTCAGGGGAATATCCAGCTTGAGCCTGGTATCGGGGCGAAAACGGGTGCCCGCCGATGGATTGTTTTGCCTGGCCTTGCTGGGTACAAGCATAGTAGCTGCGGCGGGGCAACTGCAATGGGGGTATGTGAGTCCCGGCGGGGTTCTGGCCGGTTTGGCCGTAATGGTGGCCGGGCATGTGGGAGGAGGCGGTCTCGGCGCTTCCGCGGGGGCCGTGATGGGCATTCTTCCGGGTTTGGTTTATGTGGTATCGCCGTCCGCCGCGGGGGCGGCGGCTTTTGCCGGGTTGCTTGCGGGGTTGTGCCGGGTGTACGGGCGGGCCGGCGTTGTGGCCGGTTTTTTGCTTGGTCACGTGCTGCTTATTGTTTACCTGGGTAACGGCGGAGATATTACCGAAGTTTTGAGTGAATCCGCTTCCGCAGCGGCACTCTTTTTATTGATACCGGGCTTTTTGTTGCAGAGCTTGCGGGAATACCTGCCCGTTGTCCGGCCCTGGAATTTGCCCGGTGAAGGGCCCGGTGATACCAGGGGGGACGGGGTGATAAAGAAGCTTGAGCAATGGGGAAAAATATTTGAAGAAATTGCCCGCTCGTACCACCGGGCGGAATCTTCCGCGGGCGCGAAAGACAAAAAAGAGCGGCCCGGCGCTGTGGAACAGTTGAAGGAATTGGTCTGTTCCGGTTGCCCCGTGGCGAAACTTTGCTGGGGAAAAGAACAAAGCCACACGCGCCGGTTGATGCATGAATTGATGGCGGAAGCCGGGCAGGGTAAGGTTCCCGGGGAGGTAATCGATAATAACCCGGAACTGGCAGGGCGCTGTTCACGGCGGGGTGAACTTGCGGTGGGGGCCGGTTGTCTTGCCAAAATGCAAAGAATGTCGCGGTACTGGGAAAACTGCCTGGAAGAAAGCAGGGAACTGGTTTACGGGCACATGCGCGGTATGCGCGGCGTGATCCGCTGCCTGGCCAGGGAAATAGAGGCCGAAAGGGAAACCTGGCGCCGGCGCGCCGGTTTTTACAAGCAGGAATTGAAACAGGCGGGATTGCAGGTTTCCGGGCTGGCGGTTTACCCCGGCGAAGACGGCAAGTGCGAAATTGAAGTAACCATGCCCGCCTGCGGGGGGTTGAAAAAATGTCTTTACGATATGGCCAGGCACTTAAGCCGGTTGTCGGATATGGATCTGGCACCGGCGTTTTTGGATTGCACGCGTTATGACGGGGAAGATTTTTGTACCATCAGGTTTTACCCCGGGATAAAATACGGTGTACGCCTGGGCCTGGTGGGTATACCCGCGCCTCCAAACACGGTTTCCGGTGACAGTCACTGCCTTGTGCAATTGGGCGGCGGGCGCCTGGCGGTGATTTTGAGCGACGGTATGGGTACCGGTACCGTGGCGGCAGCGGAAAGCAGGGCCACCCTCAGGTTGCTGCAACAGTTACTCAAGGCCGGTTTTGAGGGTGAGCCGGCCATACGCATGGTAAACTCGACTTTAATGAGGAACTCGCAGGAAGACAAATTCGCCACCGTGGATATGATCATAGTCAACCTGTATACGGGACACACTGAAATGATTAAAATTGGGGCCGCGCCAAGTATATGGGTCAGCAAAGGCGATGTTGAAATTATACTTTCAAAGTCTCTCCCGGTAGGGATCGTTGAAGAAATTCACACCTGCAGCGAAAGCAGGCGGGCAAAAAGCGGTGACATGGTGGTCATGGTAACCGATGGCGTTATGGACGCCCACCGGGGTGAAGAAAAGTCCGAAGAATGGGTGGCCGGGGTTTTAAAAGAAATAATCCACCTGCCACCCCGGGAAGTGGCTGAACTGCTGGCTAAGCTGGCCCAAAGCGGCCAAAGCCGGCGAGCACCCGATGATATGACCATCGCTGTAATACAAATTGACAAAAACAGGTACCAGTATTAATTTAAAGGCGCGCTGGGAAAGTTGTCCGGAAAGCGCGTATTTCTTTTGAACAGGGCAATAAGAAATAATTATGGGAGCAGGATATTTTTTACCGGTGTTGAAGTAAAAAAAAACAGGAATTATGTGGGTGAAGCCATGCCCTTGTTGAAACAGGTGGCTGGACAGATCAGAAAACACTCCATGATTGCCAGCGGCGATACCGTGGTGGCGGGTGTGTCGGGAGGTCCCGACTCGGTAGCCCTGGTGCACATTCTTTACCGGCTGAGGGAACAATTTACCTTCAGGCTGGTGGTGGCGCACTTGAATCACGGGTTCAGGGGCTCCGAAGCCGAGGCGGATGCCAGGTTTGTGGCGGACCTGGCCGGCCGCCTGCAGCTGGAATGTTACATTGAAAAACGCGATGTTCCCGGGTACTGCGCCCGTACGGGGTTATCGGCGCAGGCCGCGGCACGTGAAATAAGGTACAGTTTCCTGAGCGAAGTGGCAACGAAAACAGGCGCGTCCCGGGTGGCGCTAGGCCACCATGCCGGAGACCAGGCTGAAACCATACTGTTGCACCTTTTAAGGGGGTCCGGCCCGGGAGGGCTGGGAGGCATGTCGCCTGTCCGGGACGGGTTCTATATCCGGCCGCTATTGACGGTTAGTCGTGAGGACATCGAGTCCTATTGTCGACACCATAATCTTCCCACTAGGCGTGATTCAAGCAATTTTCAGGTGAAATACCTGCGCAACAGGGTAAGACTGGAACTGATCCCGTTGCTGGAGAAAAATTACAACCCCGGTCTTGAGGAGACCTTGAACAGGCTGGGTGAAATATGTCGCGAGGAGAACGAGTATCTTGACAAACACGCCCGGGAAGCTTTGCGCCGGGCCCGGGTAGGGCCGGTTGAAAATGGCGTTGCTCTTGACAGAAAGCAATTGTTATCGTTGCCACGGGCCATTTTGCGCCGGCTGGTGCGCATGGCCTGGTCTGAAGTATGTGGTAGCAAGGAGGACCTTGAATTTAATCATGTAAACCAGATCCTGGAAATAATAAAAGAAGAAAAAGGTTTACAGCAGGTTGATCTTCCCAGAAACATTACCTGCGTCAAGAGTTACGACCTGGTTCAATTCACTGTTGGCAAGGAAAAAAAGGAAATACCTTTTTACCAGTACCAGTTGAAGGTGCCTGGAATTACTGTGATACCTGAAGCGGGGGTGTCAATTGGCGCGCGTATCGTCCCTCCGGCCTGGGCGGGAGATCCCGCGTCACTCAGCCCGGACGAGGCCTTAATGGATTACGATCTGCTCAAAATGCCGCTGGTGGTGCGCCGCCGGCTGCAAGGGGACCGGTTTGCGCCCCTGGGCCTTGGCGGAACCATGAAATTAAAAAAGTTTTTTATTGATCGCAAGATACCCCGTCACTTGAGGGATTGCATTCCCCTGGTGGTTTCGGGAAACGACATTGTCTGGGTAGCGGGGATACGCCCCGGAGAAAAGTGGAAAATAACCGGTGCCACGTCAACCTGTTTGCACCTGTTCATCCACGATTACCGGGAAAGTTTTTGTGACAAGCTAATACGAGGGCGAATAATTTAAAATTTATAATTGATCTGGGAAAATTTTTGTTATAATATCTGTTACGAGTGAGTTCCGGCGTCCGAGAGGAGTGGCTTTGTGAACAAGGTCATGAAAAACCTGAGCATATATTTGCTCATTGTTTTAATTACCATAGCACTGATCAAGTATACTTCACCACCAAGCAAAACGCCCGAGGAATGGCATTTCAACCAGTTTTATACTACGTTGAACCAGGGAAGGATCAAGGAAGTTACCCTTCAGCCCTCCGATTACACAACTCTGATTACGGGCACGCGTAGCGACGGTATGGAATTCCAGGTTAGAAGTACCGTCCCGAGCATGGAGAAGCTTGAGAACATTCTTCTTGAAAAGAATGTGTCTTACAAAGTGGAAAACCCGCCCGAACCGGGCTGGTGGGCGGGCCTTTTCACCACACTTTTGCCGATTTTGATTTTCGTGCTGTTGTTTTTCTTCCTGATGCAGCAAACCCAGGGCGGGGGCAACCGGGTGATGTCATTCGGCAAGAGCAGGGCCAGGTTGCACACCGACGAAAAGAAAAAAGTTACTTTTATGGATGTTGCCGGCGCAGACGAAGCCAAGGAAGAACTACAGGAGATAGTCGAGTTTTTAAAAAGTCCCAAGAAATTTAACGAGCTTGGGGCGCGCATCCCCAAAGGAGTGCTGTTGTTTGGCCCCCCCGGAACGGGGAAAACCCTACTGGCCCGGGCGGTTGCCGGTGAAGCCGGTGTTCCGTTTTTCAGCATCAGCGGCTCGGATTTCGTGGAAATGTTCGTGGGCGTGGGCGCTTCCCGGGTGCGGGACTTGTTCGATCAAGCCAAGAAAAACGCGCCGTGTATTGTATTTGTTGACGAAATAGATGCGGTGGGCCGCCAGCGCGGCGCCGGGCTGGGCGGCGGACACGACGAGCGGGAACAAACCTTGAACCAGCTTCTGGTGGAAATGGATGGTTTTGAAGCGAACGAAGGCATAATCATAATTGCCGCCACCAACCGCCCGGACATCCTGGACCCCGCATTGCTGAGGCCCGGGCGTTTTGACCGGGAAGTGGTGGTTGACATTCCCGATGTCAACGGTCGAAAGGAAATCCTAAAAGTGCATGCCCGGGGCAAGCCACTGGCCGAGGATGTGAATATCGACGTGCTGGCGCGCCGCACCCCCGGTTTTACCGGTGCCGACCTGGCCAACCTGCTTAACGAGGCGGCGCTTTTGGCTGCCAGGCGTAATAAAAAGGTAATCGAGCAGGCTGAACTGGAGGATTCCATTGAGAGGGTTATTGCCGGCCCGGAAAAGAAATCCCGTGTGATCAGCGAAGAGGAAAAAAGGCTTGTTTCCTATCACGAGGCGGGTCACGCCGTGGTAGGCTACCTGTTGCCCCACACCGACCCGGTGCACAAGGTATCCATAATACCCCGGGGCAGGGCCGGTGGTTACACGCTTCTCCTCCCCAAGGAAGACCGTCGCTTCATGACGCGGTCCCAGCTGCTGGACCAGGTGACCATGCTTTTAGGCGGCCGGGTTGCCGAAGCGCTTGTATTAAAGGAAATTAGCACGGGTGCCCAGAACGACCTTGAACGTTCCACAGAACTGGTACGCAAAATGATCATGGAATACGGTATGAGCGACGAGCTGGGCCCCATGACCCTTGGGCGCAAGCAGGAAACGGTATTCCTCGGCCGCGACATCGCCCGGGATCGCAACTACGGCGAGGAAGTAGCCGCGGCCATTGACCGCGAGGTGAAAAATATAATTGACAAAAACTACAACCGGGCCAGGGACCTGTTGGTAAAAAACATCGAAGCCCTGCACGCGCTGGCCCGCAGGTTGATGGAAAAAGAAACCGTTGAGGCCGATGAATTGACGGCCATTATGCGTGAAGCGGGCATCGAAGCCAATAAAGCATAGGGAGGAAAAGCAGGTGGACAAAACGTATGTAATGATAAAACCCGACGGGGTGCAAAGAAACCTGGTGGGCGAGATCGTCTCCCGCTTTGAAAAAAAAGGCTTGAAAATTGTAGCCCTGAAAATGCTACATATTTCCCGCGAGCTGGCGGAAAAGCACTACGGGGAGCACAAGGGGAAACCTTTTTTTGAATCGCTGGTGGATTTCATAACCTCTGGGCCGGTGGTGGCCATGGTTTTGGAAGGTAAGGATGCAGTGAGCACAGTGCGAGACATGATGGGAGCCACCAACCCCCTTAAAGCTGCTCCCGGAACCATTCGAGGCACTTTTGGAATGGATGTGGGCCGCAATGTGGTGCACGGTTCGGATTCTCCCGAAAGCGCCGCCAGGGAAATCAGCCTCTTTTTTGCACCAGGTGAAATTTTCGACTACAAGAAGGATGTGGACACCTGGCTTTACGAGTAGGCATTACGCGTTATACACGTAAAAACCAATACCGGTCAAGCAATAAAGGCGCGCTCAAAGATGCCAAAAGCGCGCTTTTTTCTGTCTTCAAAAGCATAATTTACAGGTATACTTTATACACTTTAATGGTTTACAATAAAAAGTTTTCTTTTGCAGGAAAAAATGTTCAACGCGTAGAAAGATTTTAATGAATATTTTGTAATGTTAATGGTGGAGGTCATTATGTCCTTAACCGCAAATTTAAAGCCCGGAATCAAGGGTTCCGCCAGCGCCAAAGTGGATGTAAACAACACAGCCGTGGCTTACGGAAGCGGCTCCATAAACGTTTTTGCAACACCGGCCATGATTGGGTTAATGGAAAAAGCCGCCCTGAGTTCTGTGGACGGTCTTTTGCCGGAAGGATACACTACCGTGGGAATCAGGATTGATGTTGAACATATCGCCGCAACACCAGTGGGTTGCACGGTTGAAGCCAGCTCGGAGTTGCTGGAGATTGAGGGCCGGAAACTGGTATTTTCCGTGGAAGCCCGTGATGACCGGGAACAGGTGGGCAGGGGGAAACACGAGAGGTTTATAGTGCCTACGGAAAAGTTTTTGAATAAGGTAACAGGCAAAACCGGGAATTAATTTTTGAGAAAATGAAGGAAAAAAACACAAGTACAGGAGAATAATATATTTGATACCGGGTGGAAAAAACAATAGGAAAACAAACGGGTGTAAAGGGGGGTTTGAAGAAGCAGGGGAGCGTTGGTGTCTTTTTACTGTTTTAAATAAAACGAGAGGAGAGGATATTCTTTATGCCTTACGATCCGACTAAGATGAAAGACTTTGAAATAGCCGAAGCGGCAGAGAAAAATATGCCTACTCCGGACGAGTGGCGGGAGAAACTCGGCCTGGAGAAAGACGAAGTTATCCCCATGGGGAGAATATGCAAGCTTGATTTTATGAAAATTTCTGAGCGCTTGAAGGACAAGCCCGATGGTAAATTTATTGAAGTTACCGCCATCACTCCTACCCCCCTGGGTGAAGGCAAAACCACTACCACCATGGGCCTGTTAGAAGGGCTTGGTAAACGCGGAATGAACGTGGGTGCGGCCATCCGCCAACCCTCCGGCGGCCCCACCATGAACATCAAGGGCACCGCAGCCGGCGGAGGTAACGCTTTGGCCATCCCCATGACCGAGTTCTCCCTGGGGCTGACTGGCGATATCAACGATATAATGAACGCCCACAACCTGGCCATGGTAGCGCTTACAGCCAGGATGCAGCACGAGCGTAACTACGACGACGCGGAGCTGGCCAAGCGCAACCTGCGCCGCCTGGACATAGATCCCACCCGTGTCGAATTCGGCTGGGTTATCGACTTTTGCGCCCAGGCGCTGCGTAACATCATAATAGGTATCGGCGGCCGCATGGATGGCTACATGATGCAATCCAAGTTCGGCATTGCCGTCAGTTCAGAAATCATGGCCATCCTGGCTGTGGCCACCGACTTGAAAGACCTGCGCGAGCGTCTCGGCAAAATTGTCGTAGCCTATGACAAGAAAGGTAACCCCGTAACCACCGAGGACCTGGAAGTTGCCGGGGCTATGACCGCTTTCATGCGCAATGCCATTAACCCCACACTGATGAGCACGGTGGAATACCAGCCGGTGCTGGTGCACGCAGGCCCGTTCGCCAACATTGCCATTGGACAGTCGTCCATTATTGCGGACCGTGTTGGTCTCAAGCTGTTCGATTACCACGTCACGGAAAGCGGGTTTGCCGCCGACATCGGGTTCGAGAAGTTCTGGAACGTGAAGTGCCGTTTCAGCGGGCACACCCCGCACGTATCCGTTCTTACAGCCACCATTCGTGCACTGAAGATGCACGGCGGCGGGCCCAAGGTTGTTCCCGGGCGGCCCATACCGGAAGAATACGTCAAAGAAAACGTCGAGCTGGTTGAAAAGGGCTGCGAAAACATGGTGCACCACATCAACACCATCAGGAAAGCCGGCATCAACCCGGTGGTCTGCATCAATGCTTTCCACACCGACACCAAAGACGAGATTGCCGCGGTTCGCCGGGCAGCCGAAGCGGCCGGTGCCCGCTGCGCCGTGTCGGAGCACTGGCTGAAGGGCGGCGAGGGTGCCCTGGAACTGGCCGACGCCGTTATCGACGCTTGCAACGACAAAGTGGACTTCAAGTTCCTGTACCCGCTGGAGATGCCCTTGCGGCAGCGGGTTGAGGTAATTGCCAAAGAAGTTTACGGCGCCGACGGTGTAAGCTGGACGCCTGAAGCCGAGGCAAAAGCCAAGATGTTCGAGGAAAATCCCGAGTACAGAGATTTTGCCACCATGATGGTCAAAACCCACCTGAGCTTGTCTCACGACCCCACCCTCAAGGGAGTGCCCAAAGGCTGGATACTGCCCATTCGCGACGTGTTGATTTACGCCGGCGCCAAGTTCCTGTGCCCGGTGGCCGGAGGCATCAGCTTAATGCCTGGTACCGGTTCCGACCCGGCTTTCCGCAGGATCGACGTGGACACCGAAACAGGCAAGGTGCTGGGGCTGTTCTAAGCGGAATTTTAAAATGCAAAGAGGGGCTCCCTCTTCGGGAGCCCCTCTTTATCCACTGGACTGGCAACCGGGCAATGTTTCCTGTTATTTATTATATGGTAAATAATATGGGTATCATTGTTTTATGATTTTGAGCAGGAAAAATTCGTTTGTAATAGAATTATAATATAATCATATATAGTTATACTGTATTGGGTGAAAATAAAACAGAATGGAGTGCTAAAATATGTCCAGGCCACCCAAGTGCCGACGTGTTGAATTTTTACCACAACAAACGTTTTTCAAACCTGCCGGTGTACCGGCCAGTGAGTTGGAAGAGGTAAACTTGACCGTGGAGGAACTGGAAGCCATTAGGTTAAAAGATTTACTCGGCCTGGAGCAGGAAGCTTGTGCCGAAAAAATGGGTGTTTCCCGGCCCACTTACCACCGTGTTCTTTCATCCGCGCGGTTAAAGGTGGCCGAGGCGCTGGTGGTGGGTAAGGCCCTAAAGGTTGAAGGGGGAAATTACAAAGTCGTTGTGCGCCGCTTCAAGTGTACAGATTGCGGAAAGGACTGGGAGCTCCCGTGCGGTGTAGGGCCGCGCGGTTCGGACATTGCCTGCCCCAACTGCGAAGGGACCGAGGTTTTCAGAATAAACGAAAATGGCCGGCCTTTTGGATGCCGCTGGCAAAAGAGGCAGCGGCAGCAGGGAAATCAAAAATCGCAATAGAAATAGGGGTTAAACCCCTTTTTTACTTTTTTTGAGAAACCCGGAGTTCCGGTGCGGACCCAACCACACCTATTGTTAATTCGGAAGGGAAGATTTTACCTTGTACCGGGTTGACAAAATTTTTCATGACCCCTGGTATATAAAGTGCATTGAAAGAAACGCGTTGTGTGAGAAAAACAGGCGTTTTTGCCGGCATGATTTGCAACACATGCTGGATGTGGCCCGCATAACATACATACTGTTTTTGGAGGGGACGGGTGGCGGTAAAATGGCCGCCGCGCCCGAACTCGAATGCCCGGTGCCCCTGAACAAGGAGGTTATTTATGCCGCCGGGCTGCTGCATGATATTGCCCGCTGGCACGAATATGAAACGGGCGAGGATCATGCCGCCGCCGGCGCGCGCATGGCCGGGCCGGTGCTTGACCGGGCCGGGTTTGATATGGTTGAAAAGGACTTGATTACCACCGCCATAAAAGAGCACCGCACCGGTGGCCGTAAAGCCAGCTTGCTGGGCCGGTACCTGTGCAAGGCCGACGACTTATCCAGGCCCTGCAGCAGGTGTCAGGCCCGCCGGGAATGTTACAAAATAGACCGCATGCCCGCTGCGGGAGGATTACTTTATTGATGTTGTTGAACAACTTGATAATAATTTTTGGGACGCGCGAAAAAGGAGGTAGTACGGGTTGCGTTTTTTGGTGCACAACATTTCCGCCACCACCCCTTCCGCGCTGCGAGAGGAATTCGCCAAGATAGGCGCGGACAGGACGGGTGCCGCCCTGATGGAAAAAAAGGCACTGTTCCGGCTGGTTAAAATATACGACCTTGAACCCAGGCAGGCCAACATCATTAAGCAAGAAATGCTGAGCAAGGGCGGCGATGCCGCCGTGACTCGCGGCACCATCGATTCTTCCGCGGAAAAAACCGATGTGCTTATGATGGGCACTGAAAAACAGTTCAAGGAGGTCATCAAGAAGCTGCGCATGCAGCCCTTTGGCCTGGTCCGACTGGCGGACCGGCTTGATGAGTGCATGCGGAATTTGCGCGGGCGCAAGCCGCGCACGCTGGACTGCCGGGGTAAAAAAATAACCCTGGGGGAAAGAACCCTGGTCATGGGTATTCTGAATGTTACACCGGACTCGTTTTCAGACGGCGGCAAGTTTTACGACCCGGGTGTGGCAGTGGTCCACGCCCGGCGCATGGAGGCCGAGGGAGCGGATATAATCGACGTGGGGGGCGAATCGACACGCCCCGGCCACAAACCGGTTAGCGTTGAAGAAGAGCTGGAAAGGGTTATGCCGGTGGTGCGGGCGCTGGTTGGTGAAATCAATGTGCCCATAAGTATAGATACAACCAAATCCGAAGTGGCGCGCCAGGCCCTGGAGGCGGGTGTTCACATTCTAAACGACCAGTGGGCCTTGCGGGCGGACAAAAACATTGCGACGCTGGCTGCCGGGTACGGGGTGCCTTTAATCATAATGCACAACCAGCACGGGACCGAATACCGCGATTTGATGGGTGACATGGTGCGTTACTTTGAAGAAAGTATTGAAATGGCGATGGAAGCGGGCGTGCCCAGGGACAACATCATAGTGGACCCCGGTATTGGCTTTGGCAAAACGCTGGAGCAAAACTTGGAAGTGATGCGCCGGTTGCGCGAGCTGGATTGCCTGGGCCTGCCGGTATTGCTGGGCACGTCCCGCAAGTCGATGATCGGGAAGACCCTGGACCTGCCCCCGGACCAGCGGGTGGAGGGTACTGCCGCCACCGTCACTTTAGGTATCATCAACGGTGTGGATATAGTACGCGTGCACGACGTGAAGGAAATGGTGCGGGTGGCCAAAATGACGGACGCCATGGTGCGCTAGCAAGATTTGATTGTTGAAAAGGGGTGGATAGGCCCTGGACAAGATTATCATGTGCGGCATGTCTTTTTACGGTTATCATGGGGTGCTGCCCCAGGAAAGGGAATTGGGGCAGGTGTTCGAGGTGGATGTTGAACTCTTTCTTGACTTGCGTTCCGCCGGTGAAAGCGACGACCCGGAAATGACGGTGAGCTACGCTGACGTTTACGAGGTGGTACGCCGGGTGGTAACCGGCCGGCCGTACAAGCTGATTGAAGCCGTGGCCGAGGCCATTGCCGCCCGCCTGTTGACCGGGTTTTCCGTGCAGGAAGTGCTGGTCAGGGTTAAAAAACCCGCCGCTCCCGTACCAGGCCACTTCAGGTATATGGGGGTTGAAATCCGGCGTACCGCAAGCCAGGCGGTGGATATGCTTTGACAAAGTGTTACATAGGCTTGGGCTCCAACATGGGGGATAGCGAAACCCTGCTGGCCACCGCCCTGGAAATGACGCGGCAAGTGGACGGGATAGAACTGGCGGCGGTGGCGCCGCTGTATCGCACTGCACCCCAGGGTTTTGTGGAGCAAAATGATTTTATCAACACAGTGGCAAAAATCCACACCCGGCTGGAGCCCTTGGAATTGTTGAATAAACTGCAGCATATTGAAAACCGGCTGGGCAGGGTGCGTACCGTCCGCTGGGGGCCCCGTACGCTCGACCTGGATATCCTGCTTTACGGGGACAGAAAAATTGACCTGCCCGAATTGCAGGTGCCACATCCCCGCATGCACCAGCGGGCTTTCGTTATGATACCCCTGGCTGACTTGAACCCGGAATTGCTGATAGCGGGGGAAAGGGCGGCCGACCTGGCATTGCGCCTGTCCCGCCAGCAGCGAGTGGAAAAGCTCAATGGCAGGGTGTTGCCAGGGTTTTGCCAAGACCGGTAAATTTAAAAAAGTTGCCAAATAAACACCCCGCCTGGTCATAATCCCTGGTATTTTCGCAATTTTAAGAAGACAAGAAAGATAAGGGATACCCCAGCAAACCCTGGGAGCAATCAAGCTCTTAAGGGTTTTTTGCATCTTGGCTAACATTTCCGCAAGTTGATCTCTGGGTTTTAACTTGAATTCTCAGCTGTGAAATATACCAGTTACACCGGTGAAAGACCCGGAAAATCATCTTTCCCATATGCTCAATAACTAGCTTTTTTTTCCGAAAGTTAATAATGGAAGCGTTAAACAACGAAATAAGCCCCGCCTCATTATGTTATTTGAACTTCTCCATACAGTAAAAGATGGCATAAAAACCTGGCAATTGCTATGCCGGTTAATAACAATAAGAAAAGGGGTGCTGAAAACTTGAAATTTAATTTTGCTGCTAAAATCACAATCCCTATCGTTATTGTAATAATAGTAGCATTATTTATAACAGGCTATATTTCCCACCGCAATTCCCAGGAGGCTTTGTACGCCGCCCTCGAAGAACAAGGCCTTTTGATGTCCAAGGTGGTTGCCGCCAACAGTGCCAGCGCCCTGGCCATAGAGCATATCCTGGAAGACGTATTAAACAATGCCATGCTGGCCCAGGCCCACCTGTTGAACGAATTGCTGCTGGTAGGAAATATAACCGTTGAAGATATAAAAAGAATTGCTGCTGAATCGGGCATTGATGAGTTCTGGGTTTCCGACCAGAATGGCGTAACGGTATTAACAAATGTTGATGGCGGCCTGGGCTGGGTTTTCCCAGACGACCCCAATGCCCAGGCATACGAGTTTAAGAAATTAATCGGGGCCCCCGGTGAAACCGTAACCCAGCCTGGTATGTTCAGGGATATTGATGGTAAATTTTTTAAATACGTGGGCGTGGGAAGAAAAGATACCCCGGGGATTGTGCAGGTTGGGGCAGATGCAAATAAAATCCAGGAAATTAAAGAACAAATTGGCATGAAGCGTTCGATTAATTCTTTAATCAACCAGAATTTTATAGCATATGCTGCGGTACTGGATAAGGAAGGGGAAATTTACATAGCGGAACGATTGGACGAGTATGGTATAAAACTGCAGGACAATACTCACCTGGCAGCGGCGCGCCAGGAAAAAAAAGAAACAGCCAGTGTGGTAAAATACAATGGCCAGGAATTTGTCGAAGTTATTTTGCCCTGGGATGATTACACTTTTGTGCTGGGGTTGAACAGTTCCGATGTTCAATCCCTGGTGGTTAAAAAACAAATTGAAAGCAGAAATCAATTAATTGTTTTTTCCACTTTGGTGGCCGTTGCAGTGGCGGTTTTTGCCTTCGGGATTGCCAGGACCATGACCAGCCCCTTGCGCCAGTTAACCCAAATCAGCGACAGGGTTTCCCGGGGCGAGTTATACCACCGGGCGAATATAAGGGGCGAAGATGAAATAGGAAAACTGGCCGCAGCGTATAACGCCATGCTTGAGGAAATTACCGCTATTCTCCGCAAGCTGGCCCAAAGTACCCGAGAAATTTCGGATGTATTCCAGCATCTCACCGCAGCCTCCGCCCAAAGTTCCAAAGGGGCAGGTGAAAATGCTGCCAGTATTAGTCAAATTGCCAGTGGCGCCAAAATAATTGCGGCAAACACCGCCGCAGCCGGAGAACATGTCCAGAAAACCAGCGAGTTAACCAGTGCCGGGCATGAGGATATAAACAGTGTAATTGAACAAATGGACACAATTCTTTCTCTGGCCAACAATGCCAGCGAGGCAACTTCGGAACTGAACGAAAAGGCTGCAACCATAAGTAAAATATTGGATATTATCGCTGGCATTGCAGACCAGACTAATTTACTGGCCTTAAATGCTGCCATTGAATCAGCCAGGGCCGGGGAACATGGCCGGGGGTTTGCAGTGGTGGCCGAGGAAGTACGCAAACTGGCCGAGCAATCAGTAGAGGCAGCCAAGCAAATTAAAGAACTGGTAACAGATATTCAAGATGGCACCAGAAAAACTACAGAATTGATTGCTATGGAAACGGAGGAAATAAAGGAAGGTGCTGCCAAGGTTGCCGCGGTGGGAACTTCTTTTAATGGTATAGCCCGTGCTGTGGAAGAACTTGCCCGGGAGTTCGAGCAGGTATCCCAGGCCATTACTCCCATGTCCGAGAGTATTTCCAGCGTGGCGGCTGTTGCCGAGGAACAATCGGCCATCAACCAGGAAGTAGCAGCCACTGTTGACAAGCTGGACCAGTTGGCCAAGGAACTGGATACAGTGGTGAAAAGGTTCAAACTGGAACAATGAGATCCGGGAAATCATGCAAATGAATACAGGGGAACGGTTAGTGTGAAAGAACAGAAGTAGGTGGTAGCTTTCATCCATTCTCCTGTGTCGGCTGGGCGTCATGGTTGTTCTTTTGTGTTGTTTGGTGCCGGGGGGACACAACCGTCCCCCTGTGTTCATTTATTTAATCTTCTGCTGTTGACTTTTCCCCTAATAATCCAATAAGTCACATTTCCATTGTAATTGCCTTTCCTTGCAAGCTCTTCCTTACAATTGGTACAGAATAAATTACCTTCGAGTTTTTCAAGATCCAATTCGGATTCTATAATTCTGGGAAGTTGTAGCTTTATTAAATTTCCCTTACTCCCTTTTGCATAGATTACTATGGGTGTTTTGCAATTCCCGCAAGAGACTTCAAGGGGAAAGCAGTTTCGTCTTTTTCTATATTTTGGATTTTTGTATTTCATACCGTTATTTCCCCCCTGTGCTCCGGATTAAATCTGGTGCCGGGTGTTGCGATTTGGAGTTGTTGCGATTTTAGCTTGGGTGCCAGAGGCAGAAATATCATTTTTACCCATAGCATAAGGGGCAGACACTAACCGCCCCTTTAACTTTTCTCTGTAGTTTCGGATATCACAAAAAAACGTCTCCCCGTGTTCTCGCCTTTACGCCTTTACTTTTTCCGCGCCTGTTTGGCTTGCATAAGGGAAAGCAGGGCTGCCAGGGCGGTGAGCCCGGCTCCGAAAAGATAAGCATGTCTCATGCCGCTGAGGAAATAAACCGCCTCTTGTCCGGTCAGGTACTCTTGAACTACCACGGCCGGTGGCACCAGGAAGTAAAGAACCAGCCCGGCCGCGGCAATCCCCATAACCATCCCCGTGTTTCGTGCCGTACCCATGATGCCGGATGCTATCCCCAGATGCGGCCGGGGTACACTGCCCATTACCGCGCTGTTATTCGGGGATTGGAACATTCCGGTACCCAAACCAAATAAGGCTAGGCGCCATCCTATCGCCAGGGCGGGAGCAGTTACAGGTAAAAAGGCCATAGCCAACAGGGCCGCGGCACAAATCGCCGCCCCGGCAACAGCCAGTTCTCTGGTACCTAGCCGGTCGGAAAGAGCGCCGCTAAAGGGGGCGACAACCATTACCGCTAAAGGGAAACAAGTCATAAGCAAACCTACTTTGTCCGGGGAATAATGGACAACCCGCTGGAGATAAAAAGGCGTAAGAAAAACCAGAATATACTGCGAAGCGAAATTTAACAGAGAACTGATGGTACCCAGGGTGAAAGTGCGATTCCTAAAAAGACCCAGGTTCACCATGGGTTGCGGCGTGCGATTCTCAATATATAAAAAGCAGGCCCCTGCAATGACAGCTGTGGTGATGGCAATGCCGGTAATAAGCCCCATTCCCTTGCTTTGCACCTGGTTGATAAAGTAAAGAAAAGAGAAAAGACAGATAAAAGCGGATACGGCACCGGCGATATCAATCCTGCCCGGTTGCCCTTTCAAGTTTGGAATAACCTTTCTGGCCCACAGCAACCCGGCTATGCCAATGGGGATATTGATCAGAAAAGCAAGCCGCCAGGACCACAGGGAGGTAAGCAAGCCGCCCAGGGTGGGGCCCAGGGCCAAGCCGGCCGAAATGCTGATGGCGTTAATGCCCAGGGCCCGGCCGCGCTCGTGCGGCGGGAATACAGCAGTGAGGATGGCAAAGGGTACGGACATCATCATGCCGGCGCCTATCCCCTGAAGAGCGCGAAAAGCTATAAGCCAGTGGATGGACGGCGCCAGGCCGCATAAGCCGGATGCAAGCACGAAGGAAGCCAACCCCGCAAGGTAGACCCGCTTATACCCCAGGATGTCTCCCAGGCGACCGAAAAACAGAAGCAGGCTGCTGATAGTAAGAAGATATACTTGCGGAACCCACTGCCCGGTTGCGATGGGAGCGTCGAAAAAACCGGTAATGGACGGCAGGATAACATTGACAATGCTGGCATCAATGGGCCCCATAATCCCGCCCAGCATAACGGCAGCCAGCACCTTGTAACGCTGTTCGGTTACTGGAGTAGTTTCTTTCAATCCTGAAGACAAGCGGCCCCCCTCCTCTTATGTTTTTATTTTGCCATAATTAGCAAGTGTTTTCTAGTTCCTTGTTACACCGGTTCAGTCATATGTTATAATTCTATATTTTGCTAGATTGCTGGGTTTTAATGGTAACTGTTTTAACTTAATTTCTTCAATAACCTCCCATCTCCCTTTCCCTGGCAAGAAGCAAGTATTAACATAATTGAATATCCCCACCACCGGGTGTAGCGGCGGCATCCGGTGGAATATTGGGGTGGAAAATTCGTTTTAAACCAAGGGGTTTGCCTTCCGGTGGCAGGCATGAAAAAAGAAAACCGCCGGTTAATGC
>CBETWA010000023.1:0-44907 GCA_965539975.1 uncultured bacterium | reverse complement strand
CATGGGGAGGCCGCTTGGCTGTTTTTTAAAAACAGTTAAGTTTTTTGAACCAGGTGAATAGTAATTACCCAACGCAAAACTCCTTTTCTATACGGGATAGTCGCGCTGGTCATATTCTTTATTGCCGCTCTAGTTCTAATTGAGCACAATTTTCGCAAGCAGATACATCCACCCGTGGAAGCCGGAGAGCACGACCGGGTTGCACAAGATTACCTGGCCGACCAGGAAAAAAAGGAAGGTTACCTCCACCCTGAAGCGCTGGTCACAGTTCATGAATTACAAGAACTGCTTGAAGACCCGCAAACTTTTATAATCGACGCCAGGGGGAAAAACCTGAAAATCCTCAGGACCTCTTACTCCCAAGGTCATATTCCCCGTGCTGTACCGCTGCTGCACAGCGACTATTGTCACCCCACCCGTCCCGGACGTATCGGCACACCGGTCCAGATACAAAACCTGCTGGGGAAAAGCGGTGCGGACAACAACAGCCGCATTATCATTTATGGAGATGACGGATTGCAGGCCCGTTTGTACTGGGCCATCAAGATGTACGGTTACGATAATGTGGCAATACTGGATGGCGGGCTGGAAAAATGGCGGGAAGCAGGGTTTGAAGTCAGTACCAAAACACACAGATACCCGGTAAAAAACTTTGCCTTTGACGCTGCAAATATCAATGAGTTCTTGATGTTGGCCACCCACGATGAAGTTGAAGAAGCCATAAACAATCCCCACTGGATCATTTTAGACGTTCGCCCCAGCGAAGATTACTTATCCCAGCATATACCCGGCAGTATCAACCTCGATTGGCTTAATCTGATCAATACCGATATGACTTTTAAACCGGCACCGGCATTATGGGACGTTTTTCTAAGCAAAGGCATAACTCCCGATAAAAATATAATTGTCTATTGTGATAACGGGATAAAGTCCTCACTGGCTTGGTTTGTACTGCACGAGTTACTGGGTTACCCGGTGGTAAAAAACTATGATGGCGCTTTAAATGAGTGGCTGAAGTTAAAAAAGCCGGTGGAGAAAACAAGTGGTGAATAATCGAAACCGGCACGGCAACATGCCGGGCCAACTCAAAGGGCGGGAAGGAGAATTACCTTACCCGCCCTTTCGGCCATTAGGATTTAATATTATTTTGCCCAAACCATTCCACTGTTCTGCGCAAACCGGATTCCAGGCTGAATTCAGGTTGGTATCCCAAAATTGACCGGGCTTTACTAATATCCGCATGGGAATGTTTTACATCACCAGCCCGGGGAGCGGTATACACGGCTTCAATATTTCGCCCTGTAATGCTCTTTAGTATCATTAATAGATCATTAAGTGTAATTCGGGTGCCGCAGGCAATATTGAACACTTCGCCTGCGGCGCCCGGAGCCGTGGCAGCAAGCAAGTTGGCTTTTACCACATCGTCAACAAAAGTGAAATCCCGGGACTGCTCTCCGTCACCGTAAACAACGGGTGGGTTTCCTTTCAGCAGGGCGGTAATAAATTTGGGGATCACAGCGGCATATTGCGAACTGGGATCCTGGTAGGGACCGAAAACATTGAAGTATCTCAACCCCACCGTTTCCAGGCCGTAAAGTTCATAGAAAATACGCCCGTAAACTTCCTTGGCCAGCTTAGAAGCCGCATAGGGAGACATAGGACGGGGAGGCATGGATTCCTTTTTGGGCAATTGCCTGTTATTGCCGTATACCGATGACGAGGATGCATAGACCACCCGTTTGACACCGTTGTCCCGGGCCGCCAGAAAAACATTCAATGTACCCTCGATATTTACCCGGTTGCTGCTGAAAGGATCCGCCACCGATCTGGGCACGGATGGAAGAGCAGCCTGGTGAAAAACAACATCAATTTCATCCATCGCCCTGTTTACGTCTCTCTCATTACATATATCGCCCACAACAAGATCTATTTTTTTAATCAACGGTTCAATATTCTCAAACTTGCCCGTTGAAAAGTTATCCAAAACACGAACCTGGTGTTGTTCCTCGACTAGCGCGCGCACCAGGTTGGCACCGATAAAACCGGCACCGCCAGTGACCAGGCATCTCAAGCATTCCACCCCCTCAATAATCAATTAGTTGCCGGGCTGGTAAAACTATGACACTATATCCCGGGTACCGGAATCCCGCTGTAAGCTTGCATCTGCTTCGTTAAACGCTTCTTCAGCCCCGGTACGGGTGGAAGCCCTGAAAATAACCACCCCGACAACCAGCAGTATTCCAATTACACCCGCCATAACTATGTTGATCAAATGGTTTGGCCACACAGGTTTTTGGGGGGGTGCCGCGGTATCAATCACCTGGATATTATCCAACACCATAATTTCCGCTATTTTTTCCATCAGGATTCTGGCTGTTTCATTGGCCAGCATGGCCGCCAGTGACGGGTTTGCATTCTCCACGTTAATGCGTAAAAACTCTGTGTCTCCCAGTGTTTCCACTTTGATACTGTTCCGCAGATCATCCACGGATATTTTCAGGTTATTCTGCTTGATTACCTCTTCGAAAATAAGTCTGCTTTGAGCCAGTTCCTGGTACGTTTTGGCAAGCCTTTGGTTTAGGGCTATGGTGCTCATTCTTACTTCGTAGGGTATAGCGTATTCAGGTTGTTTAAATACCATCAATGTAGTGGAAGCCCTGTATACCGGCTGCACAACATACATACTGACCAATGCACTTATGATCATGGCCAAGATAGGAACAATGAAAAACGCCCGTTTGGCTTCTAATATGGATTTGGCAGTTTCTTTTGCCTTCACGAGGTTACCTCCCAAGCTTTATTTCCGGTTTTTGACTGTTTTGTTCTACCGGCAAAATGTTCAGGTATCTTTTATCCACCCATCCTGTTAAACCGGTACTGGTCTTGATTTTTACCCAGCCGGTGCCGGCCTGCTCCTCCACCACCGTGACAATCTCGCCGTGTGTTACCTTATCCAGTACCGGAGCGCTGGTGTTAGCGTCATCACGGATATTCAGCTCGTTTATGACAACCACGGCTTTTTCTTCTGTCCCGGCCGGTTTAGGCGTTTCTTCCGGTTCCACCGATGGGGCCGGTTCAGACAAGTTAACCTGCTCGGGTGGAGGTTCCAATTCCTTTAATACAATGTTTGGTGAGTTCGGTTGATAATGGTATTCCCGCATGTCAAGAGAGGGCCTGTTAAATACAACCCAAACCGTTGCCACAATGGAACAACATGCCAACACCAACCATACCCGGGCGGATGACTTTTTCATTTCCAACTGCACAACGCTAATGAAGCATAACATGCAGGTAATAATAATTAAGCTTAAAACCAGCCAGGACCACATCTTGTAAACACTCCCAGTACACCCGCGGGACAAACAGGGGTGTGTAAAATTCTTGTTTAACGAGTTATTAATCACTTTTTACGGTCAGGATTTGGTGTCACGCATAAAAATTCCACCCACCTTTCTCTTGATCAGTAAAACCACTGCCCGGTCATCCTCATCCAAACCCCATATGTTTAATAACCAATAGAACCCCCCAAAAAGAATCCCAAAGGATATCACTGCATTGAAAAGACCACCACCCAAAAATTTGTTCACTATTAATGCCACCGCAGTAACAATGGCGGTAATAACAATAACCTTGACGAATTTCTTGTTGTAAGGGAAAAGCCCGTAAAGGACATATACTTGGACCAGCCGGACAAAGTTAAAAAGGAACATGGATATACCCAAAGTCAGCACCGCACCCCAAACGCCGTATTTATTAATCAAAATGATATTGCAGGCTAAATTGACCACTGCCAGAACCAAGTTATTAATTAAATGCAAGTCCTGCCGAACCATTATTAACAGGTATTCCAGGGGCCCGGTACAAACGCTTATAAACTGGGCCAGGCAGCACCAGATTAAAACATGTTTACCCGCTGTAAACTCGGCGCCAAACAAGCCCATAACTAACTCCGCATTTAAAACCACCCACAGTACAAAAGGAAGGGTTAAAGCAACTGTCCAGTAGGTAACCGTTTTAAAAAGGGCATTTAATTCTTCGAGCTTGCGGGTATGAAAGTAAGCGGCTATAACAGGCGCGAATATCAAGTTCAACGCCTGCATAAAAAGCACTATCTGGGCCGCGACCTTGCTGCCCGCGTTATAAATCCCCAAATCACCGGCCAGCGCCAGCTTGCCCAGAATAACCTTGTCGACGTTATTAATTAATAACGGAAGCCATTTAGCAAGAAAAACGGGAATTACAAACCGAAACCATTCCTTCGTCTCATACACCGGCACAATTCCCGGGTGAAGTACCGGACTTGTTTTCAACAGCGATACGGCACTGAACACAAAAACCAGGATCCAGGCCAGAACAAATGCCCCCAGTGCATTACCGATGTTCGGCCCAATCAGATAAATGGCGCCGGTAAAGACAATGAATATGGCCGGGTGCCAGAGATACTGAATTAATGTATAATCAATAATCTTTTGCAAAGCCCGGGCGGAAGCCGCTGATATCATACCAAGGGCAAAAAATGGTACCGCCAGGGCAAAGTATTTAATAACCGGAACCAGTTCACTTTTTTCAAAAAAACCCGCGGCCAAATACGGTGCGGTAATAAAAATAAAGAAGGCTGTAATTACAGCTACTGCTGCCACCACAATAACAGCCAACTGCAATAAACCCTTCAACCTGGCTTGGTCGTTTTCCGACTGGTACACCGCGCCGTACTTGATAATACCCTCCGCCAAGCCCAACTGAGAAACCTGGCCAATAATCGAAAAGAAGCTGAAGCCCAACGCGTATAAACCGTACTTTTCCGCTCCCAAAAGCCTGCCAAGAATAACCTGCGTCAGGAACCGGGCCACGCTGCCGATTATTGAACCGGTAATTACTACGCCTCCGTGGCGGGCAATCATCACGGTAGTTTTTTTGATTTGCTCCGCCCGCTCAGTTTCCAACATCAGCCTCTTCCCCAACAACTTTTTGTCGTGCCATTTCCTGTTATTTTATGATCCTTTTTCAATAGATGTTCCACACCTGGATGTGTGCCCGACCTGCCGGTTACAAAAATAAAACCCGCACCAATCCTAAAGCGAACCGGTGCGGCCGTTATAACCCGCATTTAAACCGGGGCAATCACTGCCCGTAGCAGGCGTAATTCACCCCTTCGCTAACAGTAACAACTCTTAAGCCGCGTTTTTTTATTTCCTCGAATAGATTTTTCAGTCTTTGCTGGTTGATACCGTGATTACCCGCCGCCTGGTTGCCCGAGGCCACGGAATGGGTATAAAGGATTAACCACCCGCCCTTGACCACAGTTTCATCGAGTAAATCAATAACCTCACTGTCTTTAAGCCCGGCATCAAACATAATTCTCTCCAATTTGTACCTGTTGGCCGGAGGTATATTGATTACTTTCCCAAAACACGTTACGGCCGATTCATAATATTCACTGACCACCGGGTAGGGATCTGTATCAAACCAGAAGGGATAAGCGAAACTCGCATGCCCAAGCCCGTTTTCTTGCAGCCATTCTTTGGAGAGACCCAGCTGGTCTCTGATTTCGCGATCCCTTAAATCTTTAAAATGCAGGTGGTTTTTGGAGTGGGAACCGGTTTCCCAGCCTGCTTCTTCCATTTGTTTCAGTTGTTCTACACTAACCCTGCCCTTGGCACCGACCTGCGGCGGCACCACATAATTCACACCCGGGTAGTTATACTGCTGGTGCAGCGGAAAAGCGTTTTCAAACACCGAAGCATCTCCGTGGTCATAACATATGGTTACCATACCTTTACCCTTTCCGGATTCATATATAACCCGCACCAAAATAACCGCTGCTTCCGCCCTGGTAACAGGGTTCCACGGCCGGAATGTCCCATCGGGATAACCCGACATCAAACCATGTTCCCTAACCGCACCAATGTAACCACGCCATGAAACCGGTATATTAATCCCGTCATCGTAACCTGTAATACTTGATTGAACGGGAATTTTCAGCGCCCTGACCACCATTCGCGCTACTTCAGCCCTGGTGACCGGTTCCCGGGGCCTGAGCATGCCGTCGACGGATTCTCCGGGAAGCAGAATGTTCGCCATGACCGCGGTTTCAACAAACGGGTAAGACCAGGTATTTCTGTCCACATCCAGGTAAGATTGTTTCACCTGGCCCGATACGGGAATTTTTAACACCTGCACAAGACACTTAATAAATTCCTCCCGGGTCATTTCGGCATCCGGCCGGAAACTGCCGTCTGGATAGCCGCCGATAACCGAAGCGGCCGCCAGTTGCCTGATATGCCCCTCGGCCCAGTGCCCGTTTATATCATATAGCGTCTGGGCCTGTGCCACGGGAGCATAAAGAATTATCCCCGCGACAATCAATAACAACCGCACAAACCCTTTCATCTTTCCTCCCCTTTGCCATAAGTAGTTTGAGTCCAATATAGGTTATTTATATGAAGCACAACCTGATTGCTATTACATATAATAATTTAGTCCAATAATAATTCAGTTAAAGGAGGTTGTTGAATTATTGAAGGTTGAAAGGGTTCTACTTCTCTGCTTTACTTTAGTCATGTCGCTGCTGTTATTAATCTCAGGGTGTAACCGGCCCGAAAACATGGACGGTGATGAGACATTTGAAAAGGCCAAGGCCAAACCTTACGCCCACCCGGACAGCCTGATTAGCGCAGAACAACTGCGGAGATTACTGGGCCAACCAAACTTAACCATCATCGACACCCGACCCAGGGATATATATGAACAGGGTCATATACCGGGGGCTATTTGCGTGAATATTAAATCCCTGTCGGATCCAAACCGGCGTGGCAGGTTCACTTCTCCCAAACTCTTCAGCCTGACAATCAGGGAATACGGAGTCAACAGCACCGATCATATCGTAGTTTACAGCGATAACTATTCCCATGCCCGGCTGTGGTTTTTCCTGCATATGTACGGGTTAAATGTACAGATGCTGGATGGAGGAATTGACCAGTGGCTGGCCAAGGGTTACGAAACCACCCAGGGCAGAGAAAGAAGGCCTTACCTCGGCAAATTTAATTTAACCAAAGAACAGTTGAAGGAAAACGCCATTATTGAAACTATCGATGTGGCGGCCGCCCTGGAAAAACCAGAAGAAAATATTATCATTGACGCCCGCTCACCAGAAGAGTACAGCGGCCGGGGCCATATCCCGGGAGCGGTTAATATCCCCTGGGAGCAACTCATTGAAGAAGATAAGACATTCAAGCCAGCCGACGATTTGGAAAAAATCTTTGTTCAGCAGAATGTCACTCCGGATAAGCGCGTTATTGTTTACTCCGATAACGCAACCAGGGCCTCGTATATTTATTTCGTGCTTACGCAATTGCTGGGCTATCAAAACGTGAAGGTTTACGACGGTTTTTACCTGTACTGGGCCAGCGAAAAACCACTATTGAAGGGAAACATTTAACCCGGTGCCGGGTGTTGCGATTTGGAGTTGTTGCGATTTTAGCTTTGGTGCCAGAAGTAGAAATATCATTTTTACCCATAGCATAAGGGGCAAGTACTAACTGCCCCTTTATGCTTTTCCCTGTTTTCTCGGGCAACACAAAAGAACCTTCCCCCTGTGTTCTACTTGCCGGCTACTTTACCCACCACAGTCATCCTGCCGCTCATCCCGAGCCAGGACAAAACAGCGGCCACAGGATATGTAATCCTGTGGAATAGGCCGGAGCAAGCCAATTTTCTTAGCAAGCCGCTCACCTTACCACGGCCAAAACGGTCTTCCACCACCAGCGCCAGGCTGGCCGGAATGTTGCTGATATTTTTTTGATAATAAACCTTAACCAGTTCAAAACCGGTCCTGTTAAACAATTTATTAATCGATTGATAGTTAAAATGTGATATATGCCTGGGGATTTCCAGGGCGAACCAGTTGGGGCCAAAGAGCTTGAATTCCCAGCTTGCTACATTGGGAATACCAAAGGCAACAACACCCCCCGGCTTGAGAATGCGCCGTATCTCTTCAAGCGTCCCAACCGGGTCATATAAATGCTCCAGCACCATCCACCCGGTTACCACATCAAACCACTGATCCGGAAATTTCGCGCTTTCCAGTGTACCGTGATGAATATCCAACCCTAATACCTGCCGGCCAAAACTAACCGGTCCCTCCGCCACCTCCACTCCGTATACTTCCCAACCCAGGTTCCTGGCATATTGCAGAAAGCTTCCATACGAACAACCAAGCTCCAACAATCGCCCGCCCGGGGGCAACGGGGGCAGGTAATGGCTTCGTGAATTAAAAAAGGTTCTTAGCCAGTTACCAATTGGGGTCTTGGGTTGGTGACCGTTTAATTTAGCCCCCGGTTGGTGGGGGCTATATGAATCGGGATAATACATGCCTATAGCTTCAGGTTTGGGGCGCGGGTTGGTATAAATTAACCCGCATTCTTTACATTCATAAAGGCCGAATTCTCCTTCAATGCCATGCCAGCGGTCTTTAACCGGCATCAACGGAACGGCGTGTTCATTGCCGCAGATATAACATTTGGGCACTATTTCCAGCCAATCAGACATCATCGTTTTCATTCCCAACCCCCGGTAAACGGTTACCCTTTAGTATTTCCACCAGTTTGGTGATATTGGATTCCACCGAGTATTTTTTCTCCACCGTTTCCCTGGCTCTTTTGATCATCGATAGATGGGCGGCAGGATCTGTGCTAATCCTTTCCAGTGCTTCAGCCCATTGTTTTAAACTGCCGGCCAGGTACCCGTTAACACCATCTTGAATAATCTCGCTGTTAACCCCTACCGGTGACGCAACAGCGGGCACGCCCGCCGCCATGTACTGCAGTAATTTCAAGCCGCACTTCCCCCGGGACCACTCATCATCGGTAAGGGGCATAACCCCAATGGTAAAAGATCTAATGAGCTCCACTTCACCTTCCAGTGTCCAGGGCAGGCACTCCACTTTGACCCCCGGACAGCTATAGTTTTGCCCGCCCACGATTCTCAAAATTATAGCCCGTTTTTGGGCTATCTGCTGCAGGGCCGGCGTGATTAAATGCAAGTAAGGTAATGTGGAAGGGGTGCCCACCCAACCGATAACAACCGGGTCACACCCGTTACACTTGGGCTCCGGCGCGGGATATTTGGCCAAATCGACGCAGGTGGGCAGCACGTACACGTTTTTATTGTAATTGCGGGCGAATTCGGCCAGGTAATTGTTGCCGGCGACAACACAGTCGCATAACGCTAGAACTTTTTGCAACCTGCCCGGGCAAGTAAACCTTTCCACCCATGTTTTATTACGCACTTGGGAAACTGTAAAAATAGCGTCATCAAAATCAAATATTACCCTTTTGCCCAGCAGCTTGCCCAGCTTGCAAAGCATTACTTCGGGTAAAGGATATACATGGGGCAGTACAAGTTTCTGAATATAAACCACGTCGTAAAAGGCCAGCCTAAATAACGCGATAAACCTGGACAAGGCAGATAGACCAAAATACGCCAGCTTTGACCAGAGCCCCCCGGATGGTTTGAATTTTTCGTAAAAAAAGGGCGTCAGGGCACTGTGACAAGAGGCTACAATGCCGTATTGCTTAAAGTAAGGAAGGAACTGGTAAACCCTATACCTGGCTGAAGGCCCCTTGGGTGGGGTATTGGTTAGGAATAAAACTCGCATTGCCTTACCCTTTGGCCTGCCCCGCGCCGTTACCGGTAATTTTTTTATACTCACCCGACTTTATACGCTTCCACCAGCCGGGGTGATCGACATACCATTTAACGGTCTGTTCCAGTGCATTGTTGAATGAATAGGCGGGCTGCCACCCCAGGGAATCTCTTATTTTGGTCCAATCTATGGCGTAACGCCGGTCGTGCCCGGGCCTGTCGGGAACAAATCTAATTAGTTTTTCGGGTTTATTTAAAATTTTTAATATCTGTTTTACCAGTGTCAGGTTGGATAACTCGTTGTCCGCCCCGATATTATACACCTCGCCGGGTTGCCCGTCCTGGACAACCGCTTCCAGGGCCCGGCAGTGGTCGATCACGTAAATCCAGTCCCGGATATTTAAACCGTCACCATACACGGGTATACTTTTGTTTTCCAGTGCATTGGTTATAACCAGGGGAATAAGCTTTTCGGGAAACTGGTACGGCCCGTAATTATTTGAACAACGGGTGATAATCACCGGCAGGTTATAGGTTGTATAAAATGAACGGCATAGAAGATCGGCTGAAGTTTTACTGGCCGAATACGGGTTATTGGGGCGCAGCGGGGAATCTTCCGTAAATTTGCCTTCATCACTATGCAAGGAACCGTATACCTCGTCGGTGGATACCTGGACGTGTTTTTGTATGCCATACCGCCGGGCCAGTTGCAACAATACAAAAGTGCCTGTAATGTTGGTGCTGATAAAGGGCCCGGCATCTTCAATACTGCGGTCGACGTGTGATTCGGCGGCAAAATTAACTACAACATCTATCCCTTCCCGAAAAAGCGTTTCCATCAAACCATAATCAGCTATGTCACCATGCACAAACCTGTAACTGGCGCACCCCTTCAGTTCGGCCAGGTTTTCCGGGTTACCCGCGTAAGTCAGTTTATCTACATTAATAATGTGCAAGGACGGGTGTTTGGCAATCATATACCTGATAAAATTAGTTCCAATAAACCCCGCCCCGCCGGTTACCAGCATCTTCATCAACCATGCCCCCTAATTTGGCCAGATAACGTTTTAAAGCATCCTCCCAGGGGGGAGGCAAATAACCAATGGTCTCTTGCAGGGGAAAAGGATTCAAAACGGTGAAACCCGGTCTCCTGGCATCGCTTTTAAACTCCCTTGTGCTGCACGGAATTAATTCAACCGTGTAACGGCAGGTGGTAAAAATGGTTTCGGCAAATTTAAACCAGGTGGTGGGGTTCTGGTTGGTCACGTGATATATACCGTAGCAACGGGTTTGCATCAGGTCGGCCACCACCCGGGCCAGGTCCTCTGTAAAAGTAGGGCAGCCGAATTGATCAGCCACTACTTTTATGGGCTTACCTAAACCGGCCAGTTCAAGCATTTTGGAGACAAAGTTTTTCCCGCCCGGGCCAAACAACCAGCTGGTTCTAATTATATAACTGGCCTTTAAAAGGCCCAGCACCGCCCGCTCACCCCACAGCTTGCTGGCACCATAGACATTTACGGGACACGGGGAATCGTAAACACCCAGAGGGCGGTTGTGCTGCCCGTCAAAAACATAATCGGTGCTGATTTGTACCAGGGACGCCCCTGTTTCGGCACATGCCAGCGCCAGGTTACGCGGCCCAAGCCCGTTGACCAGGTAGGCTTTGTCAGGTTCCGACTCGGCTTTGTCTACATCGGTATAAGCCGCGCAGTTTACCACCACCTGCGGCATGCTTTCCCCGACAACCCGGCGCACCTTTTCCAGGTCAGTTATATCAAGGCCAGCATGATCCATGGCTGTAACGTCAAAACCGCGGCGGTGAAATTCAGCCACCATCTCCCTCCCCAGCATCCCCGCCGCACCGGTAACCAGGACCTTCACCGGTGCTGTACCTCCCAAGAGTAGGGCACCGACGGGTCATTATACGGCAGCCTGTATTCATCCGGCTGCTGGTAGTTATATAACTCGGTGGGGAAGTTAACAATCAGTGCGGTTTCACCGCCCTCGGCGGCAAAGCCGTGATAAACCCCGGGCGGTATTTTAAGCAGGACGGGGTTAAGCCGGCCAATATGAAAGACATTGACTTTCCCCTGGGTGGGGCTGTTTTCCCGGGGGTCGTACAACACTACCCTGGCCATGCCGTTGACACACACAAAATGGTCCCACTGCAGCTTGTGGTAGTGCCAGGCTTTAATTACCCCGGGATAGGCGGCTGTGACATATGCTTGCCCGAAGGACATAAATTCCGGCCAGTCGCGACGCAACATTTCCATCAGGTAGCCCCGTTCATCGGGTATTATTTTTAATTTTTTCACCACTACCCCCTCAATTAAATCCATCGTTTTCCTCCTTCTCATTTAGACAATGACCTGGGAATCATCACCCACAAAAAGCCGGATGGCATCCTTGCGAAGCTCGCCCTTTTTTACCAGGGTGTTGTAGCCGATTAAACTGTCTTCAATGCTATCCACGTTATACAACCGGCAGTTCTCCATAATCACGGAGTGTTCAACGCCCACATGTTCCAAAACACTGTTTTCCCCCACCGTGGTATACGGGCCGATAAAGGAATTTTTAATTACCACGTTATTACCGATGCATACGGGACCGCGTACCCGGCTGTTAATGATCCTGGTACCGGGCCCGATCTCCACCCGCCCGGTCACAACACTATCCTGGTCAATAAAACCTTTGTTTTGATAACGGGCAAACTCGTCGAGGATCACCCGGTTGGCTTCAAGGATATCGTCTTTTTTCCCGGTATCCAGCCACCAGCCTTGCAGGCGGCAGGCCTTAACCCGGTACCCGTCGTCAATTAACTGTTGAATGGCATCGGTTATTTCCAGTTCCCCGCGCCAGGAGGGTTTGATCTTTTCTATGGCCGATAAAATTTGAGGTTTAAAAAGATACACACCCACCAGCGCCAAGTTTGATGGCGGGTTTTTTGGTTTTTCAATTAACCTGACCACCCGTTCATCCTGGTCTAATTCAGCAACGCCAAATTGTTCCGGGTTTTTAACTTCCTTAAGTTGAATAATGGCCTCAACTTCAGAATTTTCAAAACCGGCTACCAGGTGTTTAACGCCTCCCTGGATCAGGTTATCACCCAAAAACATCAAGAAGGGTTCCCGGCCCAAAAAACCCGCTGCCGTTTTGACAGCGTGGGCCAGTCCCAGTGGTTTTTGCTGCAGGATGTAAGTGATATTACAACCCCACCGCTCGCCGTTTCCAACAACCTCCTTTACTTTGTCACCCGTTTCCGGGGAGATGATGATCCCGATATCGGTGATGCCCGCTTCCAGTACCTGCTCAACAACAAAATAGATAATGGGTTTGTTGGCTACAGGAATTAATTGTTTGGCAATGGTATGGGTAAGGGGCCTTAACCTGGTGCCTTTACCCCCGGATAAAATAATGGCTTTCACCGGCTCACTTCCTTAACATTTAAGTAACTTACCCCTTGCCATGTTTTAACGGTTTCCTCGGCCTGCCTTTGCAAGGTGAACTTTGCCAGTACCGTATCCCTGCCCCGCACCGCCATTTTCTCCCGCCACTGCGGGTTTTCGAAAACTGCCAGCAGAGCCCGGGAAAGATTTTCGGCATCACCTGGATTCACCAGCAAGCCATTGTCACCTTCGGCAACAACTTCAGGTATACCGCCGGCCTTGGTGGCAATGACGCACCTGCCGGCCATCATGGCTTCCAGCATGGCATTGGGCAATCCTTCGGTATAGGAGGATAAAACAAAGACATCCAATCTACCCAAAAATCCCACCACATCGTCCACCCGGCCCAGCAAAAACACCTGCCCGGTTAGGCCGAGGTCAGCGATCATGGCTGTCAACATTTCCCTCAGCTCGCCTTCACCGGCGATTAAATGTTTCCAGTTGACGCCGCCGTCCAGCTTGGTTTTGGCCAGCGCCAGGGCCTGCAGCAACACGTCATACCCCTTTTCCGGTCTCAAATTGCCCACTGTGCCGCTTACAAAACACTTGCCGGGCCCTTTGTTGCCGGGAACTGCAAACTCTGGCACTCCATTATAAATAACTGTGATATCCTGTACCCGGCCCCCGATCACTTGCAGCAGCCGTTCCTTGGCGGCCAGTGAATTTGTGGTATAATGGCTGACCAGCCTACTGGTTAATCCTTCGACCAGCGGCCTAAAACCCGTAAAATGCCCGTTTCCCACAATACCCACCACCACTTTTATACGCAGTGGCAGAGCAGCGAAACGGCAGATCATGCTGGCCTGGAAACCATACACCTGAATCAAGTGCGGTCTTTTTCTCACCAGCAGTATAAAAAACCGCCAAAACACAACCAGTATATTTAACCTGCTGGGCCATAAACCCAAGCAATGTACATCAATACCGGCGGCGGCACACTTTTCGGATACAAATCCCCCGCTGTCCAGCACCGCCGCTATAACAGCCACACCGCGTGCCCGCAAGTACGGGATCAACCTGATGGTGTTTAACTCTCTTCCACCCAGCCCGGAAGACGACAGCAAAACCAGTACCGTCAAGCCTCTCCACTTCCCATCCTGGCACGCCCGGGTATCAACAGCCCCGGTTTTTTCAGTTTATGCCCCAGCATACCGTGACTGATAAAGACAAACAGCAAAGACAACACCTGGAACCGAACCCGGTAAATACCGCCCATATTGGACCCGCTAAGGGCATAGACAGCGGTAAAGCCGGCAATAAGAATCAACAGGAACAGGCACTCGCCCCGCCTGAGCCGCCACAAATTATAAATTCCGGGCAAAACAAACAGGTACAATATATAGAGCATAAACATCTCCGGCAAGCTGATGACCTTTAACATACCCCCCGGTTGCCACGGCAAGGGACCGAAAGCGAAATAAAACAGGCCCACGGGAAAATACTTTATAGCGCCGGACCAGGAATCAAAACTTACCCCTTCGGAATATGCCGATTCACCTATGGCTCCGGCATTATGCTGCTGGGCAATTGTTTCCAGGTTTTGGCTGGCCACATAGTCACCGCCCAGAAATCCATAACCCATTTGATGGAGGGTAATACCGGCCACCAGGACCAACAGCAGCGTGTAAACCAGCCGCTTGTTCCATTTGAATCTGGTGGCGGTGAAGATAAAGGAAAAGGCAATACAGATCCCAATCAGTATCCCCACATAAAACCGCAATGTAACCAGAAAGAGCAGCGCCAGTGCTATGAATAACAATTTTCCCAGGTGAAATTGCCGCATCAATTCCAGCACTTTTTTGACAATAAAGCTAATGAGAAATATACACAGGCTTTCTTTAAGGTTCAGCGCTGACCAGACAATAAAAGACGGGAAAAAAGCCGTTAAAGCGAATGTGCACCTGGCCGCCGCCCGGCCGCTCAACCACAGTGAAACGAAGTAAAGGTTTAGCGCGGCGCCTATGGCAATGACACTGTTAACCAGCCGGACCGCATCGGGATAGTAACCGGTTATATAATAGATAACGGCGTTAAAGTAGTAATACCCGAAGTTATTTTTATTAATTACGTAGCTGTCGCCGCTTTGCCACGCTTGCGCTATTTCATTTCCTATTTTCCCGTATGTAATGCCGTCAGCGGTAAGAAAGGGGTTATCAAAGGCGTGGGTGGCAAGAATAAACAAAACCCTTATAAGAAATGCGCCCAGAGCCAGTTTAAAAAGCAGTGACCGGTCCTCGGCCGGTACCCTGTGCCCGCCGGACAAAAAGAAAATCAAAACTGCGCATAACAAAGTTAAAGCAACAATGATCATTTGGTCGTAAATCAATAGACCGGCCATTAAGGCCAAGGCTATTACTGCTGCCGGTACCAGGCCGCGCCTGTTCGCGTATTCCTGCATTTAATTACCCTCCTGCGGTTTAGATTCTGATTATATTTTTCCTGCTCCCGGCAACCTTCCGCGTGGCATTGCGGGTGTCAATAACCAGCCCGGCAACATCGGCAACCATTTGGTAATTAATACAGGAATGATCGGTTAATATTAGAACAACATCGGCAGCGGCAATATTCTCTTTGGTCAATTCCACGGATTTATCTTGTTCAGTGCCGTGTGAAATATCAACCTGGAGCACGTGAGGGTCGTGGTAGCGAACCACTGCCTTGTAATCACGCAATCGCTTGATAATTTTTAAAGCGGGTGACTCCCGCACGTCACCAACATCCTTCTTATACGCCACACCCAGTATCAGCACATTAGAACCATTTAGGCATTTGCCACGGTCGTTTAGGGCATTAATTGTTTTTTTAATTACATATTCAGTAGCCTGGTTATTTAACTCGCCGGCCAGCTCTATAAAACGCGGTTGAAACTCGTACGCCCGGGCTTTCCAGGCCAGAAAAAAGGGGTCTACGGGAATACAGTGGCCTCCCACACCGGGGCCAGGGTAAAACACCTGGATACCGAAAGGTTTTGTAGCCGCGGCGTCCAGTACTTCCCAGACATCAAGACCCATGCGATCGCACAGTAGCATAAACTCATTAACCAGTGCTATATTCACAGCCCGGTAGGTGTTTTCAAAAATTTTGGTCATTTCTGCGGCATCAGGGGAACTTACCGGCACCACGCGATCAGTGCTCTGCTGGTAAAAAATCATGCCCACCCGGCTGCACAGGGCAGTTACCCCGCCGACAACCTTGGCTACCTTGCCCACGGTATAGACTTTGTTACCCGGGTCAACCCTTTCGGGGGAAAAGACCAGGAAAAAATCGGTGCCTGCTTTCAAACCTCCCTGCTCAAGGACCGGCAATACTATTTCCCTGGTGGTACCCGGAAAAGTGGTACTCTCCAAAATAATCAACTGCCCTGGCCGCAGGTGGCGTGCCAGCTCTTCCACAGCCGATGTGATGTATGAAAGATTGGGTTGCCGGTTATTGTCAAGGGGGGTGGGCACGCAAATAATCACCACATCCATGTCTTTTAAAAGATTAAAGTTTGTGGACACCTCCAGTTTGCCGGCAGTTATCAGGTCTTTAAGCTCATTGTCGTCAACGTCCTGAATATAGTTCTCACCATTTTTTAGTTTATTTACCCGCTTAATATCAATATCTATTCCAGTCACCGGAAAGCCGGTTTTGGCCTGCAGCACTGCCAGGGGCAGGCCTACGTAACCCAAGCCGATTACCGCGACTTTGGCTCTTTTGTTAATTAACTTGTCTATGGTTACTTGAGCTAATCTTTCTCCTTGTTCATTATCAAACACCAGGCACACCATCCTCGTTGTTTCTTTGCAAACCTGCAAACCGGTGCAAATGATATTTTATTTCTTCTTCGGAGAACTGGAATTGCTCCTGATTAAATAATTCCAGCATTTTTTCCAAGGCAGCAAAATTATAATTTACAGGGGACACTTGATAGATACGTTTATGGCTGGTTGGTAAAATTTGTTCATAATCATAGTGTAAGCTTTCGGTTAGTTTTTCCCCTTTGCGGATGCCTATGTACTGAATGGGAATATCCACTTCCGGTTCATAGCCCGACAATTTGATCAGGTTTTTGACCAGGTCCAAAATCAAAACCGGCTCGCCCATATCCAAAATAAATATTTCCCCGCCCCGGGCCAGTGCACCGGCCTGGATGACCAGCTGCGCCGCTTCGGTAACTGTCATAAAATAGCGTTTCATCGCCGGGTGAGTTATTGTTACCGGCCCCCTGGAACTAATTTGCTTTTTAAATAGCGGCACCACACTACCCCTGCTGCCCAGTACATTGCCAAACCTCACGGCGGCAAATCTAGTGGCGCTCGTTTCATTCATCCACTGGATCAGCATTTCCGCAACCCTTTTGGTGGCTCCCATGATACTGGTTGGATTCACTGCCTTATCGCTCGATACCAGGATAAAAACTTGCACGTTATACCGGTGTGCGGCTTCTGCCACTATTCTGGTGCCGATAATGTTATTCTTTACGGCCTCCTCGGGATTGCTTTCCATCAACGGCACGTGCTTGTGGGCCGCTGCATGAAAAACCACCGCCGGCCGGTGGCGTTTAAATATGCGGTCAACCCGCCGGCTGTCCCTTATGTCGGCTATCACCGGTACCAGGGGTGCAAAAGGAAATTTTTCCCTTAACTCCATTTCCACCTCATAAATGCTGTTTTCACCGTGTCCCAAAAGCACAAGCTGCTTGGGTCCAAGACCGGCCAGCTGGCGGCATATTTCCGATCCTATAGAGCCGCCGGCTCCGGTTACCAGAATTGTGCGGCCTTTGATATAACCGGTTATTCCCTTGATATCCAGGGAAAACGACCGCCGCCCGATTAAATCTTCCAGTTGAACCTCGCGGATGTTGCTGACTTTTAATTTGCCCGTAATCAGGTCATAGAAACCCGGCTGAATCTTTAATTTTGCTTTTGTCTGGTGACAAATCTCCACAATTTGCCTTATGGTCTCACAGGGTGCCGAGGGCATGGCAATAATTATTTGTTCGGAACCGGTTTTTTTAACAATGGCCGGTATTCCGTACCTGTCGCCCAACACCGGTAAACCATTTATGACAGTGTTTATTTTCTTGGTATCGTCATCAATAAAGCCTACAGGTTCAAGATTTCCATCAACTTTATTTTTTAGAACTTCGGCAACAATTCTACCGGCTACCCCGGCACCAATAATTAGCACTTTCTGCCTGCGCTCAGTCATAAATCTACCTTTCTCCCAAGCACGACTCTTGGAACAGTAGCTACCACCGCAGTTTCTGTAACATAATATGGCATTTCGTGAAGAATGTGCATATCCACCACAATACTCAGGGATATTAAGCCGGCTGGTGTCAGCAAGTGTTTATGAAATGGTTCTTATGCAGAACTGGGGAACATGCAGCAGATTTTGCCTGGCAGGTGGCAGAGCCTGAAAGACTGGGCGAAAACCGAAAGAGGTTGAGAAAGGATTAAAAATGGCTATGCTGGTAACAGAAAACCTGTATGTTGCAATAGTATTCAATTGTTGGTAAAATAAGTAAAACAACCCTGGAGGAAATATGTATGCTTGATATAGAAACAATAAAAACCAAGGCGGTTCCAATATTTAAAAATTTCGGTGTGCATCAAGCGTATATTTTTGGTTCCTTTGCTCGTGGCGAACAAAAACAAGACAGCGATATTGATTTTCTTATTGAATATGACTCCAATGCAGATTTTACATTGTTTGAGCTAGTTGAGTTAAAATATGCTCTCGAAGAAGCCTTCCAGCGCAAAGTGGACGTAGTGACTCATGGCGCTCTCTCAAAGCACATTAAACCTTATGTTTTGAAGGACAGGAAGGCGATAATGTGAAAAAGGATGGAGTTTTTCTCCGGCATATCATGGAAAGTATTAACGCTATCGAGAGCCATATGCGTGGCGTAACAACGGATACTTTTTTTGCATCCGTTTTGATCCAGGATGCCGTGATTAGAAGAATTGAAATTATTGGGGAAGCAACCAAGAATCTTTCGGCGGAATTAAAGAGTAAATACCCTCATATTCCATGGCGTTCAATAGCCGGTATGAGGGATGTTTTGATACACGAATATCTTGGCGTTGATTTGAAGCTGGTACTGGACACTGCTACTAAAAAACTCCCGACATTAAAGAAGCAAATTGAAACAATTCTAAAATTGGAAGAGTAGCGTGCTGAACCACACACAGCTAAAACCGGGGGCTTGGTGGCACTTTGGGGTAAAACGAGGCAACCCTGCCATGTTAACAACCGGAGTTTTAAAACTCCACAGATTGCTGACAAAGCCAGGGTTTATGCCCTGGCTTTGTCAGCAATCTGTGCTTTTTTATGGTGACCCCACCGGAATTCTAACCTGGGTTACCGCCGTGAAAGGGCCCATTGAGGTACCACATCCCTCTAGCCTTTCGCCGGTTCGCGATCAAGGTCCCCAGATGTTTCCTTTTCCAATGTCATTACCATCAACAAGCCTTCATCGGAACAACCATATGGATCAAACAACGCTCGTTCGCCGTTATGGTGGAATCAAAGTACAGTTTATGATTGGGTAATTTACTGACGAAATCGTATTTATCAGTTAGATAGAAATTCCGCAAGACGAAATCGACGAACCAACGTGGGGTCAGCGGTGCCGAAACTGGAATGCGACAGCCTTTGACATCTCCCAAAGTGAGATGACACATGGGGTGAACGACATCCCGAGCAGCCGTTTCATCAAAGTCGAATCGCAGCGGGAAAGGAAAAATGCGTCTAAATACGATGTCCAGGAACAGTTCATCATGTAGGTACAATTCAGGGTCTTCCTGGAAAGGCCGGAGTTCAGGTGAAGGGTAGTATGCCAAGCGATGCCGGACGAGGCGCTCGCCTTCAAATCGGTACATTAGTTGGAGCAAGCCACCGTCGATCAGTTTTGCAGTATAAGAGCGCTTCTCCGAAAGCTCTTTGTAGATTGTTGCGTAATCGATATCACCCATCGCAATCGACACATGCTCGGCGCCGGCAAAGGTAACATCCCATACAATGTTCGATGCAGAGCGCAGCACTGGAAAGTTTTGGTCATCTGCGATCCCGCACTCTATCAACGACGTAAGCAGTCCTTCCAAGTCGCGCTTAATAGTTACCGCCTTATTAGGAGTCTTCATCATTTGCCACCTCCGAGCAGTTTAATCAGTTTTAGCTTGGTTTCGGCATCCAAGTCGTCCGGCGTGATTTCGCCTCGCTCCAGGGCATTAACCAACTCGCGAGCACCAGTCTGCCTTTGCTCTAAACGCTGCTTTTCATGCGGCGATAGGTCGCGGTGCACGATCCTCAGTTTCTTAAGGACATCATCGGTCGGGTACGTGAAGTCAAGGCTCAAGTTGTGTTGTTTTAAACGTTCGAACTCGCAAATAAGATTAGCCATCCCCTGCCCGTAACCGATTACCCGTACCCAGGCCTTGCTGCGGGTGATGGCCGTGAACAGGCGATTGCGCAAGCTGGCCAATCCCACCCCGGTGCCATCGCAGTCTTGCGCATTGACCACATAGACCATGCCCGCCTCATTACCTTTGGCCCGGTAAATACTGGTGAATGTCACGGAAGGTGTCTCTGTCTTAAAGAACACGTCAGGATCTGTGTCGACGCCCGCGAGATGGTTCTGGATACCCATCTGAAACAGTGCCTTACGGATCGGTCCCAATCGCTCTCGTGCAGTGAGCGGGTCAGGATGGATAACAATAATGTCATCATGCCGGAGCTCGTCTTCTTTTATGTTTTTGTTGATCTGCTCGACCAACCACGCGTACTGTTCGGCTTCGTCACCGAACTGCAGAAAAACGACAAGATCGTCGATCGAGGAATGGTCCTCTAGAAACCTGGGACTGGTCTCGTCGGTTCGTTCGAGAACGACGTGCTCTCCCTTAGCCAGACGCCCCTTTCGCACCCTGTATCCGATTTCTTCCCACAAAGCAGGTTGGTCGAACATCTGTACCAACCCCGTCTCGGCACCCTTTGGCCGCTCACGGTAAATGCCGAAGCCGAGGGCGTGGGCCGTCACCAACACGGGCCGCGAGTTGCGGTAGCATTTCTGTAAAATCACGTCTCGACGTGGGTCATCGCCAAGGGACACCAATGGTTGACCTCGATCATCGGTACCGAAGATCTCTTCGAGTGGCGGCAGAGAGGCCCCCGACAAATTCTGGAGTTCGTCGTAGGCATAAACGAGCCTCTTCGGCGGCTTGAGCATCGCGTAGCACAAGCGCAGAAAGCTCGGGGCAAAGTCTTGCGCCTCGTCAACGAGAATTGCATCGTACAGTTCCGGAGGAGTAGCAACCGCACTTAGTGCCGCCTGGCATGCCCCATCGAACGCCCTATTGCCGCCACCGAATCGATATATGGCGGATCTAAGATCATGGAACTCCTGCCCTGTGGCGCGGCAGAACTCGTAATAAATTCCGTCACGCTCATCACCACCGGGCGCGCCCCAGGCGTTGACTACACGTATCTTTGTCCAATCCGGCTCCTCGCCACTTTGCTCGACACAGAAATTATTAATGAGCCGCTTGAATTGCCCTTTTAGCGAGCGAGTGTGGAAGGTGACGGCGATCCGCCAATCAGAATACTGGGTGTGGAGATATGCGGCCTTGAGAGCCAACACGATGGTCTTGCCGGAACCAGCCAGACCACGAATGCGCTGCACGCCATCGACAGTTTCGATGACGGCCCTGTTCTGCCTATGATCAAGCGTGGCTATGGAATCCTCTAGCTTCTTGAGCTTCGAACCTCGAGAATTAGGCCTGCCTACCTCGCGTTTGGAGCGGCTCTTGCGGATCGACGACAAACTTTCGATGGCAGAAAGTGTCATTCGATACAGGTCATCTGAGCTATCATGCCAAGAAAAGGCCGCAAGGATTTTTGCGAGGTCCCTTTCATTGGCAAGCGGATAATCCTCTTTGGCCAACCTGTCGACGGTGTCGATGGCAGGTGCAAAGGTGATAACGTTTAACGGCGGGATCAAACGTCGCCCTTTGACCAGCTCCTTGTGTAGTTTCAGCTTGGCTTCAATCTTGTTGGCGAGATCATCCTGCCGCGCCGCGTAGTCGCCTACATCCGTACCTTCAACCAGGTCGAAGAGGATGACACCCTTTTCGCGACTCACCAGTGTCGCATCGATAAAGTATTTGCCCTCCGGTGTTGGGATCAATGGGTAGCCGAAAAAGCACTCACCCGACAGCCCCTCAATAGTGGCCAAGGTTTCTTCGAGCGCCTGGGAGGCTACGGGCTTGCCATTGATACCGCGTGTAAAATTGACTTTGTTCATATTCCGTCTCCCTTCGAGAGAACTTGTTTAGAGGTAGTCTCATACTGTGACCCGCACTTTCCTAATACTGATATTTGACAAGACAATGTTCTGAATATACATGGGATCCATTATCTATCCATCCTCCTTTGATATAGCAGCGTGATCACCTTCTCCATATAAGGTCTCGTCTTGCGCTCTCTCTTCCTCGTCCGACCAAGGGACGTCTTTTTCGCTTGGCTCCTTTGGCGGCGGCGCCGCGACCTCGCGCATGTCCTTTTGTGCTATTCCGCTCTCTTGGAAATGACGTGCGGCATGGTGTTAAGCGGCAGGGCGACGATGGCTTCGAGCCAGTCGTTCTATAAGATTCAGCGGCGGATGTTGCTCTCGCCATGGCCGGCGTCGCCCGTAAGCAGCGACGAGCCGTTGTGTACCTCGGCGATGCGACTGCCGAGCAGGGTCCCGCGCTTCATCTTGGAGAGCGTGTTGGGCGAGGAATAACAGCTGGCCGTCACTGGAGCGGGTGATCAACGAAAGCACCTCGCCCCAGTGTTGCACGGCAAAGCGCGGGTCCTTAATGCCAGCCTTGCCGCCTAAGCGTTCCAGGTCGCCTTTTCAACTATTCCCGTAAGGCGGATTGGAGAGCATGAAGTCGAAGGTGTTATGTGTTTATACTAAATAAAGGGCAAATTACCTGTGTATGTCAAATAATTCGCAAAAACACGCGCTAATCCTTCTATCGCAATTTCGGCTACCATTTTAAGCGTCGCTATATGTTCCGGGGCAGACACCAGTAAACACTGGCTCCCTGCCCTGCTCAATATAAAACCACGGCGGGTTTAAGCCACGAACAGCCGGATGTAGACCTCCCGGGACTCCAGGTTCAAATCGAAAAAGGCGTACTTGTTAAAGCACGCTTGGCTCCGGACGGCTGCTAAACTTTAGTCCTTTGAGCCTCAAACAGATTCGCCGCTTATCCTCCGCCTCGCTCGCTCTTTGAATGGGCCTCCTATGTTCGCTCCAGGTACCAACGCTCGGCCTCATCTACGACATTATACTTTCCTTAACAATAAAAAAAGCACCTTCCCTTTGGAAAGTGCTCTTTTATGGTGACCCCACCGGGATTCGAACCCGGGTTACCGCCGTGAAAGGGCGGTGTCTTAGGCCGCTTGACCATGGGGCCATACAGAAGCGCCGGTTTTATGGACTAGTTAAAGACACCGGCTATTCTTATTTTTGGTGAGCCATGGTGGACTCGAACCACCGACACCCTGATTAAAAGTCAGGTGCTCTACCGGCTGAGCTAATGGCTCGGGGAAATCCTACAGTTCTATATATTACATTAAGTTAACTGTTGTGTCAACCAGAAAAACGAGATATTTTAAAGGAAACCTGTGTAAAACCGGGCAGTCCGGTTTCAAAGGTGTTTTTTGAGCCCGCGGGCCGAAAAGGAACGGGCTATTTTTTTAAATCGAAAAAAGTAACCCGTTCCTTTTTAAAGGTAATACCATCGTTTTTTACCCGACCGGTTATGATGATTTCCTTTACTGTGCGATACTACCCACCAATATGGGAAACACAGCAATACTGCGCATTACCACATTACTTCCTTTGCGCCAGTTCGGCCCCCCGGTGACAGGCCTTCAGGTTTAACTCCGCTGCGCTGCCGGAGAAGCGGTTCCGAATGCTTTTTTCCACAGATTCAAACCCGACTACACCGGTTAAAGTCGCAATAGCGCCCAAGGCAACCAGGTTGGCCACCCCTACCCTGCCTAGTTCGCGAGCGGTGCTGGTAAAAGGAAAACCATAAACACGCGCTTTGCTTTTTTTCATTGCACCAGCGTCCACCAGGCCGTCATCGTAAATCAGGAAAGCCTCGGGCGCCAAAGTTTCGGCGTATATTTCGTAAGCTTCCGGCGTCAAAGCAAGAACTATGTCTGGTTCTTCAACGCCCGGGTATATTATCTCTTGTGGACTGATCACCACTTCCGACTTGGTAAATCCACCCCTGGTGGCAATTCCATAAGACTGTGTCTGCGTCGCATTCTTTTCTTCATAAATGGAAGCTGCTTCAGCCAAAAGGATGCCGGCAACGATCAGGCCCTGCCCGCCCTCACCGGCCAGCACCACCTGCCAGGTTTCCTTCACTTGCGGCTCCCTCCTTTCACCAGCGCTTTTTGCCGTATCAGTTCGTAGCGGGTGGTGAAGTCGAGTTCTTCACGGTCGACCAGCTTGCCGGTGAGGAAAGAACCTTCTTTTAGTTCTCCCTTTTGAGCAGCCGCCGAGCCTACAGGTACCGCTTTTTCTTTTAACAGTTTCATCATTTCCACTGCCGAACCCAGACGGTTTCTCCGGCCGAAATGGGTTGGGCATGGACTTATCACTTCGATGAAAGAAAAACCTTTTTTCTTAATCCCATCGCGAATCAGCCGGTCCAGCGGAGGAACGTGGTAAACGGTACCGCGGGCCACATAATTGGCGCCGGCAGCTTCTACCAGGCGGCAGAGGTCAAAGTCTTGCTCCGGATTGCCATACCTGGTGGTACTTGTTATGGCATCCACCGGCGTGGTGGCGGATACCTGCCCGCCGGTCATACCGTAATTGTGGTTGTTAACCACAATTGCCGTGAGATCGATATTGCGACGGGCTGCATGAATAAGGTGATTGCCGCCAATAGTCGCCCCGTCCCCGTCCCCCATGAGGACGATGACGGTCAGTTCCGGCCTGGCAGCCTTTACTCCCGTAGCAAAGGCCAGTGCCCGCCCGTGGGTACCGTGCAAAGCGCTGGTTGAAAGGTAATCGTCCGCTTTACCCCAGCAGCCAATCCCGGTGACCACCACAACTTTGTTGCGGGGAAGATTCAGCTCGGCCAGTGCACGTGCCAGGGACCCCAAGGCAATCCCGTTTCCGCATCCCGAGCACCACAGGTGTGGTAACATTCTTTCGTCCAAGTACTCTTTCCAGTTCGTATTATGCACAGCCGACAAGGCCAGTCACCTCCTTAATCCGGGCACCAATTTCTGCGGGGGTGAGTCCTTCGCCGTTGGACTTGGACAAACCAAATACCGGTTTTTCTTTACCGATAACCCGCTGGACTTCGTGCACCACCTGCCCCAAATTCAATTCCGGCACCAAAATGGCGCGGGCTTTCGACGCTGCTTCCATGATCAAGTTATCGGGGAAGGGCCAAAGGGTGATCAGCTGCAGCACCCCGGCCTTTATATCCCGGGCACGTAATACAGCCTCCCGGGCAGGCCTTGTGGTGCATCCAAAGGTAACCACCAGCAGGTCCAGTTCTTCACCGGTGTTGTAATGATGCTTCACCATCAGAATTTCATCCAGGTGATCTTCCAGCTTGGTGAACAGGCGCTTGATTTTCGCCCCGGCGTTGGCGGGGTCGTTCTGGCTGTAGCCCCTTTCTCCGTGCATGGAACTGGTGACGTGAAAAATGTACTCGCTCCCGTAATCGGCCAGCGGGGGAACACCGTCAGCGTCCGGTTTGAAGGGCAGGTATTCCTCCGGGGGACAGGTCGGCCTTTTACGGTTGACGATTTTCAATTGAGACGGGTCGGGAAGTACGACATTTTCCCGCATGTGACCCACAATTTCATCGGCCAAAAGAATCACCGGCACCCGGAAGCGCTCGGCTAGGTTAAATGCCGTTACGGCTAGGTCGAAGCATTCTTGCACAGTGGCCGGGGAGATAACGATAACACTTTGGTCGCCGTGACGCCCCCACCGCGCCTGCATGACATCAGCCTGGGCCGGTTTTGTGGCCAAGCCGGTGCTGGGACCGGAGCGTTGCACGTTGACCACCACACACGGAACTTCACCTAATATGGCAACCCCGAGGTTCTCCTGCATCAGCGAAAAACCAGGGCCGGAAGTGGCGGTAAAGGACTTTACTCCCGTTAGGGATGCGCCGATTACTGCAGCTATGCTGGCTATTTCATCTTCCATCTGAATGTACACGCCGCCCACTTCCAGGAGCTTTTGAGAACACATCTCGGCGATCTCCGAAGAAGGAGTGATGGGATAACCGGCGTAAAAACGTGCCCCCGCGGCAATAGCGCCTTCGGCGATGGCTTCGTTACCCTGTAGAAAAACTTTTTTACCCTCACTGATTGACCGGTTCATTATTCCACTCCCTCACTTCCAAAGCAAAATCGGGACACCTGAACACGCATAAGTTACAAGATACACATTTCTCGGCATCCTGAACCTCGGGGTAATCATTTTGACCCTTGGTAAAAACTTGTTTGGGGCAAAACGCTATACATAACCCGCATTGTTTACAACGATTTTGATTTAAAATGATGTCTGGCATACCATACTCCTCCATGATTAAAACCATAAACCACACAAGACACTATTTTCTAAGCGCATTATCTAGATCTTCCTTAAGCAGCTCAGGGTCTTCCAACCCAATTGACAACCGCACCATTGACAAGCTCAACTCGTGCTCTTTTAACCATTCCTCATCGGCATTTCGCACTGCAGTGGCAGGATACCACACCAAGCTTTCAAAACTACCCCAGCTTGCTGCAATTTTAAACAGCCTCAGGTTGTTTATAAACGACCTGGCTTTTTCGTAACCGCCCTTTAACTCGATGGCCATGAGCGAACCCGCCCCACGCATCTGGCGCACGGCAAGTTCATGTTGCGGGTGCGATTCCAGCATTGGGTAATATACGCGGGCCACTTGGGGGTGATTTTCCAAAAAACGCGCCATTTCCAGGCCAACCTTATTGTAGTAGGCCATCCGCAAAGCAAAGGTGCGTAATCCACGCAATGCCAGCCACGACTCTATGGGTCCCAGCATGTTTCCCCGTAAATAATGTTCACGCTCTGCTATTTCTTTTATTATTTGCTCATCTGCACATACCGCCCCGTAAAGCACATCACCATGACCGTTAAGGTATTTACTCCCGGAATGAATCACCGCATCAATACCGTAATCCCGTGGATTCTGGTTATATGGAGTTGCGATGGTATTATCAATCAAAGTAGTAATACCACGACTCCTGGCCAGTTTAGCTATTTCCTCCAAGTCCTGTAATGAATAGCGTGAGCTTGACGGGCTCTCCAAGTAAAATAAGGTTGTATTGGGGCGAATGGTTTCGGCAAAATCCTCAACCCGGTGCCCCCCGACGAAGGTTACATCTATATTGTACCTGCGCGCTATTTCGTTCAATATGCGTGAAGAGTTTTTGTAAATTGTCCTAACCGCCACAATGTGATCGCCGGATTTAGCGAGAGCCAAGATAGACGCTCCAATGGCGCCCATACCGGAGGCAAAACACTTGCAAGCCGGCGCTTTTTCCAAAGCAGCCAATTTTTGTTCCAAAATTTCAGTGGTGGGATTGCTTGCACGCGTGTAATAAAAGCGACCGGATTTACCTTGATTGAAATACTGTTGCGCTTCCTCCAGATCTTCAAAATAGAAATTTACCGTTTCATAAACCGGAGGTATGATGGAAAAATCAAATGCACCTTTTTTTTCACCCCAATGGGTACATACTTGGGCTGCACGCCTTTTATAATCCACCGGCTCTGCTTCACCGGGCAGGTACATAACATCATCTCCCAATTCAAGTTAAAGAGAAAGAAGAGAGCCCATTAAGATACTTAATGGCACTTAATGGGCTTCATCTCATCGGTAAACGAGTTTATTTTATAACGCCCATCTCTTTATAGTACTTCTCCGCACCGGGATGCAGCGGGATTGATATCCCGTTGATGGCGGTTTCCAAGTTAATGCTATTACCTTTTTCGTGCACTTTGGCTATTTCATCTCTCTGCTCGAAAATAGTTTTGGTAATGTTGTAAACTACATCCTCTGGCAAATCGGCTCTTACACAAAGGGTGGCCAGTGAACCGGTGTAATGATATCCTTGTCAACACCGTTGTATGTTCCAGCGGGAATAGTAACGGTATCAGAGAAATACGGGTACTTTTCTCTAATTTTTGCAATGTTTTCCGGGTCTATTGATAAAATATCAATTTCATGCTGGGTGCCAACGTCAATAATTGATGAGTTGGGTGCCCCTGCATCCACCATTACAGCGTGTACCTGGTCGTCTTTCAAAAGTTCCATGGAAGGACCGTAAGCCAGGTATTGCGGTTTGATATCATTCATTGACATGCCGTAAGATTCGAGAACCACTTGCATTGCCATGGGGCTTGAGCTGCCTTGTATACCTACGGCAACTGTTTTGCCTTTAAGATCTTTGTAGGTTTTTATACCGGACTTTTTCTTTACTACAGTTTGGATTGTGTTGGGGTAAAGGGCTACCAGTCCACGAATATTCTCGACCTTCTGGCCTTCAAACATTTCTTTCCCGTTATAAGCCCAGTCGGCAATCAACGACTCGACAAAACCAATTTCGGTTTGTCCTTGTCCTATAAGGCGCGCGTTTTCGATGGAGCCACTGGTGGACTCAGCTGTCATGTTCACTCCAATGCCTGCATTAGAAACCACGTTGGCAATGGCTGTTCCCAAAGGATAGTAGGTACCACTGGTGGCACCGGTGGAAATGGACATATTCATTACCTTGGCACTGTCTTGACCCTGGCCGGATTGATCACCGCCGCCGCTGCCGCCGCCTGAGCACCCGGCAAGTATTCCCATAAGAAAAATCACTGTTACAAGCCAGATAATGTTTCTCTTGGGAGTAAATTTTAACATCCTTCATCCTCCTTTTTTGTTAAAGTTGCAAATCACGACTACTTATCTACCCACTAAATCTTTTTTCCCACCTCCTCCACAATGACAGTTTTATTTTTAAGTCTCTGCCAGATATAAAACAGCAACAGCAACGCTCCACCGGTTAAGGAGCTAATCTTCTCGGGTAGTAGCAACATGCCACCCATAACCACCAGGGCTATTCTCTCCCAACCCTTGCAATGAACGTGTAGATAGCCCGAGAAAGCGGCACTTAAAGCAACAATGGCAATCATGGCTGAAATCACTGTGAATATCACGTCTAAGGCGGGAGCCTGTCCCATTAGAGCTGGATAGAAAACGAACAAGTAAGGTATCAGGTAAGCCACTGTAACATTTCGAGCGGCTAAAGCACCCGTTAGCAACGGGTTTGCCTTGGCGATACCGGCGGTTGCAAAACAGGCCAAGGCCACCGGGGGTGTGATGTCAGCAAAAACACCAAAATAGAAAACGAACATGTGGCAAGTCAATACGGGCAGGCCCAGTGTGACTAAAGCCGGAGCAGCAATAGAAGCTTGCACAATGTAGTTGGCCGTCGTGGGCAAAGCCATACCGAGAATTAATGATGCAACCATTGTCATAAAGAGTCCCAGAATCAGCTTGTCCCCGGCAATGGCACCAATTACGTTGGAAAACTTTATACCCAAGCCTGTCATGCTAACCGAAGCGACAATCATGCCCGCACAGGCACATGCAGCCACAACCCCGTAAGCATTTAACGCTGCACCTTTCAGTGCATCCAGTATGTCAGCAAAACCCATTCTGGTGGATGCTTTAATCATGCTTGCCAGGATTAACAACGCGATGCTTACATAAGCAGCCCTTGCCGGGCTATAGCCCATGATTAAAATTACTACCAGGGCAATAATGGGGAAAATATAAACCCATCCATCCTTTAAAACACTCTTAACTTTAGGGACTTCTTCGGGGGGCAATCCTTCTAACCCCGCGCGGCAGGCTTCGAAGTGCACGTTCATGTAGACGCTGAAGTAGTATAGAATTGCAGGTATTGCCGCAGCAGCAATTATTTTTATATAAGGGATTTGCGTAAATTCAGCCATGATAAAAGCTCCTGCACCCATAATGGGTGGCATGATCTGACCACCCGTGGAAGCATTTGCTTCCACTGCTGCAGCAAATTCCGACCTGTAGCCGACACGTTTCATCATCGGTATGGTTAAACTACCCACAGTTACCGCATTGGCTATACTGCTCCCGGAAATGGTACCCATAAGACCGCTACCGATAACTGCGATCTTTGCCGGACCACCTTTGGCTCTACCGGCTAAGGCCATTGCTAAATTGATAAAGAAGTTCCCGCCACCGCTTTTCTCCAGAAAAGATCCAAATAGTACGAATAAAAACACAATACTAACTACTACACCCAGGGGAACACCGAATATGCCATCGGTTGTCAAGTACATTTGATTGATAATTCTCACCACGTCATAACCGCGGTGCCCAAAAGTGCCCGGAATATATTGACCGAAGTAGCAGTAAAGCAAAAATAAGCTTGTAACAAAAGGTAAAGGCCAGCCAAGAGCGCGCCGGGTGGATTCAAGGACCAGAAGAATGGCCATACCGCCCACAATCAGGTCAGCTTTACTGGGTAATCCCATGCGGTTAACCAGGTTTTCATAGTCCACCAGTATATACACGCCAATGGCTAGCCCCGCTAAGGCCAACAGCATATCAAAAATGGTAATCCTGGCCCCATCTTTTTTCCTGAACGGGCACGCTAGAAAAATAATAAACAAACTAAGCATCAAAACAACGGCCCTTTGACACATTGCTACAAGGGGCAAGGTCATGGCTGTTATTAAAATAAACAACGACATCGCAATTGCAGCAACAGAAATCACAATTCGGAGAAAATTATCTCTATTCATTAATATTCCCTCGTCCTTCTCATATGGAATATTCATACCAGGGAAACTCTTTTTATAAGGTCCTCGACGTTGGGGATATGTTTTTTTCCTTGTTGCCTGTAGCCCATGGCCTCGGACAAGCTGCGGGCCGCCCCGCCAACGGCAGCAATATAATTCTCGATATTGTTTTTATCAGCCCTGGAATCCGGGAAGGATACAGACAATGCGGCTACTACTTTTCCCGAGTGATCCCTAACGGGTGCCGATATACATGCGCTACCCTGGTGAAATTCATTCACACTGAAAGATATGTTCGTAAGGCGGATAAAACGTATTTCCTCCCACAATTTCTCCCTGTCAGTAATGGTATTGGAAGCGAACCTTTTTAACTCGACCCGGTTAAAATAAGCTTCAATGTCTTCATCATCCCAGGACGCGAGCAACAAGCGTGAGTCTGCACCGGCATAAAGAGGGGATCGTTGCCCAAGGGGTACATATGTCCGCACCGGGTGAGTTCCGGATAATGACATAATACAAACCCTTTCGTCGCCTTTAATTACATCCAAATATACAGTTTCTTTTAACTTATCCCTGAGTCTTCTCAGTACCGGAAAAGCTGCTTGGTGTAAATCCATACCTGCGTAAATTATGGCAACCAAGTCCAAGAATTTAAAGCTAAGGCGATATTTTTTATTGGCCGGATTTTGGGTAAGATAACCTCGCTTAACTAAAGTTTGCAAAAGACGACTTACCGTTGCTGGTGAAAGGTTTACTTTACCGCTTAGTTCAGTAAGACTCATCTCGCTTTTTTCAATTGAAAAAGCTTCCAGGATATCAAGGGCCCTTTCTAATGCTTTAACGTTCGGCATAGGAGACATGGCCCTATACCCAACCCCGAGCTTTAATTGCGCTTTCCAATTGTTTTAGGGATTTGACCCATGCAGCCATTCGCATACTGATACCGCGCTCCTTGGCGACGTGGTAAACTTGACTATAAACCCTGGTGAATATATTGTTGTATTGTTTTCTGACTTCTTCTTCCGTCCAGTAGTTATCATATAACCCTTGAACCCTTTCCAAGTGCGCGATGGTTGTACCACCTCCATTAGCCAAAATATCCGGCACTATAAATACGCCTTTGTCAAGAAGAATTTTTTCTCCTTCAGGAGTAACCGGGCCGTTAGCAGCTTCAACTATTATCCCTGTTTTTATATTGGGTGCGTTTTTTTCCGTAATGACGCTTTGAACTGCGGCGGGTATAACTACATCACAATCCATACAGAGTATCTCATCATTGGAGACAGGTTCCGATTGGGGATAACCCACCACGCTTCCGGTTTCTTCCACGTATTTTAAAACATCATACGGGTTCAAGCCGTCGGGGTTCATAATTCCACCGAAAACATCGCTTAAAGCGACAATTATTACACCCTCGTCATAAAGCAAACGGGCCGCCCAGGAACCAACTTTACCAAACCCTTGAATGGCAACCCGCAGACCCTTCATTTGCAATCCCAGATATTGACATGTCTCGCGAACGGCAAACATAACCCCCAGCCCGGTAGCCGACGGTCTTCCCTCCGAGCCACCCAAAACCCGTGTCTTGCCGCTTATTGCTGCCGGGTCGTGAGTCATTTCGTGCATTTGTTCCCATTCGTCAAGCATCCAGCTCATGGTTTGCTCGCTGGTACCAATGTCGGCTCCCGGGAAATCCTTCCAGGTCCCAATAATCGGTGAAATAGCCCTGACATAGGCACGACAAACTCTTTCCAGTTCGAACCTGGACAGTGCTGCCGGATCACAAACTACCCCGCCTTTACCCCCGCCGGCGGGTATGCCGTTGAGAGAATTCTTGATGGTCATCCACAGCGCCAGTGCTTGAACATCTTCAATGGTTTCGTCCGGGTGGAATCTCGTACCTCCACGAATGGGACCCAATGCATGGCAATGCTGTACCCTAAACCCGGTAAAAATTTTAATGGAACCGTCATCCATACGAACCGGGAAATGAACCGTAAAAATTCGTTGCGGTTTCTTTAGTAGTTCAAGTATTTCACCAGGTAATCCCGCCATGGCCGCAGCTTCTTCCAGTTGTTTTATTGCCGTTTCCCAAGCCGTCTCTGTACTCTGCATGTCAATACGCCCCTTTTTTCATATTGTGAAAATTGTTTTCATATTTTTAATTTAAAAAAAATTAAATTAAAAGCGAATGAGGCAATTATGGCCTCTATTATTTGATTTTTCTTGCAAATGCTCGTATTTTTGGCTGAATTCGTGGTTATGTTTCAAAATTAATAATTGATTTTAAATAAAACCAAGAAAAACAATAACAAAACCCCCCTTTTGGAAAAAATTGTTGAATTTACAAAGGAGTTTAACTGAAATTTAGAAATAAATTCTTATTTCAGAAATTTCATCCCGCTGTGGCTACCCCGTATTTAATTAACAAACTCGCTTCGCATTGATTATGCTTTTGCCACCGTTTCAACATCCCCGCACCGGTTAAAAAAAAAAGCGAGCGCTGGTACCTCATTCGCCGCTCAAATAGGCCTCTCATGTTGGCCCTGGGTACTTGCGCTCGCTTTTTTTAACAGAATACTTTTTTACAAAAAGGAAAAAGCAATACCCGCTCCGCTGTTAACAAACAACAAAAACTGCGGTTTAAAATATATCCTTTAAAACCAGGGTTTGGTCCCTGCCGGGTCCCACGCCCACCATGGCCACCGGCACACCGGACAATTCCTCCAGCCGCTTAACATAGTCCTTGGCATTTTGCGGTAACTGGCTGAAATCGGTAACATGGGATATATCCTCCGACCAGCCGGGAAATTCCCTGTAAACGGGTTCGCATTGAGCCAGCATTTTCAGGCTTACAGGGAATTCGTTGATAATCTCGCCCTTGTACCGGTAACCAACGCACACCTTTAAGGTATCCAAACCGGAAAGCACGTCCAGTTTTGTAATGGCCATGTAATTCAAGCCGTTAATCCGGGCGGAGTAACGGGCTATAACGGCATCGTACCAGCCACAGCGACGCGGGCGGCCGGTAGTTGTGCCGAATTCATGTCCCCTTTCCCGGATCTTGTCGCCCAGGTCATCAAACAGTTCAGTTGGGAACGGGCCTTCCCCCACCCTGGTAATGTAGGCCTTGGCCACCCCCACCACCGTATTGATCCTGGTGGGACCCAGCCCGGCGCCGATACACGCAGCGGCAGCGATGGGATGACTGGATGTAACATATGGATAGGTCCCGTGGTCCAGGTCAAGCAGTGTGCCCTGGGCACCCTCAAATAAAACCTTCTTGCCCTGGTCGATGGCCCGGTTTACCAGCAGCGACACATCATCAACATATTTCTTCAGGCGTTCGGCATACCCGGAATATTCCTCCAGCACCTGCCGGTAATCAATTTGCTCACCATAGCCGTATACACCGGCCAGCAGCTTGTTTTTTATCTCCACCAGGAAACGCAGTTTTTCCGCCAGTTCTTCCCGGTCAATAAGATCAACCATGCGGATGCCGATACGGGAAGCTTTATCGGTGTATGCGGGCCCTATACCCCGGCAGGTGGTACCTATTTTGCTGTTGCCCTTGCATTTTTCTTCGGCCATGTCGATACTCCGGTGATAAGGGAATATCACATGTGCCCGGGGGCTAATACGTAGGTTATCGGTACTTACACCTTGGTTTTCCAGGGCTTCCAGCTCCTGCAGCAACACAGCGGGGTCGATCACCACCCCGTTGCCGATGAGACACATTTTTTCACCGTACAGTATACCGGAAGGGATCAGGTGCAACTTGAATACCTTGTCCTCCACCACAACGGTGTGACCCGCGTTGTTTCCGCCCTGGTAGCGAACTACCATGTCAGCCTGGTTGGCAAGGAAATCGGTTACTTTTCCCTTCCCCTCGTCACCCCACTGCGCGCCAATCAAAACTACCGTAGACACTTTTCAATCCCCCTTAAAACCTGTTGAGGATCTCCCTGGCGGCAACCACACCTGCCACCGAAGCCTGGGTCAGACCACGGGTGATGCCGGCGCCGTCCCCAATGGCGAACAGGTTTCTATACTTGGTTTCCAGCCCGCTGCTAAGCGCCAGGCGGGAAGAGTAAAACTTAACTTCCACCCCGTAAAGTAATGTATAACGGGAGTATACTCCGGGCGCTATCTTATCCAACGCCTTCAACATTTCCACTATACCCACCAGGTGCCGGTAAGGGAACACCAGGCTCAAATCTCCCGGCGTGGCCTCTTTCAGCGTGGGTACCACCAGGCTCTTTTTCATCCGGTCCACCGTGGAGCGGTGCCCGTCCAGCAGGTCCCCGAGGCGCTGAACTATTACACCTCCCCCCAGCAGGTTGGCCAGCCGGGCCACGTACTTGCCGTATGATATGGGCTCCCTGAAAGGCTCGGTGAAGGTTTTGCTCACCAGTACCGCAAAGTTTGTATTTTCAGTCTTGTTAAAAGCGTGGCTGTGCCCGTTCACCGTTACAAGCCCGCCATTATTCTCCATCACAACTTCGCCGTAGGGGTTCATGCAAAAGGTCCTGACCCTGTCGTCAAAGGTATGTGAATAATATATGAACTTCGATTCGTAAAACACCCTGGTAAGCGGTTCCATGACAGCTGCCGGCACTTCCACCCGCACACCTATGTCAACAGGGTTGTTTACCGTCTTCAAACCCAGGCGGGAGGCTTCCCGGGTAAGCCATTCGGCTCCCTCGCGACCGGGTGCCAGGATTACACACTTGCCTTTAATCTCCCGGCCGTCATCGGTCACCACACCCTGGGCACTGCCGTCGCGCACAATAACAGATTTAACAAAACACCGTGTGCGTACCTCGACTCCCTTGCCCTTGAGGTGATCGTACATCAGTTGCAGAATTTCCTGGCAACGTCCTGTTCCCAGGTGACGTATGGCAACCGGTATTAGCTTTAACTCCGCAAGTGTGGCGCGGCGCTGGAATTCCTGTATCTCCTCGTGGTGTTCCAGGCCGTAAACATGCCCCGGCGCTCCGAACTGGAGGTAAATTTTGTCTACGTACTGGATCATTTCTTCCAGTTTATCTTGACCTAGGTACTGTTCCAGACTGCCTCCGATTTCCGAAGACAAAGTCAACTTGCCGTCGCTAAAGGCACCTGCTCCGCCCCACCCGCATACTGTGGAACACGGAGAACAGTTGAAACACACTCCACCTTTTTCCCGGGAGGGGCACTTGCGCCTGGAAATATCGTTCCCCTTCTCCAATATCAAAATTTTCAGGTCGTCCCTATTCCGGGTGAGTTCCAGAGCGGCAAAAATACCCGCCGGTCCCGCCCCGGTAATAATGACGTCATATTGATGCGACAACTGGTTAAACCTCCCGTATCATACACCATATTCTGTGTCACCAGCATAAAAATAACCCAAACAGGCATTATGTTTGAGTCAATTAATTTGGATATATGCCGTGATTTTTGCCATGTTGCCGGTGTATAAAACCTTTTTGCGCATAGCGCAACAAGACAATGTTACCAAAATAGCAATCTGTTTGTCAAGGTAAAGTCCCTAAAAATGACCCGGGCGTCACGCTCAAAGCTCCGGGCCCGTCACTTCCTCGCTACGCCTGGCTAGATTCATAAACCTTGTAAATTCCTTTAGAAAAGCCAGTTCCACTATCCCAGTGGGGCCGTTTCTTTGTTTGGCCACTATAATCTCGGCGATGCCGGTCTTTTCGGAGTCGGGATTGTAGTAATCGTCCCTGTATATAAACATCACTACGTCGGCGTCCTGTTCCAGAGAACCACTTTCCCGCAAGTCCGACATGATGGGCCTTTTATCCTGTCGCTGTTCAACAGAGCGGCTTAACTGGGCAAGTGCCAGCACGGGCACGTTCAGTTCCTTGGCCAGGCTTTTCATGGAACGCGATATTTCAGCTATTTCCTGTTGCCTGTTTTCAACCCGCCGGTTTCCCTGCACCAACTGCAGGTAATCGATAACAACAAGCGACAACCCTTTTTCCATATGTATCTGCCTGGCCTTGGCCCTTATCTGGCGCGCAGTAAGCACACCCGAATCGTCTATATAAATGGGCAGTTTAGCCATGTCTCTGGCCTGGCTGGTTAGCTTCAGCCAATCTCCCTCGCTAATGTACCCCGAACGCAACTTATGCTGGTCAACCATGGCGCCGGCGCAAAGCATCCGCTGCACCAGCTGTTCCTTGGACATTTCCAGGCTGAAAATAGCCACCGGCTTGCCGGTGCTTGCAGCCGCCTGGTGGGCTATACACAGGCCGAAACTGGTTTTGCCCATGGACGGCCGGCCCGCCACAATTACCAGGTCGCCGGGCTGTAATCCCTGGCATAGACGGTCGAGGTCCGTAAACCCGGTGGGCACCCCGGTTATTTGCCCTTTATGCTTGTAAAGAAACTCCAAGTGTTTAAAAGTATCTTTTAAAATATCCTTAATCTCGTAAAACACGGTGGCAGTACGGCGGGAGCCGAGCTCCAACAACATCCTTTCTGCCTCTTCCATCAAGCGCTCGGCGTCCTCGCCACCTTCGTATCCCATACCGGCTATGCGGGTGGCCAGGGTAATCAGGTTGCGCAGCAAGGCTTTTTCTTCCACGATACGCGCGTAATGTTCGGCGTTTGCCGCCGTGGGGGCTATGTTGGCCAGGGTGGCTACATAAGATACGCCGCCCACCTTTTCCAGCTCCCCTTTTTTGCGCAAGCTGTCGGTCACAGTAACTAGATCGGCGGCCTGGCCTTTTTCTTCAAGCTCCAGGATGGTATCATATATCACCCGGTGGGACTCCATGTAAAAATCCTCCGGGCGAATATGCTTTATCACCTTGGAGATAGCCGTATTGTCAATCAGGATTGCCCCGAGCACTGATTGCTCGGCGTCGATGTTATGGGGAGGAACCTTTTCCCACATGAGATTACACCTGCTCTTTTGTTCAGGAGTCAGTAGTTAGGAGTCAGGAGTCAGAATTGAATATCCCCGCTCCCTGTCCACTGCTTTTCGACTACCGTTCCTGTACCCCGTCAATTAGTTGGCTTTTTGAAGAGCGCCGGGGAAAATATAACTTATTATTTCATCCACGCTTCGCACGGGTATAACCTTAACGTTTCCGGTGTCCGCGGGGATATCTTTTTCATTCTCCCATGGCACAAAGACAGTTTCAATTCCTGCTTGCTTGGCACCGTATATTTTTTCGGGTATACCGCCCACCGCCCTAATTAAACCTTGTATGGACAGTTCACCGGTTACCGCTATATTTTGCGGGATACTTTTATTTTCCAGCGCGCTATACAGGGCTATGCAGATGGCCACCCCGGCGGAAGGCCCGTCAATGCGTCCCCCGCCTATAACGTTAACGTGAACGTCATAATTGTGCAGGTCGCGCCCGGTGAGCTTGCGAAGCACTGAAGCGGCGTTGAATACCGAATCCCTGGCCATGGTGCCGGCGGTCTCGTTAAAACGTATGACACCGTTTCCTTCGCGATGTGCAGGAAACACCACCGCCTCGATTTCCAGCGCAGAACCCAGGTATCCCGCCACGCCCAGCCCGAAAACCCGGCCTACCTCGCTTCGGGAAGAAGCCCGGCGGGTTACATACGGCGTCAGGCGGCTAACCTGAATCACCTCGTAAATATCCGCCATTGTTATGGTGACTTCGCGTCCTTGTGCGCGCTGGTAAGCCAAGGCAAACGCGTCCGCCAGTATGTTTACCGCTTTGCGCCCTTCGATGGTATACTCGGCTATTACGCTTTCTACGCCCTCTTCCATGACCACGTTAAGTTTACCGGCGGCTTGTCGCACGATGGTGCAAATATCCCCAGGGGTTAAGGGATCAAAAAATATTTCCACGCAACGGCTGCGGATGGCCGGGTTTATTTCCTCCGGCTCCCTGGTTGTGGCCCCGATTAATATAAAATCGGCGGGGGCTCCTTCCTCGAACAGTTTCTTTATATACCGGGGGATATTACCGTCAGTGGGGTCGTAATAGGACGACTCGAAGAAAACCCGCTTGTCCTCCAGAACTTTGAGCAACTTGTTCTGAAGTATGGGATCCATTTCCCCCACTTCGTCGATGAAAAGCACGCCTCCATGGGCTTCGGTAACAAGCCCCGGCTTGGGTTCGGGAATACCGGTATCGGCCAGGTCTCGCCTCGCCCCCTGGTATATTGGATCATGCACTGATCCCAGCAGAGGGTTGGTCACTTCTCTTGGATCCCAGCGTAACGTAGTGCCGTTAACCTCCACGAAGGGAGCATCCTGGTCGAAAGGGCTGTGTTTCGTGGCTTTTGCCGCCTCCAGCGCCAGGCGAGCGGCGGTGGTTTTACCCACTCCAGGCGGCCCGTATAGTAAAATATGCTGGGGAAAAGGGGACGCCAGCTTGGATAGTAGCGCCCGCACGGGGCGCTCCTGGCCCACAATTTGTTCTATACTGTCGGGCCTTAGTACATCCAGAGCCGAACGAACCAGGTTTCTCTGTTCCAGCTTCTCCAGGATAGCCAGCTTTTTAAGGGTCTGTGCGTTTTCCGGGCCCGCGCTTTCCTTGATGATCTGCATCTTTATTTCTTGCACGTAATCTTCGTGTCTTTGTTGCAGGCGTTCGTTAATTTTTTTCTCCAATTCGTCCTCTACGGTCCGCCTGGCAATAATATCAGCTATTTCTTCTTCAATCTCGTCAAGAATACCGGGCAAATCTTCGAAATCCGGAACTGTATCCAACGTGGGATTCCCAAATACAATTTTTTGCAGAGCAAGGACCCGTTCGGGCAGGTAATCGGATCTCAGCAACTGCAGCACGTTGAGTTTACCGGCCCGTAATACTACTTTGCCCGGACCATAGATGTCAGAAAGTATGTTAAACAACGAGTTAACCTGCCGCTGCAGCTGGTCGTGTTCCTTGAAACGCATTCCTGGTTCATTTTTTGCTTTGATTTTATCCAAAAAAGCTTTCATTTCTTCAATTAACTCCTTTCGCGTCCAAGGTGCGGATCCCGCCCCGGTATTTACCCACCGGTTATTATCAAGAGTCCTGCGCGGAAACTTTCACAACGATTTGCACCTGGACAACGGGATGCAATTTAACCACCACGTTGTGTTCACCCAGTGTTTTTAACGGTGCGTCCAGAATAATTTTTTTCTTGTCCACGGTGATGCCGTGCTGATTTTTAAGAGCCTCCGCAATATCCTTGTTGCTGATTGCCCCAAACAGTTTACCGGCATCGCCCACCCTGGCGGATAAATTTACTTTTAAACCGTCCATACGGGCTCCAAGCGACCGGGCATCTTCCTCCTCTTTCTTTTTCTGCTCGGCTTGTTTTTTCTTCATATGATCCAGTTCCTTAATCCTGCCTTGGGTGGCTTCAGCAGCCAGCCCCCTGGGAATTAAAAAGTTACGGGCATAACCATCGGCAACATTTACAACATCGCCTTTTTGGCCTAATTTTTTCACATCTTCAAGCAATATTACCCGCATTCATGTTACCCTCCCTTTGTACCCTCTCCACCGTTGCCCGGTAAGCGGCGCAAGTTGGCAACGGGGTCAATTAATCCCAGCGCCAGTATAATAAACGGCATATACAAAAATACCGCCAAAGCAATTATAACCTTGACCACCCCGGGTATTCGCCATACTTGCAAAAAATACGCCATAACAGAGATGCCCTGGATAAAAAAAATAAACGCAGATACAAAAAGTATGTTTTTACCTATTGCACCGCCAAGATGTAAAGAGAATTCATCCCCGGCCAGAGTAAGCGCCAGCCCGGCAATTACCAGCCAAACGGAATACCAGGGGAGCCGCCACTCGGAAAACTTCACACCGCCCGGTATGGAATAACCCAACTTAGAAAACAAGCGCCTGGCTATAAAATATGTGCCGTTAACCATAATACTTGTCCAAACAATTACGCTGGCGGGTAGAAATAATTGCGCCAGCCTGCCCAATTGTTGAGATATTCCATCCAGTTGTCGCCTGCCCTCCTCATCTATGATACCCGCAGCCATGTAATACTCGGACATTTGTTCCACCACTTTGTTGACCTCGCTGGCGGCACCGTTATCCCCGTACCCCACCGAGTAAATGAACGCCAGGGTGATAGTTGACGCCGCCAGAGCCCAAAAAAACAAAATATAAACGCTTTGTACCACGGTGGTTTTGTTTTTAATCAGCAGGCCAATAATTACGGCAGGCGGCCCGAAATGCAGCATAAGTAGCAATAACAGGTCAAACCTGCCCACTATCGAAAGCAAAAACATTGATGCCAGCGCCAGAGACAGTAGGCCCTGGTTTAGGTCCCTTTTAACTATCAGGTAGGCGACGGGCAACGGCATCAACAAAACGGCAAGAAAAAACAATGGTGTTGCCAGCCCCAAAAACCCCGCAATTACAGTAATCGCTGCAGCGGCAAAGGTTTCCACGTATACAGGGTACCTGTCTGCGCGCACTATGAATCACCTCAAGGACTCAACTTTTTTATAGTTCTGCGCACCGCTTGGAATTCCTCCCGGTGGCACCCGGCCGGAAGCCTGTTATTTGTTGCCCGGGGTTCCAAAAGAAAAAAATTAAGGCAGGGGAAACCTAAACGACACCCCTGCCAGTAAAAAATCACAAAAAAGAATGGTATTTATTCCACAGTAAAGGGTAATAACGCCATATTACGAGCCCTCTTTATGGCCACCGTCATCATCCGCTGGTGGCGTGCGCAATTGCCCGAAATACGCCTGGGTAATATTTTACCTCTTTCGGTGATATATTTTTTCAAGCGGGGCACGTCCTTATAATCCACAGTTTCCAGTTTATCGACGCAAAAACTGCAGATCCGTTTTTTGCCCCTGCGACCGCGTTCACGCCTCAAAAATTACACCTCCTAGAACGGGATTTCGTCCTCGTTAAAGCTGATTTCGCTGGCAAATCCTTCACCGGTGACAGTACTGCCTCCGCTGGAGGTTGGTTCGCGACCATCCTTCGGCCAGTCCAGAAAGCGCACGTCGCTGGCCACCACCTCGGCAGCTTTGCGGCGAATTCCTTGGCTGTCGTCGTATGAACGAATCTGTAACCTTCCAACCACCGCCACCAGCCTGCCTTTTCCCAGGTGGTTGGCGCAGTTTTCCGCTAGCTTCTGCCAGACAACAATGTTGATGAAATCGGTTTCCCTTTCACCCTGCCTGCTGGTAAACGGGCGATCCACGGCCAGAGTAAAACTGGCCACCGGAGCTCCGCTAGGTGTATAACGAAGTTCGGGATCCTGGGTTAACCTGCCGATAAGTATTACCTTGTTCAACATGAAAATCACCGCCCCGGCTATCTGCATTTCTTTAGCCTGAAGAAACTCTTTAGTATGGGTATACCTGCTCCGTCTCGCTTTTTCTAAACAGGTAATGCACTGCAAAATCGGCACCCTTGGTAAGAATAAGAACACATTTACGGGCAGCAGCCATCACTGCGTTTAAAAACTCCCGCGCCGGCGGCACCAGCGGCTTATACGTTGGGGACATACCTCCGGTATACCCCATCTTCCTACTGGTGCCGCAACACAACGGCATAGGGGTCTACCCGGTAATTTTATTACTGTTCTCGAACAATCATATGGCGCAAAACCGTGTCGGTAATCTTCAGTACCCGGTCCAATTCAGCCGCCAGAGCAGCATCCCCCTTGAAATTGACTACAACATAAAAACCCTCGCGCAAGTCTTTGATTTCGTAGGCCAGCCTGCGCTTGCCCCACTTGTCAACCTTGGCGATCTCTCCCTTGTTGTTTTCAATGGTGGACCTAACTTTTTCGATTACCGCCTCGGTAGCTTCATCGTCCAGGTCGGGCCTGATAATAAACATCAGCTCGTACCCGCGCACGATGTTCACCTCCTCCCTTTGGACATAAGGCCCCACAATAACACCGCTTTGCCGGTGACTGTGGAGCAGGGTGGGCCAATAGATATGCATTTTTTGGCTATCAAATTATAGCACAATATCCTTATCAAAAGCAAGGAATGAAATGAAAACGAGTTGGCTTGTCCAACCATTATTCATTTGCCGAAGTGCTCACAACCTTCTTGACACTTTTTTCAAATTTGGGCCGGGGTAACATCACAACACGGCCGCAACCTTTACACCTGATGCGAAAATCCACCCCCGTGCGCATAACTTCCCACTCGTCGGAACCGCACGGGTGAGGTTTGCGCATCTTTACGACATCCCCAACATAATATTTAACCAGCATTTAACCAGCCCCTTGCATGTGGCAAGTAATCAAATTCAAGTATTCAAATTATCTTTAAAAGCCGTCAAAAAGGCGCTGTACCCGCGAATCATCATGTATATATCAGCCTTATGGCTCACCTCGAAAGGCGAGTGCATCCCTAGCAGCCCTATGCCGCAGTCCACCACGTCCATACCGCATGCGGCCATCATGTGAGCAATGGTACCTCCGCCTCCCTGATCTACCTTGCCTAGCTCGCCTGTCTGCCAAGTCACATTGTGCTCATTAAAAACCTTGATTACGCGAGACAGGTATTCGGCGTGCGCGTCGTTGGAACCACTTTTACCGCGCGCCCCGGTGTACTTGGTAATGACCACACCACAGCCAAGACCGGCAGTGTTTTCTTTTTCCACAGTATCAATGAATGATGGATCCAGGGCCACATTGACGTCTGCAGACAAACCGCTTGATGCGTTAAAAGTCCGGCGTAGCGCCAAATCGCTATACCGCCCGGCTGTTTTATCCAGCAACTCGGCCATGAAATCCATAAACATACCGGATTGCATGCCCGTATTACCCACACTCCCGATTTCTTCTTTATCAGCAAAAACTCCCACCGCGGTTCGCTCGACACGGTTCAACCCGGTTAGCGCCAGCAGCTGCCCAAAGGCGCATGCCCGGTCGTCCTGGCCGTAGCCACCGACCATTGAACGATCAAACCCAACGTCCCGCGGCGGTAAAGCGGGCACAAGTTCCAGCTCGGCGCTAACTAGGTCTTCCTCAATCATACCGTACTTTTCATATAGCAACCTTAACACGTATTCTTTAACCCTGTGCTTCAATTCCTTGTCATCCACCGGCAAACTCCCGCACAACGCCCTCAAAATCTCGCCCGGGAAGGCATCACTCAATTTTTTTTCCAACTGGTCCTTGGAGAGGTGTGGCAATAAGTCGCAAATGGTAAAAACAGGATCCCTGATATCTTCACCTATGCAAACGTTGAACCCGGAACCGTCCCGCCGGTAAACCACTCCATGCAGAGCCAGCGGCAAAGCCAGCCATTGATATTTTTTAATTCCCCCGTAATAATGAGTTTTTAAAAGAGCTAGGCCTTCCTCCTCGTAAAGAGGGTGTACTTTCAGGTCCAAGCGCGGGCTATCTATATGGGACCCAATGACATTAACCCCCATGGTGACCGGATGCTCACCAAGTACGGCCATGATTACCGATTTTTCTTTTATTATGCGGTAAACCTTGTCACCCGGTCCCAAAGCACCTTTAATGCCGTCAAGCTGCATAAATCCTTTCTTTTCGGCATATTCTTTGATATACGATACTGTTTCCCGTTCGGTTTTAGCCCGGGCTAGAAAATTTTTATATTCTTCCCCCAAACTCATTACCGCTTTTTTTTCGCTGTTCCCCAGGTGTTCCCAGACAATTTTTCTTGTATATGCAAGTTTACTTTGCCCCGGCATCACAGAACCGCCTTTCGCCCTTGCAATAGTATATTTAAACAATTTGGCACTAGTTTTTCAATACACAAAAAACATATACCATTCCAAATAATTCTACCCGGAAAATACTCTTGAGTATGGGTATACCTGTTCCGGGCTCGCTTTTTCTGAGCAGGTGACGCGTTACCTAAACGGCACCATTAGGAGGATTAAGAGCATTTTCCTAGTGGCGAGCAACACTGCGTTTAAAAACTCCCGCGCCGACGGCACCAACGGCTTGCTTCGGACGAAACCGGACCGCCATAAA